>NZ_RYDK01000003.1:350888-442436 GCF_003970375.1 Flavobacterium sp. ZB4P23
CTTTGGGGTCGAACCAATTTGGAGTATGTTTTTTTATAGACGTTCGACCCTTTCCGGGTCAAACAAAATAATTAAAAATATTTTATTAGAAGTAGAGATTCAGAATAATTTAAAGGGGTTGAGATATGAGTAATTGGAAACAAGTATCTGATTTTGTTAATTTCTCAATTAAAGGAATAACACCAAAATATGTTGAAAATAGTTCAATCATTGTTTTAAATCAAAAATGTATTCGAAATGGTAAGATCGATTATTCATTTTCTCAATATACTGATGATACTAAACAAATTTCTGAATCAAAATTTGTCAAGAGAGGTGACATCTTAATTAATTCTACTGGAACAGGAACAGCTGGAAGATGT
The DNA here is from genome assembly GCF_003970375.1 of Flavobacterium sp. ZB4P23. Classification (NCBI taxonomy): domain Bacteria; kingdom Pseudomonadati; phylum Bacteroidota; class Flavobacteriia; order Flavobacteriales; family Flavobacteriaceae; genus Flavobacterium; species Flavobacterium sp. ZB4P23. Next base: position 351,251 of record NZ_RYDK01000003.1, read on the forward strand.
GCTTTTGTAAATGAACTTCCAGAAAATCATCGTCTAATAACGGATTCGCATATTTTATTATTAAGATGTAATTCGTATTACGAAGCACAATGTCTAAGTTATTTACTTTTCTCATTTGAAAAAACATTAATGTCTTTTATGACTGGAAGTTCTGGTCAATCAGAATTAGATAAGGTTGTGTTATTAAATCTTAAGACTAAATTACCAACGGACTCAAATATTCAACAAAAAATAGCCAAAGTCCTTTCTGATTTAGATTCTAAAATAGAACTCAACAACCGCATCAATACCGAGCTGGAAGCGATGGCAAAAACGCTTTATGACTATTGGTTTGTGCAGTTTGATTTTCCTTATTCCCCTCCTTCGGAGGGGTGTCCGCAGGACGGGGTGGGCATTGGAAAACCGTATAAAACATCTGGAGGTAAAATGGTTTGGAATGATGAGTTGAAAAGAGAAATTCCGGAGGGTTGGGAGGTAAAAAAAGTCAAAGATATTGCAGAAACTGGTTCTGGAGGAACACCTTTAAAATCTAAAAAAGAATACTTCGAAAATGGAACAATTCCTTGGATTAATAGTGGGGAAGTTAATGCCTCTTTTATTATTTCTTCGAGAAAATTTATAACCCAAAAAGGGTTAGACAATTCAAGTGCAAAGTTGTTTCAAAGAGGGACTATTTTAATGGCGATGTATGGTGCAACTGCTGGACAAGTCAGTTTAATTGACCTTGAAGCTTCAACTAATCAAGCTGTATGTGGAATTATACCAAACGACAAGAGAATGATTCCTTATTTAAAATATGGTTTACATCAATTGTACGATTATTTAATAAATTTAAGTTCAGGTTCGGCAAGAGATAATTTATCACAGGATAAAATCAAAGAACTTTATTTTGTAATTCCTGAGGATAATTTAATGGAACAATTTTATAAAATATCAAATTCTCATTTCGAAATGATTTTAAGGAACCTAAAAGAAAACCAAGAATTCTCTTCGCTTCGCGATTGGTTGTTGCCTATGTTGATGAATGGTCAGCTACGTGTGGGTGATGGTGAAGAGGAATTGGGAATGGTTGCGGAGGAAAGCCCACGTTATGGGAAATAAAAATCAATAGTTTGATACTAAAATTAAAAAAAGATGTCAAAACACGATGAAATAAAGCAAATGCCTTTGTACCAAAAGGCAGAGCAAATCCTAAAAATCACCATGGGATTAGTAGAAATTGTACCCAAAGAAAACGAGTTTTTGCAAGAAACGACCGTACGGTTTATGATGGAAAATGCGTTCCTGATTCCGGCCAAAATTGCTGGAGCTGCAGGGGTTGGGTTGTATGATATAAAAATGGAAAATGCCGCGATTATTCGTAAAGCTGCCAGAGAATTGTATGTGCAGGCAGGAAGTTTACGTTTTGAAGAAGGCATTACTGACAAAGATTACATCGAATTATTAAGAAATACCATTGATGAATTCAGGTTATTGTTTATTGATTGGGTGGCGAGTTTTGATGTTTGGGATTATATCAAAGACAGTTGGGGATTATTTAATCCGCCTGGTGTCAATGCCCATGATAAAGATCCAGATGATGATATCCCATTTGATCCAAATGATTTTTTTGATGATATTTAGACGACATTACGGAAAACCGTAAAGGAGATAGTATTATAAACTGTAGGTTTGAACTTTCATGTTTAGGAATAAATAAATTATCCTGTTTAATTATTTGGATAAAATATAATTACTGACAGCAAACAAAATATACTTAATGAAACACTTTTACAAAATTCTATTTTTATTTATCTTCCTTTTTACTGCAATATATAGTGTTAACTCTCAGACAATTAACTTAATTAGATTTAATAATACAGCTAATTATACTGCTGGTTCAGGAGTTTCTGTAATCGTTAATCCAACAGGAATATTTCAATTGGATAATCAATTTATTTTAGAATTATCTAACGTTGGAGGGATTTTTCCGACTTCACCAACGATATTAACAACTTTAAATGAGTTTTATGCTCCTGTGATGAATGGTACACTTCCTGCTGGACTTCCTGCTGGAACTTATAAATTAAGGGTTAGAGCGACAACAGGTTTGGGGACAACACCAGAAACATATCCCACAGAAGAAACTTTATCATTTAATATTGTTCCAGGTAGTAGTGATATTCCTTCTGCTACTTCTGATTTAACAAATAATAGTTCTTTTTTTAATTGTACTTTAACCTGTTTAAAAACAACAAACATATTTGGTTCGTTGACACAAAGTTCAGGAGCTACTAGTAATATTTTGCCGAAAAAGAAGATTACAGTTTGCAATTATTTAAATACGGATAATTACAAAATAACCTTAATAGACGTAATTAATGGTACACAAACTCTCATTGCCTATAACATTGGAAATGGAGAAATAACGATCCCTGACAATTTAGCAATTGGAACGTATGTTTTTGAAATTGAAAAGAACAGTAAATCTGTGTATAGTTTGGTGTTTTTGTTTCACGGAAATGGTACAAGTTTAGGTAACTCTACAAGTGAAGTGGTTTGTGTAGGTGTAGATGTTTCATTTACTGTTGATGTAACAAATCAAGGAATTGGAAGAAATTACAGTGGTTCAAAATATAGGGTTGATTTTGGCGACAGTTCACCTGTATTGGAACTAACGCAGGCAGAATTAATGGCAAATCCAACCATAACTCATACATTTACGTCGGTATCATGTGCTAAGACTGATGGTAATTTTATTATAAAAGAAACTCTTTTAAATAAAGGCGTTTACAATGGTGGCGCTAATGCAAATTACTGTACTGAATTTTATAAAAATGGAAATGGTGTTGAGAAAAAAGTAAATGTAAGTTTAGCCCCAAAAGCAGAATTTCTTTTATCAACAAAGCAATGCATCAATCTAGACATTATTGCAACTAATAAAACAATGTTGGGGTCGTATGGGAGCAGTGGAACTTGTCTTGATAAAGCCACCTTTACATGGTATTACAAAAAACCCGGGGATGTGAGTTTTACGGAGGTTAAAATCTCTAGTTGGATTGATTCTTCGAATAATCTGAAAATTCCCAAAGCATTAATTACTATTCCAGGTTGTTGGGAAATAAAATTAACAGCAATAAATGACGATTTATGTCAGACTGTTTCTGAAGTTACTAAAACCATAAAAATAGAGATCTCACCAACAGCTACTTTCACGAATACACCAGAAACACCGATTTGTCCAAATACACAAATCCAATTTACAAATACTTCAAATGTAATTAATCTTAGTTGTCAAGAGCCAATCTATTTATGGACTGTTTCACCTTCTACTGGTTATCAATTTGTCAGTCCGTCTAATTCTGCTTCAAAAGACCCTGAAATAGTATTTACAGATCCTGGTATTTATACTGTGAAATTATCTGTTACAAATTCTTGTGGAACTGTTGTGTCGACACCAAAAATTATTGAAGTTTTAGGAAGCCCTACAGTAAGTTTTAGTCCTAACACAATATCAATATGCAATCAGGCACCACCCAATTATACAATCGATTTTAGTCAAGTCGGGACGAAGCCAAATTATAGTGTCGCTCCTTATGCTCCAACAAGTTTCTTATGGTCTATTTCCGGTAGTGGTGTCACTGCATCGGATTACAGTTTTATCGGCGGGACAACGGCTAACAGTCAGTTCCCTAAAATAAACGTTACGACATTTAAAACGTATAATATCACTGTAGTCGTTAATGGAAATTGCGCAGGCTCAGGTCAAGCTACTTTTACTTTTACATTAAATAAATTCTCCAGTTTAATTGTTACAGATCCCTTAGCAGTTTGTTCTCCTGGGACTGTAGACATTACAGTACCAGCCATAACATTAGGTTCTGACAACGGATTAATTTATAGTTATTGGACAAACGCATCAGCAACAACAGCGATATCAGCACCATCTGCGATTACAGTTTCAGGTACATACTATATCAAAGCAACGAATACGAACGGTTGTTCTATAATTAAACCAGTAACAGTAGTTGTAAATGCTTTACCAGTTATAGGAGGGACATTGTCTACATGTATTGGTGCTAGCTCACAATTATCAGGTACAGCAACAGCATCCACAACTTCACCTTGGTCATCTTCAAATCCGGCTGTCGCTTCAATTAGCGATACTGGACTAGTTACTGCATTCACAAGCGGAACTACAATAATTACGTATACAAATTCTAATGGTTGCCAGAAAACAGAAACATTTACTGTGAGTATTAATCCAAGTATTATAACCCCACAAAACCAAACCATCTGTTCCTCTACCGCTTTTTCAATAGTTCCTTCAGACGGTGTGGGAAATATTGTCCCGGTTGGAACCACCTATTCATGGTCGGCTCCTGTGGTAACTGGAGGAATTACGGGAGGTGCAGCCTTAGTAAATCAAACAACTATAAAGGGTACATTAATTAATCCAACAAATGATGTTCAAACGGCTACGTATACTATAACTCCTAAATCTGGAACTTGTACAGGGCCAACATTTACAGTAATAATTACTGTTAATCCTTCTCCAAAAGTCCAATTTTCGGGAGTAAATCAAACGCTGTGCTCTGGAAGTGACAGTTCACTAATAAGTTTATCAAGTCCTACTACCGGAAATGTTACCTTCAATTGGACGGCTACTATTCCTGCGGGAATTTCTGGCGCAACACCTTCGGGAACAGATACAATAGCAACTCAAACGCTGGTAAATTCAACCACAAATCCACTAACTGTAATTTATACTGCGACCGCTACTTTTAAAAATAATGCGGTTTCTTGTTCGGGGGTGCCTTTAGTTTATAAAATAACGGTAAGTCCTGCCATTATAACATCCAGTATTCCTTCTAATTTTAATGGATTTAATGTGAGTACTATTGGTGCAAGTGATGGAGCAATTAATGTTACCGTTACGGGAGGTTCGGGCGCTTATACTTATTTATGGTCAGGACCAAGCGGTTTTTCGGCTTCAAGTCAAGATATTTCACTTGTTCCAGCGGGCGCATACTCATTAACCATAAACGATGGACTTTGTAATCCTGTCATATTAAATTTTACCTTAACGGCACCATTAGCTTTGCTTATCCAGGAAGATACAGCAGCACAAATAAATGTTTTGTGTTTTGGTTATTTGACTGGAGCTATTAAAGTAGATGTTACACAACAATCTGTTGGACCTTATGATTATTTATTGACTTTGCAAGGAAGTGGAACAATTAATAGTATTGTTGATTCAGCAGCTACTACTTATACTTTTACGGGTTTGGGGGTAGGCATTTATGATATTAAAATTACCGATGCAAATGGAAGTGTGAAGACAATTTCTGGAATAGTAATTACGCAGCCCGACGGCATAACTGCTTCCATATCATATCCTACGAATATCAGTTGTGCTGGCAGTGCAACGGGTTCGGCAACGGTAACCGCAAGTGGTGGTGTAGGAACTTTAACCTATTCTTGGAATACCAATCCAATTCAAACCACGGCAACTGCGTCAGGTTTGAAAGCAGGAACTTATACCGTTACGATTACAGATGCCAATACTTGTTCGATACAAAAACAGGTTATGATTACGGAACCAAACGGTATTATTACATCCATTACATCTCAAACCAATGTGTTCTGTTTTGGAGATAACACGGGTTCAGCAACGGTTTCTGCCACCGGAGGTACAGGAACTTTAACCTATTCATGGGACACTATTCCAATTCAGACAACGGCAACAACAACGGGATTAGTAGTAGGTACTTATAACGTAACCATAACAGATGCCAATGGTTGTTCAAAAGTGCAAACAGTACTTATTACTCAGCCTTCTGCCGGATTGACCGCTATGATTTCGAATTCAACTAACGTGAGCTGTTTTGGAGGAAATAACGGAAATGCTACTGTCTTAGTTACTGGAGGGACTTCCCCTTATTCTTACTCTTGGAATACCAGCCCAATTCAAACCTCGGCAACAGCTATCGGGTTAAAAGCCGGAACTTATAATGTAACTGTTACTGATGCGAAAGGGTGCATTATTTTAAGCTCCGTAACAATAACAGAACCAGCAGGAATGTCTGCAACTATAACCGCTCAAACGGATGTTTTATGTTCAGGAAATAGCACCGGTTCAGCAACTGTGACTGCTACTGGAGGCACAGCGCCTTTCAGTTATTCTTGGAACACAACACCAGTTCAAACTTCAGCTGTAGCAATAAATCTGACAATCGGCACGTATACAGCCACAATTACAGATGCTAAAGGTTGTACTACAGCAGCACAAGCCACGATCACAGAACCAAACGGAATTATAATTTCAATAGCCTCACAAACCAATGTAAATTGTTTCGAAAATAATACAGGTGCAGTTACCGTTTTAGCAAGTGGTGGAACGGGAATATTGACATACTCTTGGGATACAATTCCAGTACAGACTTCGTTAAATGCAACAGGATTAATTGCAGGAACTTATCATTTGACCGTTACAGATGCTAAGAATTGCTCGAAGGTTCAAACAGTAAATATTACGCAACCCGACGATATTGGTATAACTACTGATTTAGAAAAAGACATTACTTGTTTTAATGCTGCCAATGGTGAAATTAAAATCACAATCACTGGCGGTACATTAAATTACAATTATGCTTGGACGAAAGATGGAATTTCTTATGCAACCACCGATGATATATCCAATTTAAGTCCCGGAATATATAAAGTAACCGTATCGGACGCTAATAATTGCAACCCAAAAACTGCGACATTTACCATAACAGAACCACCTGTATTAGCGGTTAGCCTAATCAGTCAAACTAATATATTATGCTATGGAGAGTCTACAGGAGCGATACAGATTGCAGTAGTTGGAGGAACACCTACACTTTCGGGCTATAGCTTTGCTTGGACTGGACCTAACGGATTTACAAGTTCCAATAAAAATCTCACTGCTACTTCAGCTGGAACTTATAATGTACAGGTTACTGATAACTCAGGTTGTTCTAAAGTATTAAGTGTTACACTAACCCAACCAACTGCCATTGTTTTGTCAGCCACAACCACACCAATAATCTGTTATGGTTCTAATGATGCTTCTATACGTCTTGTTATAAATGGAGGTCTTGCACCCTATCGAATAGTGTGGAGTAATCTTGGCAGCGGCACGTTTCAGGATAATCTTACGGCTGGTGATTATCTAATCACCATTACAGATTCAAATAATTGTGTAAAAACACTGAATGTAAATATCCCCGAAGCCCCCATTTTTACGATCAATCCTGTAGTTAAAAACATTTCTTGTTTTGGTGCCCAAGATGGTAGTATAAATCTAAATATTATTGGAGGGATTGCTCCTGTAAAATTGGTTTGGGATGATAGTTCAGTAGCTGGAAATGTTAGAAACAATTTGAAAACAGGCTCTTACACCGTAACTATCGTGGATGGTAAGCCTTGCGCAATCAAAAAAACTTTTATAATATTAGAACCTCAACCTTTAATTTTATCCGCTAATACTACCAATGCCTTTGATTGTGACAATGCCAATAGTGGTACAATAAATCTTCTGGTTGCTGGAGGGACACCACCTTTTACGTATTCTTGGTCAAATGGATCTACAACTGAGGATTTAGTGAATATTCCAGCAGGAAATTATCTGGTTACAGTAACTGATAGCAGAGGCTGTTCAAAACAGGCGCAATATAGCATCAATCGACCGCCACCTATCGTTATTGGAGTGGCAACCAAAACAGAATTTGATTGTGAAACCAAATACGTTAAACAAAACTTTGTAGCCCAAGTTTCGGGTGGGGTTCCGCCTTACCAATTGTCTTGGTCCAATGGAACGGTCAGCGGTTCAAATAATGAAATAATGAATACCAGTCAAAACGGAACGGCAATATTATATGTAACTGATGCCTTGGGCTGTAAAGCAAATTACTCCTTCAATGTTAAATTGCAGTCTCTTGGAACACCATCATTTAATGTAACATCATATTCTTATTTAACGTATGGTAGTTATTCTATAATGGATCCAATACAGTTTACCAATACCGCTACTGGTGATTACATCAGTATGATTTGGGACTTTAGCGACGGTAGCTTTTCAACAGATCTAAATCCAGTACATACCTTCATAAATCCAAAAGAATATACGGTAACACAAACAGTTACTTATCCGTTTGGATGCATCTATGTACAAAAAATTAGTTTTATCGTTGAAAAGGGGTATGTGTTGGTTGTTCCCACTGCTTTTACACCCAACAACGATATTGTCAATGATACATTCAGACCTGTGGCGAAGACCTTAAAAAATGTTCGCCTGGATATTTATGACACCTGGGGTTCACTTATTTATTCAGAAACCGGAGACACATTGAAAGGGTGGGATGGTAAAATAAAAGGCCAGAATGCGGAGAATGGTAATTATTATTGTAAAGTTAGCGCAGAAACTTTTTATGGAACTATTGTCACTGAAAATCACCCTTTTGTAGTAATAAAATAATCAACAACAGAGAATGAAATTAAAATTTGCTTTGTATATCCTGTTAACTTCCATATTTATTACAGAAGTTAACGCACAAGATCCTGTTTTTACACACTATTATTTTGTCCCTGAAACGCAGAACGGCGCGTTTACAGGAACCGTAAACACGTTAAACACCGGAATTTTACACCGAACACAGTGGCCCGATGGAGTTAGAAGAGTGGATACTGATTATGCCTTTATCAATGGTTCCATTGGGAATTTATCAGAAGATTCCCGTCCGAATGATTCAAATCTTCAAAATATTGGAATCGGTATCACCGTACTAAATCAGTATGAGGCTTTTACAAACTATAATTACACTCAAATTAACGGTGTGTTTTCGCTAAATCTTGACTTAGATAATTTTTATTCCGGATTAAGAATGATTTTAGGAGTAGAAGGGGGTTATGGAACTAAAAATTTTAATTTCAAAAGCCTTTTGTTTGAAGATCAAATTAATAGTAACGATGGTAGTATTGGTGATGGTAGTTCAGATCCAAGTCTTATAGGTCTACAAAATAAAATAGATTTCTTAGATATTTCATCTGGTCTTTTACTTTATACCGATGATTTTTGGCTCGGAGCTTCAGTGAAGCATCTCAATACTCCCAATATTGCCTTCGACTCTCAAGGTAAGCTCCCTTTAGATATGAACATTACTCTTCAGAGTGGATATGCATTTAATCTGGACAGTAATCCCGCTTTATCATTTTTACCGAATGATTCCAAATTAGTACTTACATCAAATTTCATGAAACAAGGACAATATAATCGATTGGATTTTGGTAGTATTGTTCATTTTAATCCATTTATTCTGGGAGTCATTGCTGCAACAAATCCTATGATTAAAAGTAGTGAAAGCCATATACTTACTTCAGTAAATCTAATTGGTTCTATTAAAATATATAACTTCACTTTTGGATATTCCTACGATGTAAGTACATCAAAAATAAAAAATACCCAAGGAGTTCATGAGTTTTCGCTTACTTGGCAGATAGGTAGGGAATGTCATAGTTGTAATAATTATTTAGCAAGAAGACCCTGGGGTAGGAATTATGATGATTAACATTTTAAAAGAAAAAACAATCAAACGAATTAATCATACTACAATCTTCTGCAACAATTAAAATTCTGAAAATTTGGTTGAAAGAGACGCGGTACACATGAAAACTACATTGCATGTTTGCAGTGTCTGTATCATACTTAAAGAATTATCAGCTCAATTCATAAAATTCGTCACTTCGGTGCTCACTGGAGTAATCAGAGGGCGATGTTTTTTGAATTATTTCCAATAAAAAACCCTAACATAATGATGTTAGGGTTTTTGCTTTGGTAGCGAGACCGAGATTTGAACTCGGGACCTCAGGGTTATGAATCCTGCGCTCTAACCGACTGAGCTATCTCGCCATAATTAGGGAAAAACCTTCCCTGAATGCGGGTGCAAATATAAAAATAAAAATATTGGATGCAACTATATTTTTAATAAAAAAATATATTTTTAAAAACACTTTTTTTATGTAGTTATATTCTATATATTTCCGAAAAATTAAATGTAGGTCATGGATCAAAAAGTACGTTACGAAATCGAGTTTCCCATAAATTCTTCTCCACAATTATTGTATCAGTATATCTCTACTCCATCAGGTTTGTCTGAATGGTTTGCAGATAATGTAAACTCTCGTGGTGAATTTTTTACTTTTATTTGGAAGGATTCCGAAGAAAAAGCAAGGCTTGCCTCTAAGAAAGCAGGTGAGAAAGTAAAATTCAAGTGGGTCGACGAGAATAGTAAAGACACGGAGTACTTTTTTGAATTGCATATTTTAGTAGATGAACTCACTAAAGACGTTTCTTTAATGGTAGTAGATTTTGCTGAAAAAGACGAGGTAGACGAGGCCACATTACTGTGGGAAAATCAAATATCGGATCTTAAACATCTAATAGGATCTGTATAGTAAAATCATATTTTATGACTTATATTTGCCTTGAATAAAATTTAGGGCTTCTTTATGATTAATTTTAATGGAACTATTGTGTCTCAGGACACCAATGTATTGTTTCAAAACCGTGCTTTTCTATATGGTGACGGTGTTTTTGAAACAGTTAAAATAGTAAATAATACAATTCTTTTTCTAGAAGATCATTATTTCAGGTTAATGTCTTCTATGCGGGTGGTACGTATGGAAATCCCAATGAATTTCACCATGGAATACCTGGAGGAACAAATTCTCTCTTTAGTAAAAAAAACGGGTCTCTCTCTTTCCTCCCGAGCCAGAATTACAGTATATAGAAACGATGGCGGGTATTATTTGCCGCAAAATAATACGGTTTCTTTTTTGATTCATTCAATAGCGCTTGAGAACACTTTGTATTCAATTGAAAAGAAAGAATATGAAGTAGATTTATACAAAGACTTCTATATCACAAAACAATTGCTATCGTCGATCAAAACGACTAATAAAATTATCAATATAACAGGAAGTATTTTCGCTAATGAAAATGGCTTGGACAATTGCTTAGTACTTAATGATAGCAAGAATGTAGTAGAAGCATTGCAGGGGAATATCTTTATGCTAATGGGTGATAAATTGATTACGCCGCCGGTTTCTGAGGGGTGTTTAAACGGCGTCATGAGAAAACAGATTTTAAGTCTGGCTAAAAAAATAGAAACTTTAGAGGTTGTCGAGGAAGTGATCTCTCCGTTTGACCTGCAAAAAGCGGATGAATTATTTATAACGAACGTAATAAAAGGCATTCAACCCATAACGCGATACCGCAAAAAAATATTTACGACTCACGTATCGACTCAATTATTAGAAAAACTCAACGAAATAGTCCGAAATACTTAATTTAGGTATGGATTTTCCGGAGCATTAGACCAGATGAGGTATTCGCCGCCTAATTCCATAATCTGTTCTTTCCAGAAATGAGTGGCTGATGTTCCAATTATTTTGTTTTCATAGCTGTTTGCCGTTATAATCCAGGAGTGACTTTCCATTTCGCTCTCTAGTTGGTTTTCATGCCAGCCGGTATATCCTAAAAAGAATCGGATATTGTCTTTGCTTATTTCTCCTTTATTGATGAGCTCTTTAGTTGCTTCAAAGTCACCACCCCAATATATTCCATTAGATATTTCAATGCTATTTGGAATTAATTCAGGGATATTATGAATGAAATACAAGTTGTCTTGTTCTACCGGACCACCATTATAAATCTTAAATCGTGCCGCTATCTCCGGAATTAAATCGTGGATAGTGTACTTTAAAGGCTTATTAATTATGAACCCTACGGATCCTTCTTCATTATAATCAGCTAATAAAATTACCGATCTATTGAATGATAAATCCCCAATTATCTTAGGTTCTGCTATAAGTAAATATCCTTTTTTTATCTTATCTGTTATCATCGGATTAGATTTTTCATTAAATTTAGGTTTTTTATTTTAAGGGCGCCATATAAAATCGTTGAAACGTATAAAAAAACCTTCCAGATGGAAGGTTTTATTATATTTAGGAAGGATAAAAATTAGTTTACTGCACCTTCTAATTCTGCTCCAGCTTTAAATTTCACTACATTCTTAGCAGCGATTTGAATAGTTTTTCCTGTTTGAGGATTTCTACCGTCTCTTGCAGCTCTGGCAGATACTGACCATGATCCGAAACCTACTAAAGATACTCTTCCACCTTTTTTCAAAGTTCCGCCTACGTTACCTAAAAATGACTCTAAAGCTAATTTTGCTGCAGCTTTTGTAATTCCTGCATCAGCAGCGATAGCATCGATTAATTCTGATTTGTTCATAATAATTAGTTATTAATTGTTGGTTAAAAAAAATTGTTAATACACAAATTTAGTAGGAAATACGTTCCTTGCAAGCGTTTTGTGTTAATTTAGAGTATTTTGTTGATAACTTATTTTTTTTGTTGATAAAGTAAAGATTGTTTCTTGTTAAAGTGTATGAGGTGCCCTTTTTGTTGGTGTTAATAGACTTTTGCGTCAACAGAAAATACAATCCCGTTCAGAAATTCAGAAGTATTCATTTTCTTTTTGCCTGGAAACTGTAGAGTAAGTATTTGGATAAATCCTTTTTTTACAGCTACCTTCATTTCTTTTTTGGTACAAATTAAACTCCCGACAGCATAATTATGTTCCTCAGTGATTATTTTGGCTTCGTATAGCTTTACATTCCACTCTTCATTATTGTCGCCAAAGTAACTCCAAGCCGCTGGGTACGGACTCAAACCTCGGATCAGATTGTTTATTTCCTGCGCTGATTTTGTCCAGTCTATTTTGCAATTCTCTTTGTTGAGTTTGTATGCTGTTTTGATATCGTTGGTGTCTTTTTGAATCACTGTCGATACACTTCCTTTTTCGATCAGTGCCAAAGTGTCAATAACGGTCTTGCTTCCTAATTCCATTAATCGGTCATGCAAATGTCCCGCATTTTCGGTTTCATCAATTGGAATTTCCGAACTTAAAATCATTGCGCCTGTATCAATTTTATCATCGATAAAAAAAGTGGTGACACCAGTTTTAGTTTCTCCATTAATGATTGCCCAGTTTATGGGTGCCGCGCCGCGATAATTCGGCAGGAGCGAAGCATGAAGATTAAAAGTGCCTAAAGAGGGCATTTCCCAAACTACTTTTGGCAGCATTCTAAACGCAACTACAGTTTGCAAATTAGCATTCAACGCTTTTAATTCAGCTAAAAAAGTTTCGTCTTTTAAGTTTAAAGGCTGCAATAAAGTTAGATTATTGGCTAGTGCGTATTCCTTTACTGCTGAGTATTTTAATTTTTGTCCGCGACCTGCAGGTTTGTCTGCAGCAGTAATGACACCTACGACTTCGTAGTTGTTTTTAAGTATCGTGTCTAATATTCCCACGGCAAATTCAGGCGTACCCATAAAAACTATTCGTAATTTTTCCATTATGATCGTAAAGTATATTTATTATTTGGTTTAACCAAAATTGTGTTGTTTTCTAGTAAATCCTGAAGTACAAAGATAACTTCGTCTGGACTATTTTTAGTTTTATTTTGAATGTCTCTTGAGTTTAAATCTTCTGCTTGTAATAACGCAATTATTTCTTTGGAAAGCACCGATACCTCTTTTTTCTTTATTTTTTTAGTAATGCAAAAGGAGCAAACACCGCAATCAACGGTTGTTTTTTCGCCAAAATAATTTAGAATCAACTTATTTTTGCATACTTTTTTCTCACTTATATACTGAATTACGGATTGAAGCTGTTCTTTTTTTAATTGATTTTGATTTTCTAAATGCTTCGAAACTCGATTGATGGTTCTGTCATCTTCCCGAACTTCATTGAAAATTAATGTGGCGTCATTATTTTTCGAATGGTACTCTATAATTTTCTTTTCTTTTAATTTATGTAAAACAGCCTGAATTTCAGTTTCCTTATGGTTTGATTTTTTAGCAATCAGTTGCAGGTTGAATGCCGTTTGCATTTCGTAAATTCCCGGATACGTGCGCAAAATGGCTAAAATAATTTCCTCGTCATTTGGATTTAAACTCATATACCGAATCACTTCTTTGGAGGGAATAAGAAACTGCAGGGTGATTTTTTCTGAAAATTCTTGAGACAGGCTAATAATTCCTTGTCGGTCCAGGAATTGCATTGCATGGTACGTTTTTAAGGTTGGGAATTCATATTTTAAACAAAAATGATGTAAATTGAAGGTAAACTGTTCATTGATTCCTTCTCCGTAAGCGATTTGAAAATAGTTGCAAAGCTTGACATACATGAGATTCAAAAACTTTTTATCAGGAAGAATAGTGATAAATTGGCTTTGAGCCTGAATGATGTCAGAGGGACTGGTTAATAAAACCGCAAAAGCTCTTTCTCCGTTTCTACCCGCACGTCCGGCTTCCTGATAATAATTTTCCATATTTTCCGGAAGCTGAATGTGAATGACCGTTTTTACATTGGCTTTGTCAATTCCCATTCCAAAAGCATTGGTTGCCACAATAACCTGTACATCCTCATTCATCCAGGATTCCATGTTTTTATCTTTTTCTTTGGACGAAAGTCCGCCGTGATAATACGTAGCTTTAAATCCTAATGAATTCAATTGAGAGGAAATATCCAGACACGATTTCCTGTTTCGTACATATATTATGGAAGGTTGTGGATTTTTCTTCAGGATTTGTTCGATTCGGAACAGTTTATCCTCGACCTCAAAAATCATATAAGCAATATTTTCTCTGGCAAATGATTTTTCAAAAATCTGTGGTTTATGTAGTCCCAGTTCTGCGATGATATCTTTTTTGACTCTTGGCGTTGCAGTAGCGGTTAAGGCTAAAAATGGGACTGTTGGAAAATGCTTTTTTAGTTCTGAAATTTTTAAATAAGCTGGTCGGAAATCATGTCCCCATTGGGAAACGCAATGCGCTTCATCGATTGTGATTAAATGGATGGGAAGATTTTTTATTCGTTCTAAAATCCAATCGGATTGAAGACGCTCTGGCGATAAATAAAGGAATTTGTAATTTCCGAATTGGCAATTGTCCAATAAATCAATCATTTCTTCGGATCGAATTCCGCCTGTCAGCGCTATGGCTTTGATGTTTCGCTGTTGCAAATTGGCGACTTGATCTTTCATGAGCGCTACCAATGGCGAGATAACCAGGCAAATGCCTTCTTTCATCATTGCCGGAATCTGGAAACAAATTGATTTTCCACCGCCGGTTGGCATCAATGCAAAAGTATCTTGACCACTTAAAACGGAATCGATGATTTCCTTTTGCAGTGACCTGAATTTGTTGTGCTTCCAATATTTTTGAAGAATAGCTTCTGCTTCTTGCATAGAGTATAGATTTCATTTCATTGAAAAACAGTCCAAAGCATAGATCCTAAACCTGCAGACTATCTGGAAATTTCATCTAAGATAAAAAGAATTCGGTTATCCATCGTATCTTTTGGAACTTCTATGAGTTTGTACCCATAATTTTCATAGGTTTCAGTGAGATGATTGTAGATGAGTTTCGCTTGTTCGAAGTTTTCATAACGTTCGTGGTCGCTGATATAAATTTCTTCCCAAGGTGGGAGTATGAATATTTTTGAGTAGGTGTGTTCGCGGCAAGCCGTATCAAAAGTAGCAGGATAACTATCGCCTATGTAATGCATATAGGCCAAAACATCCGGAATTCCTCTGTCTATAAATACAATATCGTGGATTTCTTTAGAAGCATTTTGAAATTGTTTTTTTCTTCCTTCAAGAAGCAATTCGCTGAATAACAGTGGTTTTTCTAGGAATAATTGCTCGATTCCTTGTTTTTTTGCTTCCAATGTTACTTCCCGGGAAATTTCGGGATAACAACAATGTCCCTGAGCTATCAATCCATCGATGATAGTAGTTTTACCGGTTCCTGGACCGCCAATGATAACTATAATTTCTTTCTGCACTTTTAAAAAATAAGGGGCAAATTTACTTAAACTTATTGGGATTTGAAAAAATCATTGCGGTTAAAGTGCGATTAGACAAAAAATCATATTTCAAAATTCATAATTCACGTTTGAAACCGTATATTTGCCTTTATTTTTAAATAAAAAATGGATAAGAAGACGGAAGAATTTTACGATAGATTAAAAGTAGAGTTGGATATGAGCAATACATGGCCAGCAGAATATTTATTTAAATTTATTGTGCCAACAGAAAGTGATAATGTAGAACGCGTTGAGTTGGCTTTTGATTGCATGGGAGCGGTTATCAAAACCACAAAATCCAAGACTGGCAAATTTACCAGTATATCTGTTGATGTGACTGTGAAAGATGCACAAGAAATAGTAGATAAATACCTAGAAGTCTCTACAATAAAAGGCATTGTTTCTCTTTAGATATAAAAAAATTGGGATGGGTGTTCGAATGATTCCACTATTCGAAAAAGAAAACACGTAAATCAAAAAAATATACATTCAAATATGAATTCAAAATATAGTAAAGAAAATGCGAACGATGTAGTGCATCATTTGGAATACAATGCAGAGCGATCGCATTTGATTATTCCGGAGTACGGGCGTCATTTGCAAAAATTAATTGATCAGGCAACTAAAATTGAAGATGATGTAGAACGCAATAAAGCGGCAAAATACATTATTCAGGTCATGGGTAGCTTGAATCCGCATTTGCGTGATGTTCCTGATTTTCAGCACAAATTATGGGATCAAATTTTCATAATGTCTGATTTTAAACTAGTGGCGGATTCGCCCTACCCAACTCCATCTCGCGAAGTCTTGCAGCTGAAACCGGATGTGTTGAGTTATCCTCAGAATTTTCCTAAATACAGGTATTACGGCAACAACATAAAATACATGATTGACGTGGCCAATAAATGGGAAGATGGCGATATGAAAAGTGCCTTGGTGAAAGTAATTGCCAATCACATGAAAAAATCATATTTGAGTTGGAACAAAGACACAGTAAAAGATGATGTCATTTTTGAACATTTATTTGAACTCTCTGATGGCAAGTTGAATTTGATTCAAAGTTCAGAGGAATTATTAAATACCACTGATTTATTACGAACCAATAAGCGGGTTTCGAATAAAATATTGCCGGTAGGACAACCCAAAATTCTTAGCAATAAGAATACAAAAACAGGAAAACCAAATCCGATTCACAAGAACCAAAATAGGAAACCTTTGTAAGTCAGTTATAAATTGGAGTTATAAGTTTTGAATTTTGTTCTATTACTTTTAGCTCGTAACTTTTTAACTCATAACTAATAATTTATAACTCATAACTGTAAAAAATGGGAATTTTCAAAATAGAAGGTGGCATCAGTCTAAAAGGAGAAATCACGCCACAAGGGGCAAAAAATGAAGCGTTGCAAATTTTATGTGCCGTTCTTTTAACACCTGAAAAAGTAATTATCAATAATATTCCTGATATTATTGACATCAATAAACTAATTACGCTTCTAGGAAATTTAGGAGTAAAAATTCAAAAAAATGGATCAGGCTCGTATACTTTTCAAGCTGATGAAGTGAATATAGAGTATCTGGAAACCGAAGCATTCAAGAAAGAAGGCGGTTCTTTAAGAGGTTCTATTATGATTGTTGGGCCACTTTTGGCACGATTTGGAAAAGGATATATCCCAAAACCAGGTGGTGATAAAATAGGCCGCCGAAGATTGGATACGCATTTTGAAGGATTCATCAATCTGGGCGCTAAATTTCGTTACAACAGAGAAGATCATTTTTATGGCGTTGAAGCACCAAAAGGATTAAAAGGGGCCGATATGTTATTAGACGAAGCCTCCGTAACCGGAACCGCAAATATTGTTATGGCTGCCGTTTTGGCCAAAGGAAAAACAACAGTGTATAATGCAGCTTGTGAACCTTACTTGCAACAATTGTGTAAGATGTTGAACTCTATGGGAGCTAAAATAACTGGAGTTGGGTCTAACTTATTGACTATTGAAGGAGTTGAAAGTTTAGGTGGTTGCGAGCATAGAATTCTTCCAGATATGATTGAAATTGGGAGCTGGATTGGCCTGGCTGCAATGACAAAATCAGAGATTACAATAAAAAATGTCAGCTGGGACAACCTTGGTGTTATTCCTACGACCTTTAGAAAACTTGGAATTACACTGGAACGTCGTGGCGATGATATATACATTCCTGCTCACGTAGATGGATATGAAGTAAAAACAGATATTGACGGTTCTATTTTGACAATTGCTGATGCACCTTGGCCCGGATTTACTCCGGATTTATTGAGTATTGTGCTTGTAGTTGCCACTCAGGCAAGAGGTGATGTTTTGATTCACCAAAAAATGTTTGAAAGCAGATTGTTCTTTGTGGATAAATTGATTGATATGGGAGCAAAAATTATGTTGTGCGATCCGCATAGAGCAGTTGTGATGGGGCATGATTTCAAATCGCAGCTCAAAGCCACCACAATGTCATCACCGGATATTCGTGCGGGAATTTCATTATTGATTGCTGCGCTTTCCGCAAAAGGAACGAGTACAATTCAAAACATTGAACAAATCGACAGAGGATACGAACGTATTGACGAACGATTGAGAGCTATTGGTGCAAATATTGTACGTGCATAAATAACATAAATCATAAAAATTTTCGTTTAAGTAAGCCAGAAAGAATTTAAATCTAAAATTTAATTCGGTTTACTTAAACGATTTTACTTTTATTTCATCTTTAAACAAAGCGCATGTCAAGCGAACAAACAGCGATCAAGGCGACTTATTTTAGCATTATAGGGAATACTTGCCTGGCTATTATTAAAGGGTTGGCCGGTTTTTTCGGAAATTCGTATGCACTAATTGCAGACGCAATTGAATCAACGACTGATATTTTTGCTTCTTTTTTGGTGTTGTTCGGAATTAAATATTCCAACAGGCCAGCGGATAAAAATCATCCGTACGGACATGGTAGAGCAGAACCTTTGATTACTTTTCTGGTGGTAGGTTTTTTGATTACTTCGGCCACAATTATTGCCTATGAAAGTATTGTAAATATTGGAACGCCACATCAATTACCAAAACCATGGACATTACTCGTTCTGGCTGCAATTATTATTTGGAAAGAATATTCGTTTCGACTGGTGATGAAAAGAAGCATTCAAACCAATAGTTCCTCACTACGAGCTGATGCTTGGCACCATCGAAGTGATGCCATAACTTCTGTGGCGGCATTTGTTGGAATTTCGATTGCCTTGATTTTAGGGGATGGTTACGAATCTGCGGATGATTGGGCTGCACTTTTTGCTTCGGGATTCATACTTTATAACAGTTACCTTATTTTTAGACCCGCTTTGGGCGAAATAATGGACGAACATTTATACGACGATTTAATAGCTCAAATCCGAATGGTTTCCATTCAGGTTGACGGAATTATCGATACCGAGAAATGTTTTATTCGAAAAGCCGGCATGCAATATCATGTAGATTTGCATGCTACTGTTGATTCAAATATTACCGTGAAAGAAGGACACGATCTGGCTCATAAACTAAAGGATACTTTGCTAGAGGAAATTCCGGAATTGGGACAGGTGTTGATTCATGTGGAACCAAATGATTAATATTGTGGTGTATGATAAAACTAAAAAAGGCACCAAAACTATTTTCGAGTGCCTTTTTTTAATTCGTTATGTTTTTGTCACATCGAGTGCAGTCGAGATGCCGTTATATTTTCCGACTGTACTGCAACTGACAAATAGATTCTTTTTTACTCCAATATATTCAAAAATTTGAGCCCAAATACTACGCCGTCTCCTTGAAATCCATTTTGGTACGAACGAACATAATCGATACGGAGCATTTTAAATTTACCAAAACCTAAATTGTCTAACCCAACTGTAATTTCAGTATAAGGTTTGTTGTTTGGCGTAGACAGCGCGTGAGCACCCAGTGTCAAAGTTGATTTTAGTTTGTTCAATAAAGGTATTTTATTCATGATATAGCCTTTGTCGTTGTATTCCGTATGCACTTCAAAATAGCTGTCGTTCGTACTGTTAGAGTAATACGGCAGTAAGTTAAATACATTCAAATAGCGCGCTGACTGCCCAATGTGGGTTTGATTGCCATTAAAATGCTTGTAATCTATAAAAGCAATGTTATCTGCATTCAGAAACTTTCCCGCTTTTAGATTCAACCCTAAAACACCTTTATTTCTCAATGTCAAATCATACGTTAATCGGCTATTGAAATGGTCAAACTCATACTTCTTTTCATTAGCCGCAATTGCTTTTTCATAGCCTAAATAAAGAGTTGGATATTTTTCATTTCGGATGTTAAATTTTCCATCGGGACGGGAGGAATATTTGTTTCCAAAATTGATTTTTGCTAGCACATTAATTTTCGTCAAATGGTGTTTTTCAAAACCGGGAGTGGTGAAATCATTTGGTACCAACGGATTATTCGAAGTGTATAATTCGTCCTTGTTAAAAAAAGAAAAATCCGTATTGTTGAATACTGGTTTGCGTTGCTGGTATTCTATCTTTCCATTGAGATTCACGCCATTTGCAACATCTTGGCTGTAGCCAATTGCCGCTGATTCCAGATTATACAACTTCATAAAATTGTTCTTGAATGCTAGGGAACTGATTGTGTTTATTACTTTACTGATGGGTTCATTCGGATTAAATTGCTTTACAGAACTGCCTCCTGTCATATATAAAGTGGCATAATTCTGATTGTTGAACCGGTGGATAAATTGTCCGGTGACACGCAAACGATCTTCGGCAAAACCGTAATTGAGTTTTGTACTTATGGAAGTGTAGATTCCTTTACTTTCCTGATTTTTCCAGTTGGTGTATTTAAATCCTGAGTCAAAATTATATCCTTGCACCGTATTGAAACTCAATGAACCAAGATTTAATAATCCTTCATAACTAAAACTGTGTTTTTTGCCACTGTTTTTATAGGTGTAGCCGCTCAGTAGCTTCAAGATTTTGAACTTGTTCTCTTTTGTGTCTACTGAATCCAGGTATTTTTCGGAATTTCGGACCTTGTAAATGCTGTCTTTTCTAAAATAATCTGTGCTTTCTTCATTTGTTAACGGAATGGGTCTGTTGGTATTCCAGAATAAGCTGTCTTTTTTATTGGCATTTATTTCGATTCTCGTAATTTCATTTGTAAATGTTTTGGGTGCAAAAGCATTTATGAATTCATAATTGCTATACACGTAATTGTATTTTCCGGTAAATTTTATCCCAAAAGCACCTGCTGTGATTTCGAGACTTTGGGTATTTTTGGCCCAGATTTTATTGCTGTTGTTGTAACTGAAATTTTGTTTTAAGGTCATCACATCCAGAAATTCTTCTTTTATTCGGTAGCCTTTTATATCCAGATCAACGGCGTAAATCGCCCAGGAGTCTTCCACTATATAAATGTACCCTTCAAAAACGGGTTCACTGTCGCGCTTTGCAATCACTTTTATTTTGTTGATCATGTTTGTATTCTCGTCAAAAAAAGTGCTTTCTAAGGTGTAATTATAGTAGTTGAACGCGTTGTTAGCTATTGGAGAAATCATTTGGACACTAAAATCGATGGTGTTGTCATAAAAATCGTAGAATGAAGATGTAGCCGTATTGTAGCTGTAGCCATTGTCTCTGCCACTTACTTTTGAGGCAGTAACTACTTCTTTTAAGTTATTGGGTTTCTCAAATGCTATTTTTGAAAACGTTTCAGATAAGGAAATGATTCCGGTTCCGGTAGAATCCAGTGCGCCATCAAGATCACCAATTTTTTGGCCTAATATTTTTTTTGGGGCATTTTTTAGTTTAAAAATACCGCGGGAATAAAAGTTAGCGTTGAATCGATTTGTTTTTTTGGTGTTTTGTTTTCTGCTGGCAATG
Source organism: Flavobacterium sp. ZB4P23 (assembly GCF_003970375.1). Classification (NCBI taxonomy): domain Bacteria; kingdom Pseudomonadati; phylum Bacteroidota; class Flavobacteriia; order Flavobacteriales; family Flavobacteriaceae; genus Flavobacterium; species Flavobacterium sp. ZB4P23. Next base: position 373,090 of record NZ_RYDK01000003.1, read on the forward strand.
GCACTTTTTATTATCGCTAAAGCCGGATTGTTTTTTTTGTTGATGATTACTTCGTTCAGCGAGAAACTTTCTTCGATCATTTTGATGTGCAACGAATAAGGGAGTTTGTCTGTTTGTATAACTACTTTCTGGGTTTTAAAACCTAAAAATTGAAAGACAACTGTTTGTTTTTCCTTTTTCTTTAAGTTGAATTCATAGTTTCCTTGCTCGTTTGAAGTGGTTCCATTATAGGTGTCCTCCTGAAAAATAGTCACAAAAGGCAAGGGATTTCCTTTTTCGTCCGAAACGGTTCCTTTAATTTGTGCAGTACTGACAAATGAAACTAATAAAAGCAGTAGTAAGTAGTATTTTTTCATGAAAGTTTTTTCTTTCACAAAAATAGAAGAAGTTACAAAAGAGCGTATTAATTATTTGTTAAAGATTTATCTAATGGCTTATTTTATTTTGATACTACAAAAATGACTGAATCGCCAGCTCATAACTCTTTAAACCAAAACCCAGAATAACACCTTTGGCATTTCCAGAAATATAGGATTGATGTCTAAAACTTTCACGGGAAAACGTATTCGAAATATGAACTTCAACCACTGGAGTGGTAACGGCTTTTACAGCGTCGCCAATTCCTATAGAAGTATGTGTATACGCTCCGGCATTTAGGATTATGCCATCAAATGAAAAACCAAATTCCTGAATTTTATCAATTAATTCCCCTTCAATGTTACTTTGGAAATAAGTAAATGCTATTGCTGGGTATTTAATTTGTAAAGTAGTGAAATATTCTTCAAAAGTTTGATTTCCGTAAACTGAAGGCTCGCGTTGACCCAGAAGATTGAGGTTCGGTCCATTGATGATACTAATTTTCATAAGTAGTTGCTATTTGTTTTTTATTTGAATATCGAATTCCCATGTGGCTTATCTGGTTTTCATTACATTTCCGATACGCTCATTTTATAATTCCTGCTTCTGTAAAAATAAAAAAACCGTTCCACTTTATAGAACGGTTTTAATAAATTTAATTTTTTATTTTTTTAGAATGTAAATCCTGCTGAAATTTGAAGAACAGAGTTCTTAACTTCTGCTTGTTTTGAAGCTTCAGTTAATCCTAACACATAACGACCTTGAAGGAAAATGTGTTTAGTTACATTTAGAGTTAAACCACCGGCTACTCCAAATTCAAAAGTTTCTGCATTTTTTACATCAAATTCTCTTCTTTCACTCAATAGGAATGAGGCCTGAGGGCCAAGATCTAAACTGACTGTTTTGTTGAAATGAAATTTAGCCATCACTGGAATAGATAAATATCCTAACTCTTTTTTGAATTCTGTAGCCGCATATTTATATGATGCTCCCTGAGTGGAATACAATAATTCGGGTTGTATCGAAAAACCATCTGTCAATTTCAGTTCAGCTACTAGACCCGCATGATAACTCGTTATAGCTTCTTTATCATAATTACCGCTGTTGATGGTGATATCAGTTCCTGATTGATTGGCGTAATTTAAACCCCCTTTAAACCCAAACTTTATCAATTGTGCTTGCATGTCTACTGACGCGGCAAGAAGAACTACTGTAACAAGAATTATTTTTTTCATAATTTTTTTTTTAAATTAATTTAATGAGTACATTTATTACAAACTGTTTTGTTTGATTATTATTGTTGTCTTCTCTCTAATCAAAAATTAGTCCACATTTTGTTAATAGGAATAATAGTTATTTTTTTTAATTATTATTCTTGGTTAGTTTGGATTAAAATGTTACAATTGAGTGCGTTGTGTATTTGTAAATTTATAATTATATTTTTTATGTGAAGAAAAATACTGTGAATTTTAAAAGTTATTTTTTTCATAAAAATCGTACAAAATATTTAGCATTATCTACTTTCGTTCCAATAAAAACAAATCAATATGAAAAAAATTATGCTGTCCGGTATTGCCTTTTTTGCTTTTTTAGTTGCTCAAGCTCAAGAAAATGAATTGCAAATGCAAGGAAATCAAGGTTCTAACGGAAAATGATTGATTGAAGCAAATACAGGTTTTGGGCAAAATGTAGGCAATACTTCTTTGTACTTTAAAACATCTGATGGTGTTACCGCCTATAATATAGGGCTTGAAGGGGGTTATTTTATTAAAGATAACTTAGCAATTAAAGTGGGATTAGGCTATGGCGACGATGGTGTCAGTACTCTCACGGACCCAATTGCGTATAAATTAGGATTGAAGTATTATTTTAAAAGTAAAATTCCGGTCGAGATTTCCTATAATGGTGTAGGCTTTGGCGATACAGATGCAAATCCTGCCTACATTGGTTTTCAAGCAGGATACGCTTTTTTTCTTGGCAAAAATGTAAGTATGGAACCAGGTATTCGCTACAATAATGCGGTTAACAAATCGTTTTATGATTCAAATTTTCAATTTAATATGGGTTTTGCATTGCATTTCTAAAGTTTGCATAGTTACATTCAAAAGCCTCTCAATTTGGAAGGTTTTTTAATGAATAAAAGTGTTACTTTGTGTTTATGAATTGGACTGCTTACATAAAAAGGTATCAATCGTACTTAAAAATTGAGCGCGGTTTGTCTCACAACACAATAGAAAATTATTCGTTTGATGTACAACGATTGTGTCTTTTTTTGACTGAAAATAAAATGGAAGTTTCACCAATTCAAATTGATGAAGAAGTACTTCAACAGTTTATTTACAGTGTTTCAAAAGAAGTGAATCCCCGATCACAAGCCCGAATTATCTCGGGTCTTAAAAGTTTTTTTGGTTATTTAATGTTTGAGGACTATCGAACAGATAATCCATTAGAACTTATAGAAACACCCAAAACGGGCAGGAAACTTCCAGATATTTTATCTGTTGATGAGATCGATACTCTTATTGCAGCCATTGATTTGACCTCTAATGAAGGGGAACGCAATCGCGCTATGATGGAAACCCTTTATGGTTGTGGGCTTCGGGTTTCGGAATTAGTGGCATTAAAAATGTCCGACTTGTTTTTTGAAGAGGGTTTTATAAAAGTTACCGGAAAAGGAAACAAACAGCGCTTTGTACCTGTAGGGGATTATACTCAAAAATTCATCATTATCTACAGGGATACAAAACGAAATCAACTGAATATAAAAAAAGGTTTTGAAGACACCTTGTTTTTAAATAGAAGGGGAAGCCAATTGACAAGAGCCATGATTTTTACGATAATCAAAAATTTAGCGTCAGTCATAGCGTTGCACAAAACAATTAGTCCACATACCCTGCGGCATTCTTTTGCCACACACCTTTTGGAAAATGGGGCTGATTTGCGTGCAATACAATTGATGCTTGGTCATGAATCAATCACCACAACGGAAATATACGTACATCTTGACAGAACATTTCTTACTCAGGTTCTTAATACTTTTCACCCAAGAAAGTAATATTTTTATTAGTTTAACCTGTTGAGTGTAATTAGTTTTTGATGGAAATTTTCGTCAGTTCGAGTGATCCCGCTTTTAGGCGGGATTATATCGAGAACTAGAAAATTAGTATTAAAAACGGTTCTCGATACACGTCACTTCGAGTGCGAAGCGTATCGAGAAGTTTTGTTGCGTTTTACTTTACAAAAAACACTCGAACTGACGTTTTGAACAATTGTACCCAACGGGTTAGTTTAGTTGAAATTTTATAAAATTGATACTTTTTTTATGTTTGAATAAAAATAAAATCTAAATTATAATCGCATTTAAATGATATAAAAAGTAATTATGGTTTTTGATGTTCCCTAAAACGAAAATTACCAAGAGATAAATAATTTTTAAAAACCGTATTTTCAGTGCAAAAAAAAACTTCTCCGTATGGAGAAGTTTTTTTGTTTCTTATAATGGGAATAAATTATTTAGCAATATTCACAGCTCTTGTTTCCCGAATTACGGTTACTTTAACTTGGCCCGGATAGGTCATTTCTGTTTGAATTTTTTGTGAAATATCAAAAGATAAGGTAGCCGCATTTTCATCCGAAACCTTTTCGCTCTCTACGATAACCCGAAGTTCTCTACCAGCTTGAATGGCATAAGCATTTTTCACACCGCTGAAGCCGTACGCTACTTCCTCAAGATCTTTTAGACGTTGTATATAAGAATCCAAGACTTGTCTTCTTGCTCCTGGTCTTGCACCTGAAATAGCATCACAAACCTGAATGATCGGGGATAGTAATGATTTCATCTCTATCTCGTCGTGGTGAGCACCAATGGCGTTACAAACCTCTTCTTTTTCACCGTATTTCTCAGCCCATTGCATTCCTAATAAAGCGTGTGGTAAATCACTTTCAGCATCTGGAACTTTACCAATATCGTGCAATAAACCAGCTCTTTTAGCCAGTTTTACGTTTAAGCCAAGTTCAGCTGCCATGATTCCACATAGTTTAGAAACTTCCCGGGAGTGTTGCAATAAATTTTGTCCGTAAGAAGAACGGTATTTCATGCGTCCTACTACTTTAATCAATTCAGGGTGTAATCCGTGAATTCCTAAGTCTATAACGGTACGTTTACCCACTTCTATAATTTCATCGTCAATTTGTTTGGCAGTTTTTGCTACTACTTCTTCAATACGAGCGGGGTGAATTCTTCCGTCAGTCACTAATTTATGTAGTGCCAAACGTGCAATTTCTCTTCGAACCGGATCAAAACAGGAAAGGATAATCGCCTCCGGGGTGTCATCTACAATGATTTCTACTCCTGTAGCTGCTTCCAGTGCACGGATATTTCTACCTTCACGGCCTATGATTCGTCCTTTTACATCATCAGATTCAATGTTGAATACTGAAACGCAATTTTCTACTGCTTCTTCGGTTCCAACTCTTTGAATGGTGTTGATGATTATTTTCTTAGCCTCTTGTTGTGCTGTAAGTTTCGCCTCTTCAATCGTGTCTTGTATGTGAGACATTGCTTTGCTTTTAGCCTCGGCTTTAAGTCCTTCAATCAATTGATTTTTTGCTTCCTCTGCGGATAAGCCGGAGATTACTTCCAATTGTTGCAATTGACTCTTATGAAGTTTGTCCACTTCAGCCTGTCTTTTGTCTAAAACATCTATTTTAGAGTTGTATTCTACCGTTTTTGCTTCAAAATCATCATTTACTTTTTTAGCTTTTGATAATTCATTTGAAATTTGAGATTCTTTGTCCCGAACTCTTTTTTCTATTTCAGCGACTTTTTTATCACGAGAAAGGATCACTTGCTCATGTTCTGATTTTAATTCAATAAATTTTTCTTTCGCTTGAAGAATTTTATCCTTCTTTATATTTTCAGCTTCAAGATTGGCATCTTTAAGAATCGATGCGGCTTCTTTTTTTGAATTCTTAATCAAGTTAGAGATATTGCTTTTTTCTATCATTTTTGCGATGGCAAAACCGCCTGCAATACCTATAATTCCCGTAATAATAATCGTTAATATGTTGTCCATGTTTGTTAAAATTTATAAATAAAAAAGCCTACATTAGTTGTGTTGAATAAACTCGGAAAGACAAGTTTTGAGCTAACTCACTGTTCAAGTTTCCTCGCCGGGGCGTGGCATGCTTTAGTAGTGATGATTTGCTCATTCTAAATTGTTAGTGTTGAGTTTACCAAATGTGAACTAATGTAGGCAGTATCTTAGTTTTTGTAAAGAACGTTTATTTGTCGAGATATTGATCTAAAACCGCATTGATTTTTTTAATTCTTTCAATGGTTTCTTCTCCATCAATTGCATTATCAATTTGTTTTTGTTCCGTTTGTGAGGCAAATTGCAGGGCACACATTGCTAAAACATCCTGCTTATCACGAACGGCATAGTTTTCTTCAAATTGCTTTATCATTTTATCAATTTTTTTTGAAGCACTTCTCAGTCCTTCTTCCTGTGAAAGATCAACCGTTAACGGGTAGACTCTGTCTGCAATTGATATTTTAATTTTAAGCTTTTCGTCCATATCTTTTATTAGTCTGATAGCTGGGCTATACAATAATCAATTTCGCGAATTAATGAATTTATTTTAAACTTGGTATCTCTTTTATTATCGTCACTGCCTAGTAATGCATTCGCTACTTTGAGTGTTTCATACTGCGTTTTTAAGGCCTCAATCTGTTGTGATTGAGTTAGTATTATAGATGCAGTTTTTGTTAATTCGTTTCTTAAATCTTGATTTTTTTGTTCCAAACTTTTCATTTTTATGAAAAGTTTTTCAACTTTATTTTCAAGAGTATCAATAATTTCTGCAATTGCACTCATTATATATTCTAATTCATTACATAATCATACAAAGTTAGTATTCCTTTTTAATTTTGCAATATTTTATTATTTTTTTTGCATTTATTTAGTTAAATAACAGTTAAACAATTGATTAGGAACTGTTTTTTTTTAGAACTGTTTTTGCATACTTTTTTTTTACCTTAGCAAAAATGTAAACAATGAAATTTTCTCTTTATTTAGTATTTTTTTGCAACTTTGTTTTTGCGCAAGCGGAGTATCCCAAAGATTATTTTAGGTCTCCATTAGACATCCCGATGCAATTGTCAGGGAATTTTGGAGAATTGCGACCCAACCATTTTCATGCGGGATTTGATTTAAGAACCCAACAAAAGGAGGGTTTCAAGGTGTATGCAGTAGCCGATGGGTATGTGTCCAGAATAAAAATTTCTACTTTTGGTAATGGAAAAACAATTTATATTAATCATCCTAATGGTTTTACATCCGTTTATGGGCATTTAAAAATGGCCAATGGTGCCATTGAAAGCTACATCAAAAACAACCATTATAAAGAGGAATCCTTTGAAATTGAAATGTTTTTTAAACCCGATGAAATGCAGGTTAAAAACGGGGATGTTATCGCTTTTTCTGGTAATACAGGATCTTCTCAAGGTCCTCATCTGCATTTTGAATTTCGAGATTCCAAAACGGAGTTCATAATCAACCCCATGCTTTTTGGCTACGATACATATTTAAAAGACACTAAAAAACCAATTGTTTCAGCCGTTTACGTGTACCCTTTAGATTCAAAAACAACAGTTAACCATTCCAAACGACCAATAGCTCTCAATGTTTCGTTACAAAAAGATGGGACTTACCTGTCTGATAAAGTAACCGCAAATGGCGTGATTGGTTTTGGTATTTCCGCTTCTGATAGTGATGATGTCTCGTTTAATGTTAACGGAGTGTACAAGGTGCACTCCTTTTATAATGGGAAACCAAATTTTGGGTATGAATTCAACACCTATTCCTTTGATGAGATGCGTTACATTAATGCTTTGATTGATTATCCCAGATATAAAAAAACGCAACAACGGGTTCAGAAACTTTTTATGAAAACTCCGTATAATTTGAGCATTATTCAAGCCGATGAAAATAAAGGTGTTTTGCAAATAACGCCAAATTTAGCTTCGTTGTATCGCATTGAAGTGTCGGATTTCTTTGGAAACAAAAAAATAATAGCGATTCCTATTCAATATGATTTATTGCCAACGGTTATAAGCCCGGAACCTGCGGTGTCAAATTATTTTGTGAACGCTAACGTAGATAGCAATTTTGCTTTAGAGAACATGTCAGTTTTCTTTCCTTCGGGAACATTTTACGATGATTTTAATATGAATTTTGATGTAAAAAATGACATTTTATGGTTGCATGATGACACCGTTCCTGCCCATAGTAATTTTACTGTTTCTATTGAAGACACAAAAGCGACGGAACTGCAAAGAGAGAAAATGTTTATTGGCAGAATCGACGGAAAAGCTACAAATTACAATCCAACATACATAAAAGACAACGTATTTAGCACCAAAGTCAAAATTTTGGGAAAATATGCTTTGGTTTCTGATACCGTTGCTCCTAAAATCACCATGAATGCACCTGTAGAAGGAAAATGGATCAGTACACAAAAAACGATTCAGCTTTCTATATCCGATGATTTGTCAGGCATCAAATCATACAATGGGTATTTGAACGGAAAATGGGTATTGTTTGAATATGATAATAAAACCAGAAAAATTACTCATTATTTTAGTGATGGGATTGTTGCTGAAGGCGCCAATGATTTAAAAGTGGTAGTGACGGATAATGTAGGAAATTCAACTACCTTTGAAACGCATTTTTTTAGAAGTCAAAAATAATAAAAGCCAAACCATTTGAGCACGAATCGATTATTACCTGTATTCTTTTTTTTTCTTCTGAGTCTTACTGCAGCAGCCCAAACGGCTAGGATCAAAGGGGTGATTTTGGATGAAAACAACCAGCCTGTGGCAAGCGTAAATGTTTCGTATTCCGGTAGTGGAACAAGCTCCAATCAAAATGGATTTTATGTGCTAAAAGTTCCTGTGAATAAACAAATTACGCTTGTTTTTACACATGTTTCGCTGAAGAAAATAACGGTAACTTTTGTATTGGAACCAAAAGAGGAAAGGGAGTTCAACCCTGTAATGACGAATCGGAAGGAGCAAATGGGAGAAGTTATTATAACGGCAAATAACAGAAAACAGATCCAGGGAATTACTACAATTGAACCAGAAATGATCCGAAAAATTCCTGGGGCTAACGCCGGTGTCGAGAATATTTTGAAAACATTGCCGGGAGTAAACTCAAATAACGAATTGAGTACGCAATACGCCGTGCGTGGGGGAAATTACGATGAGAATTTAGTTTATGTGAATGAAATTGAAGTCTATCGTCCGTTTCTAATTCGGTCGGGGCAACAAGAAGGGTTGAGCTTTACTAATACGGATTTAGTGCAAAATGTTGATTTTTCAGCGGGTGGTTTTCAAGCGAAGTTTGGAGATAAATTATCCTCGGTTTTAGATATTACGTATCGAAAACCGATTAAATTTGGCGCAAGCCTTGAAGCGAGTCTTCTTGGCGGAAGCCTTTCTGTAGATGTGGTTTCCAAGGATAAAAAATGGTCTGCGGTTACGGGAGTCCGCTATCGCAACAACAGTCTTCTGGTGAATAGCCAGGAAACACAAACAAATTTCACGCCTTCCTTTGCAGACATTCAAGCCAATATAAATTATAATGCTTCGGCGAAATGGCAATGGAGTTTTTTAGGTAATATTTCCCAAAACAAATACCAGTATCAACCATTAACCAGACAAACTAATTTCGGAACTATAGATAATCCAATGCGTCTTTCTGTTTTCTATGAAGGACACGAAACGGATCAGTACGACACGTATTTCGGCGCGGTGAAAACGACCTTTAACGTTTCGGATAATTTTACGTTGAAATTTATTGGTTCTGTTTTTCATACTTTAGAACAAGAATATTTTGATATTTTTGCCCAATATCGCTTAGGCGAAGTGGATTCCAGTATTGGTTCTGAAACCTATGGCGAAGTCGCTTTTACAAGAGGAATTGGCTCCCAGCTCAATCATGCCAGAAATGACTTAGATGCACTGATTGTTAATACGGAAATAAAAGGATTTCAGGATTGGAAAGAAAGCCAATTTGAATGGGGAATAAAGTATACACGAGAATCCATCCGGGATCGAATTATAGAGTGGGAGGTAATCGATTCAGCCGGTTTCTCGTTGAATCCACCTGTTATTGATTTGCCTAAAAACGACCAGCCCTACTCGCCTTACAAAGGACCGTTAGTGCCCTACCAAGACATTCGTGCGACTAATTTTAATTCGATCAATAGATTTTCAGGCTATGGCCAATGGAGTTTGAAAAGTACTATTGGCAGGAGTGAAGTTTGGTATAATGCCGGAGTCCGGATGCATCAATGGGAAGTATCAGGTGCTACTATAATTGGTAAATCCCAAATAACGATTAGTCCCAGAGCACAATTTGCCATAAAGCCGGATTGGCAGCTCGATATGATCTTTAGACTTTCCGGAGGTTTATACCATCAACCTCCGTTTTACAGGGAACTGAGAAATGCAGATGCACTGGTGCAGCCCAATACCAAGGCGCAACAATCCATTCATTTTGTGATTGGGAATGATTTTAGTTTCACGATGTGGAATCGCCCTTTCAAACTAATATCTGAGTTGTATTACAAATCACTGTCGGATGTAAATACCTATACGATTGACAATGTGCGCATTAGGTATGCCGCTAATAATAATGCTACAGCGTACGCGCAAGGAGTAGACATTCGGTTAAACGGGGAATTTGTTCCCGGAACCGAATCATGGTTTAGTTTTGGGTATTTGAAAACAGAGGAAAATAGCAATAACCAGGGTTTTATCGCAAGACCAACAGACCAGAGATTAAAATTTGGTCTGTTGTTTCAGGATTATATGCCCAATATTCCAAGTATTAAATTGTATTTGAATTTAGTGTATAATACGGGATTGCCGGGAGGTTCTCCGTCTTATGCAGATCCTTATGCATACCAAAACCGATTGAATGATTACCGCCGTGTGGATGTAGGTTTTTCTAAAGTTTTTATAGATAACACAACAGTAAAAAAGAATACGGGTTGGTTTAAAGATTTTAAAGAGTTGGCGGTAGGATTGGAAATTTTTAATCTTTTTGACAATCAAAATGCCATTACGAATACTTGGGTTCGCGATGTATATTCTAAAAATCAGTATGCAATTCCTAATTACATGACTACCAGAGTTTTTAATGTGAAATTGAGTGCTAAATTATAGTAGTATGCGATATGTCGTATTTTAGATAAAAGTCGGACTCCATTTTAATTAGATAAATCGACAACGGAATACGATTGTCATTTTTTAAAAATGATTATATTTGAATTTTAAAGCACAGCATCATGAAAAAAATACAGATCACTCTTATAGGAATAGCCGTTCTGCTTTTGACTAGTTGTAAAGAAGAGGTTGAAAAACCTAAAGTAACTTACGATGGAACGAGCAAAGCAAAGGTAATTGCCCGAGTGGATTCTACTCAAATACAAATTGCTGACTTACCATTGCAAATGGAAGGGACGGATTATTTGATTCATCCTGTGGCCGATTTAAGTATCCGTGAAAGAGGAACTAAAGCGCGATATGGATCTTCGAGTGTAAATGATTTAAGTTTTACGATTTCTAATTATGGTGAATTTGAAATCACCGGTTTTTTGCAAAATTTAAAATTTCAAAAAGTAGATTCGGATTCCATCAGGAAATTGACAGACAAACCTGTTTTGATTCAAACAGCGACGTATTTGAAGTCCGTTGCTGATAAAACCAATAACCAGATTATGGTCTATACGATGGTCGATGTGGATACTAATAAAGATGGAAAACTAGACACAAGCGATATTAAGGCCTTGTATTTAAGTGAGATTAGCGGCAAGAAGTTCACAAAGATGTCACCCGATTTTCAGGAATTGATCGATTGGAAATTGATCGGTTCCAAAAATCGTTTGTATTTTAGGACCGTTGAAGACACTAATAAAAATGGTGAATTTGATAAAAAAGATGTCGTGAATTATTACTATATCGATTTGTCCAATAAAGAGTGGAAAATAATTGGGTATGAGCCCGTTTAGAAGCACTGATTTTAGATCAAAATATCACTTTCCAAGTCTGATTTTTCAATGGTAAAATTAAATCCCAGTTGTTTCACTAACTGAATGACCAGGTTTTTATACCAGTTTTCGGATTTGGGATGGATGTATATTTTTTCAATTAACTGATTGATGTCTACATTGATTTTTAAACCATCATTAATTTTTATATCGCTTTCTCCAATGTCCGTGATGATGCGCACTTCACCTTCATATTGAAAACTTTTTCGCTTGAACAAAAAAGGAAAAAATAGATCATCAAACGGGATGTGTTCTTTTTTGTAATCAATATAATTTACTTCCCCAATGTATTGATTAAAATTTGTTTCCGGACCAAGTGCTTGCTGTAAACGCCCAATCGTAGATTGAATGGCTAAACCTTCACTGTTTTGCGTGAAAATTTGCCACATAGCAAATGATTCATACTCGTTGATGTGCCAGCTGCTAATCGCTACTTTTTCCCGATGTGTTTTATAGTAGTTTAAAAAGTCAGGATTGTCAATAGAAAGTTTTTTTATTTCCTCAAAAGTAGGCTCGCTAAAAGTGCCTTCGTATTGATCTTCAAATTTATCGGATCGGGACATAAATAGTTTTTGTGACAACAACAAGTCCAGAAACTTAGACAAATCGAGGTATTTCCAAACAACAGTATTGGGATCCTCGGGAAGATTTATGTTTGGATTATTAATGTACATTTTTAATTTAAAGATTTAAAAATCTGTCAAAATCATGTTTTTACTGTCGCAAATTCATTTCATCAGCGTATCATAAGACGCAAGAGTTATTCGAATGACTGCATCGTCACTAATTTATGATAGGTTCCATCAAGAGTAATTAATTCGTCATGTGTTCCTTGTTCTACTATTTTTCCTTTTTGCATCACCACAATTTTATCCGCTTTTTGAATGGTTGATAGTCGGTGCGCAATCACAATCGAAGTTCGGTTTTGCATCATGTTCTCCAAAGCGACTTGAACGAATTTTTCGCTTTCGGTATCCAATGCTGATGTGGCCTCATCCAGAATCATAATTGGTGGATTTTTCAAAACGGCTCTGGTAATCGATAAACGTTGTTTTTGACCTCCGGAAAGTTTGTTTCCGCTGTCGCCAATGTTCGTGTGAATCCCTAACGGTAAATCTTTTACAAATTCATAGGCATTGGCAATTTTCAACGCTTCGATAATTTCCTCATCGGTTGCGTCTAATTTTCCCAGGGCAACATTGGCTTTGATCGTATCATTAAACAAGATGCTGTCCTGCGTAACCAAGCCCATCAAGCCCCGAAGCGATTTTAAACTAAAATCTTTTATGTTAACTCCATCAATGGTGATTTCGCCTTCACTGGTGTCATAAAAACGGGTGAGCAAATTGGCAATGGTACTTTTTCCGCTTCCAGATTGCCCAACAAGAGCCACCGTTTGACCCTTTTTTACTTCAAGAGTAAAGTCTTTCAACACATTCTCTTTTTCGTATTTAAAGTTAATGTTTTTGATTGTGATATTGGAATCGAAAGTGTTTTTTTCGATTGCATTTTCTTTTGAAGTGATTTCGTTTTCGACTTCTAAAACTTCAAAAACTCGTTCTGCAGCGGCTAAACCATTTTTCACGGCATACGATGCTTTCGAAATGGCTTTGGCAGGAGTAAGAATGTTGAAGGCCAGCGTAAGAAAAACAATAAAAGCGGCACCTTCAAGGGTTTTGTCAATTAAGACTAAGTTTCCACCATACCATAGCAAGGCAGCAATAGTCGTAATTCCTAAAAATTCGCTCAATGGCGTTGCCAAATTATTTTTGTCGCCTATACTATTGGATAAATTCAATAATCGGGTTACCGAATCGTTGAATCGGTTTTTAAAATTAGGTTCGGCATTATAGCTTTTAATCACTTTTAAACCACCTAGGCTTTCATCAACTATTGAAATCAGAAAACCACTTTCTTTTTGTGCCTGTAAAGATTGTGCTCTCAGGTTTTTAGCGATTTTTGAAATGATAAATCCCGAAATCGGAATAAAGATCAAAACGAAAAACGTTAGTTCAACGCTTATGAAAAACATGGTGACTATTGCAAAGACTATAGTCAAAGGTTCTTTTACGATAAGTTCCAGTATTGAGAAAAAAGAGTTTTGAACCTCATTGACATCGCCCAGCATTCGCGCCATAATGTCTCCTTTTCTTTTTTCGGAATAATAGGATATGGGCAATTCAACTATTTTATCATACATTGTTTTTCGTAAATCGCGTAACACACCATTTTTAAGGTGCATGATGTGATGCGAAGCGAGGTAATTGAATAAATTTTTGAATAAAAAAGTGACAATGACTAATGAAACGACTAATAAAAGCGCAAACTGAGCACTATTGTCTTTTGTTAATTCGGTTATTTTAAAATACAAAAGATCAGTCCCGTAGTCTTTTATATTCCCTATTCCGGTATATATTGGCTCTTTTTCTACTGTTTTGACTTTGCCAAAAAGCACCTGAAGTACTGGAAGCAGCGTCAACATTGAAATGGTACTAAATAAAGCATACAAAATATTGTACACCACATTCCAGATAATATGTGTTTTGTATGGTTTTGTAAAGGGAATTAATTTGATTAAATTTTTGTCCATTAGTTCAATTGCATTGCAATAATAATATTTTTAATTTTCTCGTTCAATACGGTTTCTACTTCCTGAAAATCTTCTACTGAATATAGTTCAGCATTTACACTGATGTAGAATTTTATTTTTGGTTCCGTACCGCTTGGTCTGGCACAAATTTTAGACCCGTCTTCCGTGTAATAAATCAACACGTTCGATTTTGGAATGGTCATCGTAGACTCGGATCCATCTAAAAGGTTTTTAGCGATTGATGATTGGTAATCTTCCAGCATAATCACGCGTTGTCCGTTGATCTGTTTCAGTGGGTTCTCTCTCATGTCAACCATCATCTGATTGATTTCCTGTAAACCATCCATTCCTTTTTTAGTCAACGAGACCAAGTGTTCTTTATAAAATCCGTTATCAACATAGAGTGTTAATAATTCTTTGTACACCGTACTTCCTTTGGCTTTAGCCTGAGCTGCAAGTTCGCAAATCAATAACGTTGCTGCAACAGCATCTTTATCCCGTACCGCATCGCCCACCATATAGCCAAAACTTTCTTCACCACCACCTATGAATTCCAATTCAGGAAAGTCTTTAATCATTTTGGCAATCCATTTAAAACCAGTCAAACCCACTTTGCATTCTACATCGTAGTTTGTCGCTAATTCCATCATCATAGGTGTGGAAACGATCGTAGAGCCCACAAATTGTTTGCCATTAATTTTACCTGCTTTTTTCCATTGTTCCAATAAAAATGCAGTCATCAAAATCATGGTTTGATTCCCGTTTAGCAACGTCATTTTACCTTCATTGTCTCTAACAGCAACTCCCAAACGATCACAATCAGGATCCGTCCCAATAACAATATCCGCATTTACTTTATCGGCAAGTGCTAACGCCATGGTCAAGGCTTCCGGTTCCTCCGGATTTGGCGATTTCACAGTAGGGAAATCACCATTGGGTACTCGTTGTTCTTCCACGATATTCACATTTGGATACCCCGCTTGCGCCAAAGTATCAGGAACTAGTTTTATAGAGGTTCCGTGCAAGGAAGTAAATACAATATTCAGCTTTTCTTTGGCTACAGCCGAAGTTCCAAAACTAGCATTTTCGATCGTCGATTGGATAAAAGCCGTATCAATTTCCGTATCTATATAATGAATCAAATCTTCATTGGCAGTAAACTTGATCTGATTGTAATTTAAATTTTCAATGACAGTAATAATTCCTTCATCTTCCGGTGGCACAATTTGTCCACCATCTTGCCAGTACACTTTGTATCCGTTATATTCCGGCGGATTGTGTGATGCCGTAAGCACAATGCCACACTGGCAACCTAAATGTTTCACCGCAAAGGACAATTCTGGTGTAGGTCTCATCTCCGAGAACAAGTACACTTCAATCCCATTGGCACTAAAAACATTCGCAACTAACTTAGCCAACGTATCGCTATTGTGACGGCAATCATAAGCAATAACCGCTTTCAAAGGCTGGTTTGGAAAGACAGTGTGCATATAATCAGAAAGACCTTGCGTGCTTTTCCCAAGCGTATATTTATTGATCCGATTGTTTCCTACGCCCATGACACCGCGCATTCCGCCGGTTCCAAATTCCAGGTTTTTATAAAAACTTTCCTCCAGCTCTTTTGGTGATGTAGTCATCAATTCAGTAATTGCTTCCTGAGTCGCAGCATCAAATGTTGGCGTAAGCCATTCATTTACGGCGTCTAAAATGTGTCGTTTAATTTCCATTTTTATAAATTTTTCGGAGCTTTTTCCTGCTATTCATTTCAATCTTTTTTTCGGTAAAAACCTCAAAAAAGGATTTCCATTGCTATCAGGGCTAGTACTCGTTTTTTCAAAAATTATTTTTTGTACCCAATTCTATTTCGTTCAGAATCCTTTTGAGCCGTATTACCTTTATTTACCAAATAATTTAATACGTTGTAAATATCCAGACTCGAGTCTGAAAGACGAACAGGCGAAAGCAAATTGATTTTCTATTGCTTTTTTTTAGACAATCAAGAGCATTGCGATCCCTTGTTCTGTAAACGCAAAAGGCAAAGCAACACTAATATTGCTTTTTTAGGATATCACAGCTTGTGATACCCGTTAGTTTGTCTCAGTTGCGGTCAGCATAAACATAAAATTTTTGGGGAATCGAGAGCGGTTTCTTCGTACGACTTGCTATAAAATGCGTGTTTCAACATTGTATAACAAGGCTAAACCAAAATCAAGGATCACGTTGAATTCTCTTATCTCCACTATTTTTTTGTGTATAATTTTTAATTCTATAACTTCTAAATGTTTGAGGTCACAATTTGGGACCTTAAAAAAATAATAATTATACAAAAAGATTGATCTCGTTAACTCAGTTCTTTCGAAATTTTATAGCGTTCCTCATTGTTTTTTGTTCGCAAAATAATTTCGCCCAGAAAGCCAGCTAAAAACAATTGTGTTCCCAAAACCATTGTCGTTAGCGCAATATAAAACCAAGGATTATTCGTTACCAGGCTATAGCGCATGTCATTGTACATGTGGTATAATTTGGAAACACCAATATATCCGGCAAGCATAAACCCAATGATAAACATCAACGATCCCATGGCGCCAAATAAATGCATCGGTCTTTTTCCAAAACGAGAAAGAAACCAAATGGTAATTAAATCCAGGAAACCATTGATGAAACGTTCCATTCCAAATTTTGTTTGTCCGTATTTTCTAGCTTGATGTTGCACTACTTTTTCACCAATTTTTCCAAAACCGGCATTTTTTGCCAAAACCGGAATGTAGCGGTGCATTTCACCCGAAACTTCGATATTTTTTACCACAACATTTTTATAAGCTTTCAATCCGCAATTGAAATCATTCAATGCTACACCAGAGGTTTTTCTGGCAGCCCAATTGAATAATTTAGACGGAAGGTTTTTTGCCACTACGGAGTCGTAGCGTTTCTTTTTCCATCCGGAAACCAAATCATATTTGCCATTGGTGATCATATCATACAATCCCGGAATTTCCTCCGGGCTATCTTGTAAATCGGCGTCC
Source organism: Flavobacterium sp. ZB4P23 (assembly GCF_003970375.1). Lineage (NCBI taxonomy): Bacteria > Pseudomonadati > Bacteroidota > Flavobacteriia > Flavobacteriales > Flavobacteriaceae > Flavobacterium > Flavobacterium sp. ZB4P23. The sequence goes on from NZ_RYDK01000003.1 coordinate 390,178, forward strand.
ATGGTGATAATTACATCACCCTGCGCTTTTGCAAAACCAGCATGCAACGCTTGTGATTTTCCAAAATTTTTCATGAAACGAACTCCCTTTACATGAGGGTTCTCTTGGGCAAATCCTTCAATAAGTGTCCAGGAATTATCCGTGCTTCCATCATCCAGAAAAAGGATTTCATAAGAATAATTATGAGATTGCATCACTTTGATAATCCAGCGGTAGAGTTCATTAAGGGATTCCTCTTCATTAAGAAGCGGTATGAGTATAGATAAATTCATTACTTTTATTCTTGTGTAGTGTTACTTTTAAAGAATGCTGCCATGATTAATCCTAATATGGCACAAAAAAAGAGTACGAAAACAGATCCTTTTAATTGTTCAACGATCGAATACGGATCCGTTTCTCTTAATTTTGAAACGGTTTCATTCAATGAGGATGCCGGAACCCCAAACTGTTCAGACGTACTAATTAAATATTTTATGGTTAAGTCTAAAAGAGTCTCCTTTACGGAAGGATCAATAAAATTAAATAAAATGATTTTAAAAACAACAGAAATAAGAACGGCAACCACTGCTGATATAAAATAGGTAGTAAAGGCCTCTTTAAAAGAAAGAATGCCATTTAATTCCTTTTTTGTTTTTGACAGCATTATGATAGGAACGATTATAAAAACAGAGAAGCTTAAAAGGGTAGTCCACCATGCGATGAATAATTTGATATCTATAGCGTACATAACAGCAGTTATCAATGATAATAGTACTCCTGCAATTACACCGTAGGTTACACCGTTTTTTTTAATTATTTCGTTGATCATTATGTGTTGTTTTAGAATTAATCTACAAATATAACAATTCCCAATATATTCGGGACTAAAAATCACTTTTTACGATTATATAAAAAAAGTGAGACAAAGATTTGTTTATTGGAAAAAAATTGTAAATTTGCAGACTCAAAATAATAGTGTAAAAACAAAAAGTTATAATACATTTATACCTTTTCTGTCAGAAGAAAAGCTTCAAAATGACTTATAGCCAAACAAATAAAAAAGAATAACAAGATGAAAAAAGGTGTACACCCAGAAAATTACAGATTAGTTGCTTTTAAAGACATGTCAAATGAAGATGTTTTTATCACTAAATCTACTGCAGATACAAGAGAAACGTTAACAGTTGACGGAGTTGAATATCCAGTTGTAAAAATGGAGATCTCCAGAACTTCTCACCCTTTTTACACCGGTAAATCTAAACTTATCGATACTGCAGGACGTATTGATAAATTTAAAACGAAATATGCTAAACACGCTAAATAATAAAAGCTTGTTTTTAATTATAGTAAAGCCTTCCTCCCGATACTTCGAGATGGAAGGCTTTTTTTATTTTTATCTATTTGAAAACTTTGTAACTTTGGCACTGCTTAAAAGTACGGACAAGTCACGACTTGTCCGTACGGATACATTTTAAAAAAAAATATATGAATTACATACTTTTTGACGGTCCCGCTCGAAACGCCTTACTGCCTTTTACGTTTACACGTCCTGTTGCGGATATTCTTATTGGGATTATGACCATTCGTCAAAAATGGGAAATGCATTTAGGCTCTACCACAACTACTTTGACGGAGGACTATTTGTCTGAAAAATTCCCTATGGTGGAACTAGAAGAAAATGTGATGATCAATGCTTCTTTTCTGCCCAATGCTATTTTGGTAGAAATGATTAGTAATCTGGAACCCAATCAGGCTATTTTTAGAGCAGATGAAGTGATTGCTTTTTATACCACTGAAGAACAAGAAGAAGTAGATTTTGATTCCTATGAAATTATAGAATTTCAGGACGATTGTTTGACGGTTCAAAATACATGGGATATTTTTTCGAAAAATGATGCCGCCATTCGGGAAGATTTCGAAATCTTAACCGAAGACCGCAGGTCACAGCCCGTCCCAAAAAGTGTCAACGTCATCGCTTCCGAAAATATATTTATCGAGGAAGGCGCAAAGTTAGAGTTTGTTACTTTAAATGCTTCAACAGGTCCAATATATATAGGTAAGGATTCTGAAATTATGGAAGGTTCTGTCATCAGAGGTCCTTTTGCCTTGTGCGAAAACGCAACCGTAAAAATGGCTGCCAAAGTCTACGGAGCAACAACCGTAGGTCCGCATTCCAGAATTGGAGGCGAAGTTAATAATTCGGTATTGTTTGGGTATTCGAATAAAGGACATGATGGTTTTTTAGGGAATTCTGTTCTTGGCGAATGGTGTAATATTGGCGCGGATAGTAACAATTCAAACTTAAAAAATAATTATGAAGAAGTAAAATTATGGAGTTACGAAACCGAAGGTTTTGCTAAAACCGGACTTCAGTTTTGTGGATTGATGATGGGAGATCATAGTAAATGCGGAATTAATACGATGTTTAATACCGGAACGGTAGTAGGCGTAAGTGCTAATATTTTTGGCAGCGGCTTTCCACGCAATTTTGTACCGAGTTTTTCTTGGGGTGGGGCTTCCGGTTTTACGACCTATATTACCAAGAAAGCATTTGAAACAGCTCGGCTGGTAATGAGTCGCCGAAACGTAGCTTTTGATGAAAGAGAAGCGGCTATTCTTGAACATGTTTTTGAAGAAACTAAAAAGTGGAGGAAGGAATAATTACTTTCGCTAAGCTGTCAGAATTATTTAAAACAAAAAAATGCTCCATTCAATTGAATGGAGCATTTTTTTTAATGGAATAAAAATGGATTCTTTATAAAAACAAGAAAAAGAGAATGGATACATCTTTTTTTGAATACAAATAAGACGCTGTTTCAGCCGTTGGTTTTAAGTGGATTAAGAGTTTGTTTGGGTTTTAGAGGGCTCTTAGTTAGTTTTCTTTGGCTTAATGTTATAGTTTTATAAAAATTAATTGGTCGGATTATTAATATAAATGGAATATATGGAAGAGATTGTTGGAATGATAAATGAAATAGTTTGGAGTACGCCTTTAATAATTTTATGTTTAGGAACAGGGCTTTATTTCTCTATTCGGACTCGTTTTCTTCAACTGCGGCACATTAAGGAAATGTTTCGTTTGCTGTTTGATGGCAAAAGTTCAGAATCTGGTGTTTCGTCTTTTCAAGCGTTATCCATGTCTTTGGCCGGCAGGGTTGGTACGGGAAATATTGCCGGTGTGGCTACAGCAATAACCTTTGGTGGTCCGGGTGCTTTATTTTGGATGTGGATGGTTGCTTTTTTGGGTGCGAGTACCGCATTTGTAGAGGCGACTCTTGCGCAAATTTACAAAGAAAAACATTTGGGACAGTTTCGAGGAGGTCCTGCTTTTTATATCGAAAGAGGCTTGGGTGTTAAGTGGTTTGCCATCTTGTTTGCTATAGTTTCTATTATTTCTGCAGGAATCTTGCTGCCCGGTATTCAGTCCAATTCGGTTGCTGAAGGTTTAGAGAATGCCTTCAATCTTGATACTAGAATTACCGCCGTTGTTGTTGCTCTTGTGTTTGGAGCGATTATTTTTGGTGGGGTAAAAAGAATTGCAAAAGTGACTGAGATCGTGGTTCCTATCATGGCCATTGGTTATATTTTGCTTGTAGTTGTGATAATAGGGATGAACTTTAGCGAGCTACCGGGCGTTATTTCTTTGGTTTTTACAAGTGCTTTTAATCAGGAAGCCGGATTTGGAGCCGTTATTGGATTGGCAATTCAGTGGGGTGTAAAGAGAGGACTTTATTCTAATGAAGCGGGACAGGGTACTGCACCGCATATTGCCGCTGCTGCAAATGTGTCGCATCCGGTAAAACAAGGCTTAGTGCAATCTTTTTCAGTTTATATAGATACATTATTGATTTGTAGTGCAACCGGTTTTATGTTGCTGATTACCGGTAGATATAATGTAGAAAATCCGGTCTTAGGTACAAATGGGGCCACTGAATTTTTGTACGAGGGAGCGCAAAATGTTACTGCTGGGACAGGCTATACACAGAGCGCTATGGATAGTGTTTTTCCTGGCTTTGGCTCTTTCTTTGTGGCTATTGCGTTATTTTTCTTTGCTTTCACCACTATTTTGGCATATTACTATATTGCTGAAACTAATATTTCGTACTTGACCAGAAAGATAAATTCGCACATGTTCAATCGCGTGTTAAAAGTGGTGATGATACTAGTGGTTATGTATGGCTGTGTCAATGAAGCTAAATTGATTTGGAATATTGGTGATATTGGTGTGGGGATTATGGCTTGGTGTAATATTATTGCAATCCTGCTGTTGCAAAAACCAGCTCTCGCAGCATTAAAAGATTACGAAAAACAAAGAAAAGAAGGTAAGAATCCAGTGTTTAATCCACAAAATATTGGTGTTATGAATGCGCCATTATGGGACGAGATCAATACAAATAAAGAAGCGTAAGTAAGTCGAAAGTTTAAAAGTCGTAAAGTCAAAAGAATTAACTTTAAGCAAAATAGCTTTAAATCAGATTGTTACATAATTTTATCCTGATTTTAAAATACGACATTATACCATGGTTATTACTTAGTTTGAGTATTTTTTTTTTAAAGCTTGCAGGAACAGAATTTTTATTCTCTTTCTGCAAGCTTTTATTTTATAGTAAACAAAGTACTTAATTAATCTATCTTTGCACTTTTAAAAAATCGTTTAATTGATTTAACCGATTAACCGATTAACCGAATTACCAAATCAACAAATAAACAATGATTACAGTTAACGATATTTCCGTACAATTTGGTGGAACGACACTTTTTAGTGATGTTTCTTTTGCCATAAATGAGAATGATAAAATTGCCCTAATGGGCAAAAATGGAGCAGGAAAATCGACACTGCTTAAAATTATTGCGGGTCAAAGTAAGCCTTCAACTGGGAATATTTCGGCACCAAAAGATGCGATAGTTGCTTACTTGCCTCAGCATTTATTAGCTACCGATGGCGCAACGGTTATGGAAGAAACCTCTAAAGCCTTTGGTGAAATCTTTGGTATGAAAGCCGAAATCGATGAAATCAATGAACAATTGACGATTCGCACCGATTATGAAAGTGATGCTTATATGAAATTGATCGAAAGAGTTTCTGACTTAAGTGAGAAATTTTATGCTATTGAAGAAGTAAATTATGAAGCCGAAGTGGAGAAAATTCTACTTGGTCTGGGATTTGTTCGCGAAGATTTTAACCGTCAAACTGCGGAATTTTCTGGTGGTTGGAGAATGCGAATTGAACTTGCCAAAATTCTTTTGCAAAAACCAGATTTAATTTTGCTGGATGAGCCTACCAATCACATGGATATTGAAAGTATTCAATGGTTAGAGGATTTCTTGATTAATTCCGCCAAAGCGGTTGTGGTTATTTCGCACGATAAAGCTTTTGTCGATAATATTACGAATCGCACCATCGAAGTTACAATGGGACGTATTTATGATTATAAAGCCAAGTATTCACATTATTTAGAACTCAGAAAAGACAGACGTGTGCATCAGCAAAAAGCGTATGACGAGCAACAGCGCATGATTGCGGATAACAGGACTTTTATTGATCGTTTTAAAGGAACTTTTTCTAAAACGGATGCTGTACAGTCCCGTGTAAAAATGTTAGAGAAACTCGTTATCGTTCAGGTAGATGAGGTAGATACTTCTGCTTTGAAACTAAAATTTCCACCAGCTGCTCGCTCCGGTCAATATCCCGTAATTGTAAAAGATTTATCAAAATCGTATGGAGAGCATGTGGTTTTTTCGAATGCAAATATGGTGATCGAAAGAGGCGAAAAAGTGGCTTTTGTAGGGAAAAATGGAGAAGGAAAATCGACGATGATCAAAGCCATTATGAAACAAATCGAAATCAATGGTGGTAGTTTAGAAATTGGCCATAACGCCCAAATTGGTTATTTTGCTCAAAATCAAGCCTCTTTATTAAATGAAAATGCGACTATTTTTGAAACCATCGATGACATTGCCGTGGGGGATGTTCGAACTAAAATAAAAGATATTTTGGGGGCTTTTATGTTTCAGGGCGATGATGTAACCAAAAAAGTGAAAGTGCTTTCCGGAGGAGAGAAAACCCGTTTGGCAATGATTAAATTATTATTGGAACCGGTGAATTTATTGATTCTGGATGAGCCATCGAATCATTTGGACATGAAAACCAAAGACATCATCAAAGAGGCTTTGCGCGATTTTGATGGTACATTGATTATCGTTTCTCACGATAGGGATTTCTTAGACGGATTAGCCACTAAGGTTTTTGAGTTTGGAAACAAAAGAGTAGTGGAACATTTTGAGGATATTGCGGGTTTCCTAGCGCACAAAAAAATGGACAGTATGCGAGAGATAGAGAAGTAATCGCTTGAAAATCTACATAAAAAAAGAGGCTGTATTCAAGAATATAGCCTCTTTTTTTTAGAGTCTGATTCCCGGAGGAAGCAACTCTTTGTAAATAGGGTTCTTTTTAAAAAAAACAACTATTTTTGGAAGGATAGGAACAACTTTAAATTTTCGTTCTATCGCAATTTCCATAATGTTTTTTAGAAATTTAGAAATGAATTCCTCATCTTCAAAGGATTCCGGTACATTTATTTTTGTCAAAAATATTTTTTTCTCCTGAAACGAATATTCAACAGAAACTAATCCTTCGTCGACCATAGTTTCAAATTGTCTTGCAAAAGTGTTGTCTTTGATTTCCATAGTGATTGCTGCCTCCATAATAATTAACGCTAATTCATTGGTACCTCTACCAAAAGTATTTTTGATTTGGTAATAATCTTGATTTCAAATGCCTCAAAATCGGTTATTCCCATGGCATCTCTTGCCTTCAAAACATGGTTGTTAACTTCTATTTCGCCTTCGATTAAAAATAAGTACACACCGTTATTAGGAATTCGAACCTGATAGGTCGAACGAGTGTTGCTGTCAAAAATTCCTAAATGAAAAAAGGTTTTCTGGTAAACCCAAAGTGCATTGCCATCATTCATATCATTTGGCGAAACGATATTTACAAAGGTATTGATTTGATTCTCAATATCAAATGATTTTTGGTCGTATCTTGGTGTAACTTCTTCTTTGTCAGGAAAGACCCAAAGCTGTAGCGTTTTGGCTTCGTCTATGTGGCTTGCGTTCATTTCAGAATGTTCTACTCCAGTCCCGGCACTCATTACCTGAACTTCTCCAAAACCAATGACACCTATGTTTCCCATGCTGTCACGATGTTTCAAGCCGCCTTCAAGAGGAATGGTGATAATTTCCATGTTGGCATGACCGTGAGTCCCAAAACCCATTCCGCCCTTGATGATATCATCATTTAAAACACGTAACATTCCAAATTGCAAACGTTCCGGATTGAAATAATTTCCAAAAGAAAAAGAAAAATTGGCTTTTAGCCAGCCAAAATCAGCTTTGCCCCTAGTGTTTGATTCAAATAGTTGTGTAGTCATAAATTATTAATAATATAAGATGATAAGTAATAACCATGGTATAATGTCATATTTTAAAATCAGGATAAAATTATGTAACAATCTGATTTAAAGCTATTTTGCTTAAAGTTAATTCTTTTGACTTTACGACTTTTAAACTTTCGACTTACTTAGTTACAGCAGGTTCCAATAAAAAAATTAATTTTATACAAAATTCGCTATAAAAAAGGGGAATGTTGTTATAAAATCGTTAAAACAATTATGAGTAAAATTCCAGTTTATTTAATGCCAGGATTAGCGGCAAGTACCGCTATTTTTGAACGAATTGCACTTCCGGAAGATCGTTTTGAGATCCATTTATTAGAGTGGGAGATTCCGTTGGAAAATGAAGCGCTGATGGATTATGCCAATAGGATAGCTAAGAAAATCAAGCATAAAAATCCCGTTTTGATAGGCGTTTCATTTGGAGGTATTTTGGTTCAGGAAATCGCTAGATGTATAGCTGTCTCAAAAGTGATTATCATTTCGAGTGTCAAAAGTAATTTAGAATTTCCACGCCGATTAAAAATTGCTAAAACAACGAAGGCTTATAAGCTGATTCCTATGAGTTTGATTTTGAATCTGGAAAACCTGGCTAAATTTTCGTTTGGAGAAAAAGTGAATCAAAGATTAAAATTGTATAAAAAATTCCTTTCGGTTCGGGATATTCGCTATTTGAATTGGGCAGTAGAGCAGGTTGTTCTTTGGGACAGAACAGTTGCAGACCCAGACGTGATTCATATTCATGGAGATATGGATGATGTGTTTCCTGTAAAATATATTAAGAATTGTATCGTTGTAAAAGGAGGAACACATATTATGATTTTGAATAAATACAAATGGTTGAATGAAAATTTGCCTTCCATTATATTGGAAACCAAAAAAGAAACAAACGCACTTTCGCAACTACTCTAAAGGCATAAAAAAAGAAAAGATGAAAGTAATGAATAAAGTGATTCTAGTGCTTACCGTAGTTTTTGCAAGTGGGATATTAGTTTTTGCCACTACAAATCCGGACGTTGAAAAAGTGTTAAAAAGAGAATCGGCATCTTTTTTTCCTGAAAAACTGAATTTTTCAGGGGAAGCAACTCCGTTGAAAATAGCAGATGTCAAGGAACGATTTGACCGGGAATTACAGGTGAATGTCAATTTACATGCTTCTACAATTTTGGCAATAAAAAGAGCCAGTCGTGCTTTTTCAGTAATTGAGCCTATTCTAAAAAAGAACGGTATTCCGGATGATTTCAAATATTTGGCCGTTATTGAAAGTGGATTAGTGAATGTAGTTTCTCCGGCAGGGGCAAGGGGAATCTGGCAATTTATGCCGGAAACGGCCAAAGAACGCGGCATGGAAGTCAATGAAAATGTGGATGAGCGTTATGATCTTGAGAAATCAACCCAGGCAGCGTGCAGTTATTTTTTGAGTGCCAAAGGTAAATTTGGCAGTTGGACTTTGGCAGCAGCCTCGTATAATGGCGGAATGACAGGAGTAAACAAACAAATTGAGATTCAAAAAGTATCGAATTATTATGATTTGTTACTTACCGAAGAAACGTCCCGCTATGTTTTCAGAATTTTAGCCTTGAAAGAAATTATGGGAAATCCAGAAAAATACAATTTTAGGATTGCTGCCGAAGAATTATACGCAACGCTGCCCACTCGGAAAATAGAAATTGACAGTTCGATTGCAGATTTAGCTGATTTTGCAAAAAGCCAAGGGATTAACTATAAGATTTTGAAAATTCATAATCCTTGGCTTAGAGAAACAAAATTAATAAATGATACCGGTAAGAAATACCAAATCGAAATTCCGTTAAAAGGATATTAACTGATTTTTTTGAACCATATAAGGCATTTAAGAAAATAGGAATGTCCGCAAAGTGTGCCAAGCATTTTTTTGACACGGATTTCAAAGATTTGCACAGATTTTATTTTGTATTTAAGAAATCAGTTGAATCTTTTTAATCTGTGGCTAATTTTATCAATTTAGTATTAATAACGGATATTGATATAAGAAAACATGAAGCAGTTTTATTCCAAAAATTAGGATATATACCAAAGAAAAAGGGTCAAATGTGTATCATTTGACCCTTTTTTCGATAATTATAAAAACTATATTTTCTTCATTTGTTGTTTCATCATAGTAATCTGCTCTTTCAGCATATTCTGTTTGTCTAATTTTTTGGCTTCGTTCAATAGGGAAGTGGCTTCAAGTTTACGACGACGTGTCATGGCAACTCCGGCCAGATTCAATTTGGCTACAGCCAAGTCCATGTCCATTGATAATCCGAGTTCAATGGCTTTCTTAAAATATTTCTCTGCTTGATTGATATTCGTTTGCGAAAGCATGATCCCGTGCAGGTAATTAAAATAGCCTTGCTGTTTTTGTATCAAAGCCGTTTCCGGATTTTTGATGTACGCCAACCATTTTTTGGCACCTTCAAAATCTTGTTTTCGTAGTTTTAAGAAGGCTAATAGGATGAATTCGTTTTTGAAGTAAAGGAAAATAGGGATTACAGTTAATAATATAAGGAATATTCCATTCCCAATATTACTTTCTTTAAATTGCCAAATGCCAGTAGCTATAATAAGTCCGGCGATAATAAGTTTAATATTTCTGTGAAACATAGTGTGATTATTTTAAGATGACAAATATAGTAAAATGAATTGAAAATATTTTTACAAAACTACTTGTGAGAAAAAAAAGTCTTTGTATATTTGCACTCGGTTTTAGAATAACAGTTATTCAAAAATAGGAAGACATATAAATAAGATTTTAAAGATACAAAGCAATGAGCAAAAGAACGTTTCAACCATCGAAAAGAAAAAGAAGAAATAAGCACGGATTTATGGACAGAATGGCTTCTGCTAATGGAAGAAAAGTTCTTGCGCGTAGAAGAGCTAAAGGAAGACATAAATTGACTGTTTCTTGCGAACCAAGACACAAAAAATAATGTTTGTATAAACATAAATAAGGCGTTACTTTTTTTAGTATCGCCTTTTTTTATACCTAATCGTTAAAAAATGTTTAAGATTTACAGTTAAAAGATTTGAGTTCAGTAATTTTAATCTTTTCAAAACAACAACTACACAACACTATAATTACACACAATGCCAAAAGATACATCCATAAAATCAGTTTTAATAATAGGTTCAGGTCCTATTGTTATTGGTCAAGCATGCGAATTTGATTATGCGGGATCGCAATCTGCACGTTCTATTCGTGAAGAAGGAATCGAAGTTATTTTGATCAACTCGAATCCGGCAACAATCATGACCGATCCTTCAATGGCGGATCACATTTATTTATTGCCTTTAACGACAAAATCGATTATTCAAATTTTAAAAGAACATCCTCAGATTGATGCAGTCCTACCTACAATGGGAGGCCAAACGGCTTTAAATCTCTGTTTAGAAGCCGATGAAAAAGGGATTTGGCAGGATTTTGGCGTGAAATTAATTGGCGTTGATGTTAACGCTATTAATATTACCGAAGATCGAGAACAGTTCAAACAACTGCTTAAAAAAATCGGTGTGCCATCTGCTCCAGCAGAAATATGTACGTCTTATCTGAGAGGAAAAGAAATTGCTCAGGAATTTGGTTTCCCATTAGTAATTCGTCCTTCCTTTACTTTAGGTGGAACAGGAGCGGCTATTGTTTATAAAAAAGAAGATTTTAACGAACTTCTAACCCGAGGTTTAGAAGCATCTCCTATTCATGAAGTCTTAATTGACAAGGCTTTAATGGGTTGGAAAGAATACGAATTGGAGCTTTTGAGAGATAAAAACGATAATGTTGTGATTATCTGTTCTATCGAAAATATGGATCCAATGGGAATCCATACCGGTGATTCCATCACTGTGGCGCCAGCAATGACATTATCTGATTCGACATTTCAAAGAATGCGTGATTATGCAATCTTGATGATGAGAAGTATCGGAAACTTTGCCGGAGGTTGTAACGTGCAGTTTGCCGTTTCTCCTGACGATAAGGAAGACATCGTAGCGATTGAAATCAATCCTCGTGTATCTCGTTCCTCTGCTTTGGCATCAAAAGCGACGGGATATCCTATTGCAAAAATTGCTTCCAAACTAGCTTTGGGGTACAACTTAGATGAACTGCAAAATCAAATTACCAAATCGACTTCGGCATTATTCGAACCAACTTTGGATTATGTGATTGTAAAAATTCCACGTTGGAACTTTGATAAATTCGAAGGAGCTGACAGAACGTTAGGACTTCAAATGAAATCTGTTGGGGAAGTAATGGGAATTGGACGTTCGTTCCAAGAAGCATTGCACAAAGCGACTCAATCATTAGAAATCAAAAGAAATGGTCTGGGTGCTGACGGAAAAGGATATACAAACTACGAACAGATTATCGAGAAACTGACTTTTGCGAGTTGGGATCGTGTTTTTGTGATTTATGATGCTATCGCGATGGGAATTCCATTGAGCCGCATTCATGAAATCACTAAAATCGATATGTGGTTCTTGAAACAATACGAAGAGCTTTATACGTTAGAGAAAGAAGTCTCTACTTATAAAGTGGATTCTTTACCCAGAGAATTGCTATTAGAAGCCAAACAAAAAGGTTTCGCCGACAGACAAATTGCTCACATGGTAGGTTGCTTGGAAAGCCAGGTACATACGCTGCGAACTACAATGAACATCAATCGTGTATTCAAATTGGTGGATACGTGTGCGGCGGAATTCAAAGCAAAAACGCCTTATTATTACTCGACTTTTGAAGCCGAAATAGAAAAAGCGGACGGAACCCGTTACGTTGACAATGAAAGTATTGTTACCGATAAAAAGAAAATAATCGTTCTTGGGTCAGGCCCAAATAGAATTGGACAAGGAATCGAATTTGATTATTCTTGTGTGCATGGTGTGTTAGCGGCTAAAGAATGTGGCTACGAAACGATTATGATCAACTGTAATCCGGAAACAGTTTCGACGGATTTTGATACAGCAGATAAATTGTATTTTGAACCGGTTTTCTGGGAGCATATTTACGATATTATTCAACATGAGAAACCAGAAGGGGTAATTGTGCAGTTAGGAGGTCAAACGGCCCTGAAACTAGCCGAAAAACTGTCTAAATACGGTATTAAAATTATAGGAACGAGTTTTGATGCATTGGATTTAGCCGAAGACAGAGGTCGTTTCTCAGAATTGTTGACCGATTTAAAAATTCCTTTTCCACAATTTGGAATCGCTGAAACAGCGGATGAAGCTTCAGCTTTGGCGGATACTTTAGATTTTCCATTATTGATTCGTCCTTCGTATGTGTTGGGTGGTCAAGGAATGAAAATTGTAATCAACAAACAAGAACTGGAAGAGCACGTAATCAATTTATTAAAAACGATTCCAGGAAATAAATTGCTTTTAGACCATTATTTAGATGGTGCAATTGAAGCGGAAGCTGATGCGATTTGCGATGGCGAAAATGTGTACATCATAGGAATTATGGAGCACATCGAACCTTGCGGAGTGCACTCTGGAGATAGTAACGCGACTTTGCCACCGTTTAACTTAGGTGAATTTGTAATGCAACAAATAAAAGACCATACCAAGAATATTGCGTTGGCTTTGAGAACCGTTGGTTTAATCAACATTCAGTTTGCAATCAAAGATGATATCGTTTACATCATTGAAGCAAATCCTAGAGCGTCTCGTACGGTGCCGTTTATTGCAAAAGCATACGGAGAACCGTATGTGAACTATGCGACTAAAGTAATGTTAGGGCATAATAAAGTAACCGATTTTAAATTTAATCCGCAATTGAAAGGATATGCCATCAAGCAACCGGTTTTCTCTTTCAGCAAGTTCCATAATGTGAACAAAGCATTAGGACCAGAAATGAAATCAACAGGAGAAAGCATCTTGTTTATTGATGACTTGAAAGACGATCAATTCTACGAATTGTACTCCAGAAGAAAAATGTATTTGAGTAAGTAGAAACTTGAATTTATTATATGTAAAAAGCCCCGATTGGGGCTTTTTTTGTGGAATTTGCTGAAAGGTAAAATAGCGCAGATGCTTTTATTGTGCCACGCAACCAAGTCTAGCTTTGGACAGCTTTTTCTTTAAAAGCTTTTTCGTAAATTTTGCGCACTTGTTTCATAGATTAAAATTAAGATTATTTCTTAACTTTCTATGATGGCTAAAGCATGTTACTTTAAAATTTTCCTTATTTCGATACTATATATTTTCTTAAATCAGAGGTTAGAATATCATTTAATTCCTTTTTATTACTGGCAGCACTTTCAATAAAAGCAAATCCAAATACAGGATATTTATTTATATTTAATTCTCTAATTACTATCGGTTTTTCAAAATCTTTAGCAAGACCTGAATAGTTAAATCCTAAAATATCCGAAGGAATTATTCCTGAATTATTATCCAAAATAATGACACTAAATGTTTTATTCTCTTTTCCTTTAAATATAGTATTCCAGTCTGGTTTTTTGTTTTCACAAAAGCATTTGTATTCATTAAAACCTAAAGTTACTCCTAGAAGGTCGGCCGTGGTGCAAAATCCACCAAAGCGTAAAGGGTTTACCTCGATAGGGATTATTTTTCCATTTTCATCTATGCGGACTTCTGCATGAGCCGGGAAATTTTTTAAATGTAACTCTTTACCAATTTTACTTAAAAAATATTCAAGATCAATTTTATACTTTTCAATGATTGCTTTGGATGTTGAATAAACCCGATCACTTGTGTCTGTACCGGATGAAAAGAGGTGGTGTAAAACGTTTAACAAAACAGCATCTCCATTATTGTCGTAATAATAATCGATTGCATATTCTTCTCCACGAATAAATTCTTCAATAATAAAATTACTTGTGTTTAATACATTTTCAGGAAATATACTTTTAAGTTTATCAGGTTGTAACTCACTTTTAGCTTTTACCCAGTCTTTCTCATTTTCTACTATATGAACTCCTATGCTAAAGAAACCAACAGCAGGTTTAATTACAAAAGGGAACCGAATTTCATCATCGGACAATCGTTGGATTTCTTCAATACTTATTTGCTTAAAATAAAAGTCGGGAAACAACTCTTTTATAAGTTCTCTAAACTTTACTTTATTTTTTAAAACTTGTAATTGACTTGATAATTCACTTTCTCCATAGTATTGGTCGATCCAAGCTAATGCGTTCTCTGAATTGCTATAAAGAGAAATTTCTGGATTATTTTTTAGTAAAGTGATTGCTTCCTCTTCGGCTATCCATGCCAAAGAATCATCTTTTACCAATTCTTTTGCTACTTTGGTTGCAATTATTTTATAATTATTATCTTTTATTGTTTTGATAAGAAAATCGGAAACAAATGGCTTGTCTATTAAGAACATAATAAGTAGTTATTTTTTATTTTTTTATTTCAATAGTTAAAGCAGGACGTTTGGCACTTTCAGCAACTCTCCATCCGGTTTCATAGATCCACTTTGCCATCTTAGTAAGTTTTACGTAGTCAATTTTATCTGGGCTATCGAAGGGGGTATGGTAGTCAGGGTGTAATAAGGTGGTAAAAAATATTGCTGGAACATTAGCTTGAGCATAGGGAAGATGATCGCTTCGGAAGTACCAATTCTCTGGGTGATCTGCAGCATCCCAAGAAGTATCTACTTTGAAGTTGGCAATACTTTTATTAGCTGCTAAAGTGATAGCTACAAGGTCAGAAGAATTAAGATGAGGTTCTGTTACGCCCAATAGTGCAGCAGAATCAGGTGCATTGCGTCCTATCATATCGCCATTTAAAACAGCAACTATGGAGGGCAGTTTAACGGTGGGATGGCTAACAAAATAGCGAGAACCCAATAAACCCCTTTCCTCAGATCCGTGCCATACAAATAAAGCCGATCGCTTAGCGGGTTGTGTACTCCACGCACTCCCTATTGCAAGCATCGCTACCGTTACTGATGCATTATCATCAGCACCGTTCCAGATAGGATCACCGTTAACAGCTGGTCCTACTCCGTCATGGTCCTGGTGACCGCTGAATAAAACATATTCCTCTTTCAGTTTAGGATCAGTTCCATCAACCTTAGCAACAACATTAATAGAGGGATAGTCAAAATTCTCTACCTTCAAAGTAGTTTTTAAATAAGCGCCTTGTTTAGAAAACATATTCTTTAACTGTTTACTTGCCAATATAATTGGTACCGTAGCTGCAGTAGAGGATTGGGCACCTTCTATTCCATAACTTCCTTCTTGATAATGAAATCCCGT
Source organism: Flavobacterium sp. ZB4P23 (assembly GCF_003970375.1). Lineage (NCBI taxonomy): Bacteria > Pseudomonadati > Bacteroidota > Flavobacteriia > Flavobacteriales > Flavobacteriaceae > Flavobacterium > Flavobacterium sp. ZB4P23. The sequence continues at coordinate 405,848 of NZ_RYDK01000003.1, forward strand.
AAATGAGATAAGTGATTCTACAGTGTCATCAGCAACAAAAATTATAGCAGTAACACCGCGGCTGAGGAGTTCTTTTCCCTGCTGGTTCATGGCAGAAGCGGTATAACGATATTGCCAGAGGCTCACCCAGTCTTGAATAATGGGGGTTGGAGGCATAATATTCATAGCTACAATTTTGCCTTTCAGATCGACAGTATTATCCGGTATTTTGTCCAGCCAAACTACGGAGCCTTCTAGGGTAGTGTCAACCAAATTAGTTGGCCAAATCTCTTTCCAAAGATCAAGTGCTTTACCATTTACACTAACAGTACTACTATTGGCCACACGGCTGCGTTTCAGATTAAAGAATTGGAAGTAGGTTCCATCTTCGCCTGCAGGTTTAAGGCCAGCTTCACGGGCCTTTTGAGCCACCCAAACAGAAGCTCGCATTTCGCCAAGTTCTCCTCCTCTTCGTCCCCGAAAGGCGTCACCCGCCAGTTCATATAAATCATCTTTTAGATCTTGCTGCTTAATTTTATCTAATTGTGGTGCTGTGCTTTGCGCAAAAAGCGAAGTGGAAATAAATAATATTAAAAGAAGAATTTGTTTGTATTTCATAAGATTTATTTTTAAAAATTGAAAAGTTTAAAATCGTAAAGGATCTATGAGTATTGGCAACCTGTCTGTAATCGCTGTTGAATAGCCTAGTCTTTCCAAATGTATAGATAATCTTTTATTACAAATCATCAAAATGACTTTTTTTTTGCTGAATACTTTTGGTACTTCATTGGCTGTGAGTTTTTCTACTATTGCGCTCTAATAATTCCCGAATATAGCGTGAATCCGTTTCGTTTACTAAGAAATGTGTCGCATAGGGATTCTATTTGGGACTTTATTTGGTATCCTGGTTTCTTAACTTTTTATGCTGGTAAAGTTAGCATGTCCAGGCTACAAAAAAAGAGGCTCGCTTGCCTCTTGTAATTCTCTCTAAAAACTTTACGATAACTCCATAGTGTTGACGGCAGGTACTCGGTTCTCCCGTAAAAACGGGACAGGCTGTTCAACCCGGGTTTACCTCATTGAATTTATTTTTGTTGGATTCGGTGATTATAATTCATTGTTGGTGCTGCGCACGCAACGAAACCCTAGCTGTTGGCAGTCGTACTTTTAATAAGTTTGAATTAAAACGTCAGTTGGTATATGAAGCCTTTCGTGTAATTGTCTTATCATTTCCAAAGAAAGCTTTCTTTTTCGGTTTAAAATTTCGCTTGCACGACTTTTCAGACCTATAATATTTGCTAAATCATTTTGGTTGTAACCCATTTGCTCCATTCTAAATTTAATTGCTTCAATGGGGTCTGGTAAGCTGATAGGAAATTTTTCATTTTCATATTTGTCAATTAAAATACCGAGCACCTCAAGTTCGTCTCCTTCAGGAGAGCCATTTTTTGCATCAAAGATTATTTCAAGTCTTTGTAAAGCTTGATTGTAATCGTTTTCTGTTTTTATAGGTTTAATTTCCATAATATTTAAATTTCATTTGCATTAATCTTGTCATATTCTGCATGCGTTCCAATAAATCGAATCCAAATCATTTGATATTCATAAGTTAGTTTAACTATCAATCTGTAATTATTTCCTTTAATATTGAAAACTATTCTATTGTCATTTAAAATACTAGCACTAGGATAATCTAACTTTATTTCGTTTGGGTTTTTCCATTCAGCTGTACTTGCTTCTTGAAACCATGATTTTAATTGTTGTTCACAATCACCATGTATCTCCCAAAAGTCTCTTAATATTTTTTTAGCTACTACTCTCAAATGTATTAATTTTTTTCAAAGATAATAAAAAAAAGTTCCCGAAATGGGATTTCTATTTTTTCCGTCGCAAGTGTGTATGACTGCCAACGTCAGTTCGTCTAAAAATCTCTAAACGAACTGTATTTTGTTACTCATTGAGTAAATACCTGTGATTTAAACTACAATTAAAATTCGTTCTGGCAAAATTCGCTTATGAATATTAAAATATAACAGTCCGTAAAAAGGGTTAAAAATTGTTTTTAGAGTCCCAAAATATAAAGCCATCTTTTTTAGGAGATTGCACTGAATACGAACAAATCCGGAGCAAAGTGAACACCTCATTCCGGTTCAAACTGGACAGTTTTGATGATAATTTTTAGCTTCGATAGCGCGGATTTGCAATCCGTGCCCGTAAACAATATCGAAATAATTCTAATAAAACCACTTCTATTTCACACTCTAAACGGGCACAATTTCTTGCTGAATCATTCTCTTTGTGGGCACGGATTGCAAATCCGCGCTATCGTTGTCCGAAAAATCAGATATCCGCGCGATCGGGGATATCTAGGACGTTACACTCATAAAATTGCCATTAGTAACAATCGAATTAAAAGCATTGACAATGAAAACGTAACTTTTGTTTACAAGGATTACCGAGTAGCGGGCGTTAAAAAACAAATGACGCTCACGCATAAGGAGTTTATTAGAAGATTTTCGTTGCATATTTTGCCCAAACGTTTTGTAAAAATACGGCATTATGGATTTTTGAGTAGCACCTGGAAACGAAAAAAACTAAAGCTTCTACAAGAAAAGCTCAAAGTAAAAGTGTTAGAAAAAGCAGAGAAAAAGACCTTTATGCCTAAGTGTCCGTGTTGTAAAACAGGAAATTTACACCGGATAGCAGTCTTTGACCAGCGTGGTCCACCTGCTTGGTATCTTGGCGGTAGCCAAAGTTCAAATTCCTGTCCCGCTAATTAGCGGGATGGGTAAGGGAACTTCTGCTCAAAAGTGATGAAAAACACGAAAAAAAACAAGCTGAAACCACGCTACAAAAAAAGAGGCTCGCTTGCCTCTTATAATTCTCTCTAATTTTTTTTCGATAAGAGCATAGCGTTGACGGACGTACAATCGGTTCTCCCGTAAAAACGGGACAGGCAGTTCAACCCGGATTTACCTCATTGAATTTATTTTTGTTGGTATTCGGTGATTATAATTGATTTTTCGTGCTGCGCACGCAACGAAACCCTAGCTGCTGGCAGAAGTGCAAATATTTACGGTTTTAGTCTTACGATTTGGTTATCTTTCAATATTATCAATTCGCTATTCATTTTCTTTTTGAATTCGATTAGTTTTTCATAAACTTTATCCATTCCTTCTAAAATCTTGGTTTGATTTAATGTTCTTTTATGCTTTTTCATTGTAATATTTTTTAAGTTTATCGAATTTCATTTCATTTAAAATGTTTATTTCTGTTTCTAAAGTTTTTTCAGCAATCAATTCAGGTTTCCCTCCTGAATTATCAAAAATCATAACTTCATCAACTATTGAAAGATAAATTTCAAATAAGTTTTTAATCCCGTTTTTATATCTACGTCGAATAACTTCTGTCTCTATATTATGTCCACCTTCCAATACTCGTGTTTTTACTCTTTCAATTGCCAAATCTACGTTTTGCAACCAAAAAAAAAGTAAAGTAACAGTATAATTTTTACTCTGAGCTTTTATTACTTTTGACTTATAACTTTTGGTAGCTAAAGTAGTTTCAAAAGCAAAATTTTCATTAATTTCAAGAAGTTCATTAACTCTCTTTATCATTATTCTTCCAGCTTCAAATGAAACTTTTTCGGGCTGAAATGGCGATAATCCTTTCGCTATTTCGTCAGCATTTACAAATTCTTTACAGTCTAAAATATCAGGTAAAATAGTAAAAGAAGCGGTTGTTTTCCCTGCTCCGTTGCAACCTGCAATTATGTAAAGGTTTTTATTCATAATTGCAAATATAATCAAATTCAAAATTGGAAACTATTCTTTTTCGATTTCTGGATTTTTTTGAGATTACTGCCAACGTCAGTTCGTCTAAAAATCTCTAAACGAACTGTATTTTGTTACTCATTGAGTAAATACCTGTGATTTAAACTACAATTAAAATTCGTTCTGGCAAAAGTTGCTTTATAGATATTCCGGGTCAAACTGGACCGGTGATTCCGGAGCAAAGTGAACACCTCATTCCGGTTCAAATTGGACAGTTTTGATGATAATTTTTAGCTTCGATAGCGCGGATTTGCAATCCGTGCCCGTAAACAATATCGAAATAATTCTAATAAAACCACTTCTATTTCACACTCTAAACGGGCACAATTTCTTGCTGAATCATTCTCTTTGTGGGCACGGATTGCAAATCCGCGCTATAGTTGTCCGAAAAATCAGATATCCGCGCGATCGGGTCTCGCTTGCCTTTTATAATTCTCTCTAAAATCTTTACGACAACTCCATAGTGTTGACGGACGTACAATCGGTTCCGTTCAACCCGGGTTTCATTGTTCGTGCTGCGCACGCAACGAATCCCTAGCTGTTGGCAGAAGTATTTTCTACTTGATGTTTTTCCATTTATATTCTTTTGACCAATTGTAAAATTTGTCTAATTCTGTTTTATCATTTTTAATCCAATTTTTAATGTACTCTTCTTCCGATGATGCAAAAACAATATAAGCAAATGGCTCCAATAAATTATTTTTTTTCAACTCAACAAAATATGGTGCAAAATATTCCCAATAGAATCCAAAATTTGTCTTTTTAGTTTCAGATAAAGAAGCACAAATAGTTTCCATTTTTCTGATAAAGTTTTCTATTTCTGTTTTATCTTTATTTTTATCGTCAAAATCTAAAGCAGAAGTCATTGACAAAATCATATTAGTTGAATTAAAATTATTCTCTTTTGTTTTTTCTCTTTTGTCATCAGAATCTAAGTCTTTTGGATCGATACTTAAACTTATTGCATTTTCACCTGTTTTTTTGACACCTTGCATTAACAATTCTTTTAAACTTGCGAGATTTTCTTTAGACCGATTTGTTTGAGGTTCAATAATTAAAAATCTGCAAAAAGATAAAATTGCTGGAATTCTGTTTCCTTTAGCTTTTTCAAGTCTACCAAGTCCATTATTTGAACTTGAATGTTTAGGATTTTGTAAAAGTGCGTTCTGAAAACATATAATTGCTTCGTCATTCTTTTTAACGCTTGCGTAAGTAACTCCTTTATTATAGTATAACTGATAATAATCGGGAAATTTACTAATACCTTCAGTATAGATTTCAATAGACTTGTCAGTTTTATTTTGACCGTCAAGCGCGTTTCCATAGGTAACATAGACTGTTTTAAGTTTTGTATCGTTTGGATTTGATTCAATAAGTGATTTACATATTGTTATTGTTTTATCATATTCTTTTAACGACAAAAGTGAAAAAGCTTTTTCTGTTAATGCTAAAACATTATTTTTATCTAATTCTAATGCTTTGTCATATTTATTTATTGCACCTTCAAAATCTCCTTTGTCGTGATAAGGAATTCCTTCCTCAACTAATTTTTCTGCTTCAACTTTATTTTGAGAGAAACAAAATGGAACGCTCAATAATAGCGATAATAATATAACTTTTTTCATTCGTTTTAATTTTTCTTAATTCTACGATTTTTGGTAATATTTCTGCCAACGTCAGTTCGTCTAAAAACCTCTAAACGAACTGTATTTTGTTATTCATTGAGTAAATATATGTTATTTAAACTACAATTAAAATTCGTTCTGGTAAAACTCGCTTTATGATTAATAAAATAAAACAGTCCGTAAAAAGGGTTATATATTGCTCTTAGAGTCCCAAAATATAAAGCCAGTATTCTTAGATACTGTGTGAGTAGATTGTGATCAATCAGGTTGAAGATTCGGCGCAGGTTGTAGGCGGTAAAAATCAATCCAACATCAGCTGCGGCGCGTTTTATGGTTTTCTTGGTCATGATATAATAAAAATCCCATTGCCGTTTTATGACACCGTATGGATGTTCAACTATGGCTTGGCGTCTGCGGTAGATTTCATAATTATTTTGGATTCTTACTTTATTTTGATAAATCAAATCGGCGTATTGAGAGCGTTCAATGAGCCTTCCTTTGGCATTTTTGGTGCATTTTTTAAAGAGTTCACAACTCAAACACGCACTAGTTTTATAATGCTTCATCTGGCTTATTGACTTGCCGTTCTTTTTGGCGTAGCAATTTCCATTGGTCGTTAGGGTTTGATTCGCAGGGCACGTATAAGTATCCGTTTCTTTATTGTATATAAAATGTTCTACATCAAAAGCCAAATCAGGCGCGTGTGCAGAAACACCAGGAATGGCAACCAACAGATCAATTCCAAGACTATTAGCGCAATCAAATTCGCTTCCAGTGTGATAGCCTTTGTCATAAATGGCGGTAAAATTATTGTGTCTTAAAATAGTTTTGGCTCGGCGTAACATGCCGCCCATAGCTTTGGAATCGTTTTCATTGGTCACCTTAAAATCAATGGGGATGTTATGCAGTGCATCTACGGTGGTTTGTACTGTGTAGGCCACTTCCGAGATGTTATTTCGAGTCATGATTTGGCGACTATCGGGATCCGATGTCGAGATTTGAGTAATACCAGTAGAGTCAATGGTGTTTTGATACCCAATGTATTTTTGCTTTTGAATACTGTGTTTTTTAATCTTCTTTGCTATGCTTTGTTTTTCCAGAACATCGCCGTCTTCTTTGGCTAAAGCTGTGTTATATTCTTCGAGTCTAGCATCAATGTAAGCAATGTGACGCTCTATTTTGTTGGGATTAAAATTGTTTTTCTTGGAGTTTTGCGCTCTGAGTTTGGTACTGTCTCCAGCAACCAAAGCACCACCGATGAGTTCAAAGTGCGTCGCTAGTTTAACTGTTGCCCGAAAAACGCGAGCAATGGCTTTAGAATTGTCTTTTCGGAAATTAGCAATGGTGTTGTGGTCCGGAACCAAACCTTTCAAAAGCCAGATGAGTTCAATGTTACGATTGCATTCTTTCTCCAAAGTTCTGGAGGAACGCATGCGATTGAGGTAGCCGTAAATAAAGAGTTTGAGTAAATCCGAAGGATGATAAGCGGGTCTTCCGTTCTCGACAAAATCGAAAATGAATCCAAAATCAGCGAGTTTAAGACGGTCTACAAAAAGGTCAATGAGTCTGATTTCGTTGTCTTGCGCAATGGCATCATCAATCGATGAGGCAAATAGCGGGAGTTGGTTTCTGTTGGTTCCGTTGATGAATTTCATGCTTAAATATACATAAAACCAACGAATTATGCAAATTATTTGAACGATTTTTTGTACAAATTATCTAACATAGAGATAAGGAGGTTATTAGACAGTTTGACGTTCCCACGCTACAAGCAAGTTGGGGTTAAAATTCCTTGTTTTTCTGTTTTGCCGAATTTCGGCTGGTAAGCGTATTCTTTAAATTAAGCCTAAATGCCCAACTTGCTTGTAGCGTGTGTTGTGTGAGGTTATTTTGCAGGTGCAGTAACTGTTTTAGGAGTCTCAACGGTTATGTTGAAAGAGGTGTCTTTATTTTGAATGTAAAAAGCTAATACAATCACTAACAATGCAAATATAAAGGCACTCAAAACTCCAATACCCAAATCTTTAAGATAAGAAGGTTTTAATGGGTCTACTATTGTCTTTAGTATTTCAGATTGTCGAGATACGGCTTGTTTTTCCATATCATCAAATGTTTCATCTAAAACATTTTCAATAAACCCTTGTATGATAATTTCAGCTTTGATTTTATAACTGTCAATTGAGCTTTCAGATGATGAGAAATCATTAAACGGCACTAACTCTTCATCAGTAAGGTCTTTTCCGCTAGTTTGTTGTTTTTGGATATATTCTATCTTTTGTTTTTTATAAAGAGAGTAGGCTATGTGTCCAATTAAATCAGCATCTTCTTTTACAAGTTGAGAATAAATGTAGTTATACTTTCTCTGCATATTCTCGAAGGGATTTACCGTAAGCTTCTTTTATCTTCTCTCCACTAATTTCTCTTACGACTTCAACACCATTCAGTATTATTCTTGTAGTTATTACACCAACATAGGAATTTTTTACGTGAAAATCTACACCATTAACAATTAAGGTTCGGTTTGCTTTTCTAATCGTATCAGGTGAAATTTTAAATTTAAGAGTTCTCATAATTTCAACTTATTTAAAGTATTCAAATATACAACAAATTTTATTCCAAATTAATTCCATTCTATTGTTTTGGATTAATATCCAAATTATCCTGTTTATGAATACTTGCTTCTGAATAGCTGTCAAAATCAAATATTTGAGAATCAGTTATTTTTGAGCGTATTCCTTTGAATTCTTCCTTTTTGCTATCGTCTTTACATTTAACCCATAAATTAGTTGAGAACGCATCATCAACAAATTTCAATTGTGAATACATTTTATTTTTTGCATCATCTAAAACTTTATACTTTTCATCAATGTTATAATCATTTACCTCAATTATATCAGTACTATATGTTTCTTTTTCATAGTTTATGGAATACATAGGGTCTAAAGTTTCGTAAAAACCGACACTATTTATAAATCCTTTTGGTTCGTAAACATCTAAACTTGGTTTTTCGATTTTCATTACAACATAGACAAACTTTTTTATTTTTAGTGGTTCTACATATGTAGTATTTTGATAACTATTGTTAATATAGGTAGAATCAATAGCAGTTGGTTGACTGTCAATATTTTCATTACTATAGTTATTACTATTAATAAACAGATAAATAAGTAAGTATAAAGCAATTAGTGCCAAAAAAGACAAAAAATAAGTTTTAACTGTACTTGATTTATTTTCACTTTCAAGGCTATCAAATTCTACAGGATTAAATGTGGGTGGTAATACTTTTTCGAGAATTTCACTTTTTATATTACTATGCTTTAATATTTCTACTTTACTTTCAAATTCCTCTTTAGTCAATATATTTGAATCTAATAGAGATTTTAATTGGTTATATTCTTTTGAATTTAAAATGGCGAGTTCAGTTTTTTGACCGTCTATTTTCTCAACTTTTGTTTTGTATTCTTCCTCAGTTATTATACCACTATCTTTTAATTCTTGTAGAGTAGTTTTTGAATTGTCAATTTTCTTTTCTTCATTATAATTCAGAACTTCTTTTTTGAACTCTTTTGATTTTTTATAGGCTAACTTGTTATAGTACTTAGCAAGTAAAATCATAATCCACTGTATGGGTGGGAATACAATACAAAACAATATAAATGTTTTTTGTGATTTATTAAACTCGTCAGATTTCCAAACGTATATGCTTGATGCTGTTACTAAACCTACTATGATGGCGACTAATGGATTACTGTCCATATTTTAAGTATATTTGATTTTAATTAAATTTATATATTATGGCTAAAGAGGTAAAATTCAAAACTGTAATCATTTACAGAAGCGCAATTACTGGTAGAACTGTAACAGCAGAGTATGCTAAAAAGAATCCTAAAACAACAGTTAAGGAGACAATGAAAGTTCCTATTTAATTTTTTATTTCTTTTTCGGTAAAGTAGTAGTCTAATTTAATCCACTTTTCTCCACCAGTTGTTTCTACATTTTTTGGCAACTGATAACTACCTTTATATTGGGTAGGGTTTTCTGTAGTTTCTTCAACTCTAAATGGTCTTAAACCATATCCGTTTACATACACTTTCATTTTGTTTCGTGTTTTTTGAACGTTGGTTTCTTATAATCTCACACAACTTGTCTATACTCGCTATAAAGTAGCGACTATACACCCTGTTTTGGGTAGATTGTCGCTATTGAGGAGCGCATTGCGATTCAAATATAATAAATTAATTTCTTACAAATCATCAAATGGGCTTTTTATTTGTTGCAAACTTTTCGTACTTACGTGAGTATAAATTTCGGTGGTTTTGCTGCTGCTGTGTCCCAATAATTCTTGTATATATCTTAAATCGGTGCCACTTTCTAATAAGTGCGTTGCGTAGCTGTGTCTGAGCCAATGTAAGGTGGCTGGTTTTGTGATCCCAGCTTTTTGAAGCGCTTGTTTCAACACCTGTTGCAAACTTCTATCATCGTAGGGTTGTCCTTTGATTTGTCCTTCAAATAAATAAGATATAGGTCTATAAACTTTATAATACTCACGAAGCATTTCTAATATTTTTAGACTTAATGGCACAATCCTGTCTTTTTGACCTTTGGCGTTTTTTAGCAAAACTATGTTTCGGTTAGCATCGATATGAACGGGTCGAAGTGCTAATAATTCACCACAGCGTAACCCACAACTATAAATCAGACTCAACATCATTTTGTGCTTAATGTTGCTGTGTGCATTCAAAATCAATTTTATCTCTTCTTTGCTCAATACATTTGGCAAAACCTTAGCCCGTTTTGGTCGGTGAATTTTATCAATTTCGATTTTGGTGTTTTGTATAGTTTTAAAATATAGCTTAAGGGCGTTTGTAATTTGGTTTTGATACGAAGCCGAAAGATTGTTTTTCAAAATGTATTCATTATTGTACACAATTACATCTTCATTGGTAATTTCAGCAATAGGTTTTTGGTTATAAAAAACCAAGAAGGATTTCAAAGCTTCACTATAGGTAACAACCGTACTTTCGCTATACCGCTTGGAACGCATCCATTGCTTGAGTTTCTCGATTTGAGCAATGCCTTCAGGTGACGGAAAGGAGTAGGTAAGTGCTGGGATTTTAAACCGAATTCTATTTTCTTCCGTATCTGGAATGTGCCAAGCGACTAAAGATTGGCTCCATCTGGAACCGGCTACTGTTTTTATTCGAGTAATTAATTCTTGATTTTTTTCGAAATAGACCGCGATTCTTTTCTCTTTTTTATGTGTAATAATTTTAGCATTCCAGCTCATACTATTTCTTTTGGTGGTACTAAAGTAGCCATTTATTGTCATCTTTCCAAAATAGTGAACTGGCTTCGATGCTAGTTAAAACAATGTGCTTCAATGTGTTTTGCTTCTGGATTCTAAAAATAATATAGGATTATCATTTAGAATGGTATCGGTACAGACTTTAATACTGCCGTCAAATCTATTACATTTTTAGTCCAGCATTAATGATTAAGCAGCAAGAAAAGGATATAGATACAAGTATTAAAAAAAGTGCTGCCACAGCATAGGCTGATAAAAGATTTTTAAAGATGCCTGATGAATTAATCGGTGTAAATGGGTGAAATCTCAGGAAAGAAATCCAGCGCTGGATTAAAACAAAACCTTAAATTGTAGTTTTAACGATGGGGATTAAAAAAAATTGAGCACTTTGCCGCCCCGAAAACCGATCCTACTCTGTAGTTTGGCAGCTGGTTTTTTTATACTCGGCTAGATTACTAAAAAGTCTTCAGTTTTTAATGATAAAAAGGGCAAACATTATAAAAACTTTGCGAACTTTGCGTTCCATAATCAGGATTGGAAAAGGAGCTGTTGCAATACACATTGATTTTTCTATTCACTAAAAAAAAACAGACTACGTATGAAAATAAATCCAAAACACGGCATCGATAAGCTTCTTTTCGGGATGAAACAAAATGATGTTACGGCGCTTTACGGGAAACCAGACCGCAATTATAAGGATGAGGATGATAATGTAATTTTTGCTTACAACAAACTCAAAATGCGCTTGACATTCTATAAGGAAGAAGAGCTGAAATTGGGGTACATTGTCGCATCAAGTCCGGAGTTGGAATTATTTGGATACAAATTGATCAACAGAAAAATTAGTGAGGTCAAAAAAGATTTGGTTACCAAAGGAATCACTAAATTTACTCAGGAAGAGTTTGATACGTTCGAAAATTACTTCAACGAGGAAAACTGGATCATTTTTCAAACAGAATTTGATGAGGTGGTAAAATTTGAGATTGGTGCAATTATCAATCAGAAAGATGAATTTGACTGGAAATTTACAAAGAAATAATAGTGTTGGTGTACGTCTGATAGCACTCAGATGACACGGATGCCAGAGGAAAAACGGATTTTAAGTATTTTTTAATCAGTGTAACCCAGTTTAAATCCGCATACTGAATAAGATTTATCTAAATGGATTAAATAATAAACCCGACAATTTTCCTTTGATGAGAATTGTCGGGTTTTATAATTGTCAAATATTTTATTTTATTGTTTTGGAGTTGGCTGTTTTTCCAGCATTTCTAATTCGAACACAAGCATTGTATTAGGCGGAATAACGCCTCCGGCACCTCGCTCGCCATACGCCAGATTGGATGGAATAAAAATGACTGCTTTATCGCCAAAAGCCATATTGTCAAGTCCTTCAATAAATCCGGGTATCATGCCGTCTTTTTTTCCGGCTTCAAACGGGAAGGCTCGGTATCCGTTTTGGGCGGCACGATTGGCATCAAATTTCCCGTAGACTTGATTGACTTCTTCATAGCTACTGTCAAATAGGGTTCCGTCCTCAAAATAGCCTGCGTAATGAAAATAAAATGTTGCTCCGTTAGCAGGTTTTACTCCGGTTCCTTTCTCTGTTATCTTGTACGCTAATCCGGAAGGTGTGATGGTTGCTGTCGCTTTAGCAGCGGCTAAATAGGTTTTTTTAGCGGTTACTACAGCACCGTATTTTTCCATGTATACTCGTTTAGCTTCCGCTTCCAGCGCTTCTCTTTTTACTTTGTTTTCCGCTTCAAAAACAGCTTGTTTTGCTTTATTTTCAGCGTTTGCCAGGTCTTGTTTCTTCTGGTCTTCGGATTTATTGTTGAAATAATCAGCGAATACTTTTGGCGCATCAAATTTTTTGGCCAAAGCGCCTTTTCTCACAATAGTAATCTTTGTAATTACATCGCTTTGCGCAATAGCGTTTACAATAGCCATTCCTTGGGTTACATGACCAAAAACGGAGTGCTTACCATCCAACCATGGCGTTGCTTTATGGGTGATAAAAAACTGGCTTCCATTAGTTGCAGGTCCGGAATTAGCCATAGAAAGAATACCGGCTTTGCTGTGTTTCAAGTCCGTAAATTCATCTTTGAAACTATAACCTGGGCCACCGGAACCATTGCCGGAAGGATCTCCAGTCTGTATCATAAAATCTTGTATGACACGGTGAAATTTCAGAGCGTCAAAGAACGGTTTTCCTTTTAGTTTGTCATCAGTGACAAAAGTGTTTTTACCTTCTGCCAATGCAATGAAGTTCGCAACGGTAACCGGTGCTTTTTGGTAGGCTAATTCCACTACAATGTCTCCTTTGTTGGTAGCAATTGTTGCAAAAATTCCCTCGATAACTACCGGAGCTTTTACCGCAGGTTTCACCGGTTTTTTTACAATTGCTTTTGCTGTTGTCACCGGTTTTTTGGCAGGAATAGATTTCTTGACCGTTTGGGAATGTACATTGACCATTCCCAGAAACAATAAAACCAGAATTTTAAATTTCATAGTGTACTAATTTAAAGGCTTATTTTCTTACTATTATTGAGGCATTTTTTCTAATAATTCAATTTCAAAAATGATGTTGGCATTAGGCGGAATCACACCTCCGGCTCCAGCTGCCCCATATCCCAATTGGGATGGAATAAAAATCACGGCTTTGTCTCCAAACGATAATTTTTCGATGCCTTCAATGAAACCAGGAATCATGCCATCTTTTTTACCAGCTTGGAAAGGGATGGGTTGGTAGCCGTTTTGAGCGGCTCTGTTTTCATCGTATTTTCCAAAAGTTTGGGCAATACTTTCGATACTAGCATCAAATAATTCAGCATTTTCAAGAAAACCGGCGTAATGAATGAAGATGCCAGTACCAATAGCAGGTTTTTTACCCCCGCTTTTTTTGGTGATCACGTATTGCAGTCCTGTTTTGGTTTTTGTTGCTTTGGCTTTCAATTCGGCAAAATAAGCTACTTTTTGTTTGCGGACTTCTTTGTATTTCTCGTTGTAAACTCGCTTGTTTTCAGTATCTACAGCTGCTTTTTCCTTTTGATTTTTATTTTCTACAGCAAAATAATCATTGAATATTTTTACTGCGTTAAATTTTTTAGCCGCTTCTCCATTTCTGATAATGGTAACTGTATTGATGTAATCGTTTTGTTGAATTTTGTTCACGACCTCCATCCCTTTTTCGACTACATGACCAAAAATAGTGTGTTTGCCATCTAGCCAAGGTGTAGCAAGATGCGTGATAAAAAACTGACTGCTGTTGGTGGCCGGGCCGTTATTGGCCATAGCCAGAACACCTCCTTTATCAAATTGCAAATCAGTAAATTCATCTTTGAACTTGTAGCCGGTATCACCAGAACCCGTTCCTAGCGGATCTCCGGTTTGTATCATGAAGTCATTGATGACACGATGGAATTTTAAACCATCAAAAAAAGGTCTTTTTTTAAGATTTTCATTGGTCACATAATCATTTTTCCCTTCTGCTAATGCCACATAATTTGCTACTGTAATAGGGGCCTTTTCAAAATTTAATTGTACGATGATGTCCCCTTTATTGGTTTCAATTTTAGCGTATAAACCGTCTGGAAGATCGCTGTGTTCTTCTTTACAGGAGTAAAATGAGGCAATTGCCAGGAATGCGAGTACGATCTTTTTTTTCATTTCTAACTTTATTTTTATTGGTTTATAGTGTCTTTAGGTGTACTGGTGGGCGGTACTTGTTGTTTGCTGGGAGCTGGGAGTACAACTGTTTTTACTGGTGCTTCGTTCTCTTTTTTATAAGTTGCTTCCGATTTAAAGTCACGCAGCGTAACCGTGCAGATTAAGGGCTGGTTGGTGCCAATTTTTTTGTCATCACCATGGTAACCGTACCCCATATTTGATGGAAAAAGAAAGGTAACTTTCTCGTTTTTACGCATTAGTTTGATGCCGTCTCGCAATCCCATCATAATGTTTTGTTTGTCAACATAATAGATTTGAGGTCTTAGCTCTACTTCAGAATAAATGATGGCTCCCTTTAAATCTTTTATCTCGTAATCAAAAAAGGCTACATCTCCTTTTTTTGGCGTAAGCGTATCCGTTTCATTCCGGGTTTGATAGGTGTACCAATATCCTTTTTTTGAGGCAAGGTATTTTATCTTTGGGTCGCTTTTGATTAAAGCCTCAATTTTATCTTCTTCGGTGGCCACCAGTTTTTTGTTGCGTTGAATTGATTTTTTCATGAAACTTCCCGAAGCTTGCGAAAGGGGTCTGCGCGCCTCCTGATGCTGCTTGCAGCTTGACATAACCAGAATCAAAAAAAAGACCAGTGCAATAGGCGTACTGAATTTTAACATGGATTATACTTTTAGCGTTGTTACTAAATCTTCGAATTTTTTGATAGTTTCTGTCATTGATGTTTCTGATTTCCCTCCGGCTGCATTGCGATGTCCGCCACCATTAAAATGGTCTCTTGCAAATTGATTCACATCAAAATCGCCTTGGGAACGGAATGAAATTTTGATGATTTTTTCTTCTCTATTTTCTATAAAGATAGCTGTAAAAATGATTCCCTTGATGCTTAATCCGTAGTTTACAATACCTTCTGTATCGCCTTTTACATAATCAAACGAATTTAATTCGTCCTGGCTAAGAGTCGTGTAGGCTGTTTTATGTTCCGGAAGTACTTTCATGTTTTGGAGCGCTCTTCCTAGTATTTGCAAACGTCCAAAGGAGCTGTTGTCAAATAATAAGCTTGGGATTTCTGTGTTCTCAACGCCTAAATCGATTAATTCAGCCACAATCTTATGGGTTGTTCCAGTTGTTTTTGGAAAACGAAAAGAACCGGAATCGGTTAGGATTCCAGTATAAATGCAGGTTCCGATAGTCTTGTCGATATCTTGCTTTTTTCCAAGGAATAAAATGAAGTTGTACACCATTTCACAAGTTGATCCAAAGGCCGTATCAGAGTAGGTGATCGCGGCATAATCATCCGGTTTTTGATGGTGGTCAATCATGATGAAGGGTGCCTTTAGCTGGGATAAAACCTGCTCCATATCGCCGGTGCGGTGCAAGGCATTAAAATCTAAGGTAAAAATCAGATCGGCCTCTTCAAGGATTTTTGTGCAATTTTGTTTGTCTTTTTCAAATATTTTAATCGTTTCAGAGCCCGGCATCCAAGCCAGAAAATCTGGAAATTCATTGGGAGAAACAACAACGGGCTGGTGTTTGTTTTTTAATAAAAAATGATATAAAGCCAGGGTAGAACCCATGGCATCGCCATCAGGGCCTCGGTGTGGGATTATGGCAATCTTTTTAGGAGTTGCTAATAACAACTGTATCGCTTGAATGTCTTGTATTTTCATAGATTGCGAAATTACATTTTTTTACTGTAATATTGAAATGAATTATACAATTAACAAACTTTTAGAGGGTTATAAAAAGTCGGTGTTTCTTCTTTTTAATTTTTGGTACAAATGGTATTTTGCTCCTTTTACAATTTGGGCGTTGTAAATCCCCACGGAACCGGATGTAAAGTAGGCCAACACACAAGCAATCCCAATAAAAATACCACTTTCAATCCCAAAGAGTTCCATTCCCATGACCGTGCAAGCAATAGGTGTATGGGTGGCTCCGGAAAAAACAGCCACAAACCCCATGCCTGCCAAAAGGGCAATTGGCAATGGCACAACCAGCGATAAGGCACTTCCTAAAGTAGCGCCAACAAAAAATAGCGGGGTTACCTCGCCCCCTTTAAATCCTGCTCCCAGCGTAAATCCCGTAAAGAGTATTTTTAGTAGGAAATCATAAGAAGCATTTGGATTCGAAAATGCCTCAATAATCATAGGAACTCCAAGGCCAATGTATTTTGTAGTTCCAATAAAATAGACGGCTAATGCAATGAAACATCCTCCCACAAAAGGGCGAAGAGGCGGAAACGATATGGTTTTAGAAAATAACCGACCCCAAAAGTGTGTGCTTCTGGAGAAAAGCATGGCGACCAAGCCAAACAAAATACTCACGAGAACTACCCAGAATAAGGTAATGAAAGTAATTGAAGGGACAAAAGGAATAGCATAATGCGTGTGTTGTACCTGCCAAAGTTCCACGGTGAAATAAGCGATATAGGCAACAAAAAACGATAATAGGATGCTTTTTAAATTGATTTTACTAAAAAAAACAACTTCCAAAGCAAATAAGGCTCCGGCTAAAGGGGTGCCAAAAATGGAAGCAAATCCTGCGCTGATTCCCAGAATGAGGATTGTTTTTCTTTCGGAAACGTCAAGCTGAAATAGTTTTGTGAACTGATCAGCAATGGCACCGCCCATTTGTACTGCTGTTCCTTCACGACCGGCTGAACCGCCAAAAAGATGGGTGATCAAGGTGCCAAAAAGTACCAAAGGCGCCATTTTGAATGGAATAATTTGCTGCGGATTTTCGTATTCTTTTAACAATAAATTATTCCCCTTGACGACTGATTCCCCCCAATAGTAATATCCCAGTCCTATTGCCAAGCCGCCTATTGGCAAAAGCCAGATGATCCAGTTGTTGTTGTCTCGGGTTTGGGTTACCCATTCTAATGCTACCAGAAAAAATGCAGATACCGATCCGGAAAAAACACCGATCAGGGCACCAATAAAAATCCATTTGAAAAGGAGTGTCGTAATTTTATTCGTTTTTTCTAAACTCATTAGTAGAACAGGCAAAGTGTTTGTGCAAAAGTATTATAATCCGTCTTGAATTAATGATTTTTCAGGGGCTATTGCTGTAAATTCTATTTCAACTAGATATTCAGGACCGACTAATTTGCTGATTTCATAAAAACCAGTGACAGGTTTTATATCTTTAAAAAATTGAGCATGAGCCTTAGCAACGTATTCAAAAGTAGTAATGTCAGTAGTGAAAATTCGGGTTCTGATAACATCTTTCATACTTGCATCCAAGTCTTCAAGAACTTTTTCGACACGTTCTAAAATATTAAGCGTTTGCGCATAGGCGTCATTAGCTTTTACTTTTTTGCCGTCAACTAGTGCGACAGTTCCGGAAACCTCAATAGAGTTGCCAATGCGTACGGCGCGGCAATATCCCATTTTGTCTTCCCATGGCGAGCCTGTCAGTATGTTTTCTCTTTTCATTGTAGTAGTGTTTAAAGGTTGTTTAGTGTTATGGAAGGCGATGCTTTGGTATGGCATACTATTTGCAAGTTATAAAAAAAAGCGAAATAAAATCACCCGTTTTGTAATTAAAATATTCCTTTTATGTACCGGTTTTTTATGGTGTTTGGGTATCCAAAATATAATAAAATCGGAAATTATAAGTTATAAATGAAAGTTAAATTAGTGCTTCGTTCTTGATTAAGTACAATAGGTTTTTTATTTTTAAATTTTTACAGGTACAAAAAACCTAATTTTGAAAGTTATGAAAAGGATTTTATTTTTAATGATTACCATCAGCATGTCTCTAAGCGGATATGCCCAAAACGAATTTAGCTCAAAATTTAAAGCCATTCCCCCTAAAAATATAGCACCAAAAATTAAAAAACCAATTCCTCCAAAAGCGAGTGTTCCACCTGTTAAGACACCTAATGTGTTTAAAAATCCGGAGTTATTAAATCCAAAACCAAATGCTTCAGCTCCTGTAGCGCCGGCAAATAATTTTTCGATGATTCCTAAAAATGAGTTTATTAATCCGGGAGATGTGTATAGAGACAAATGGAATAAAAAAGAAGAAAAAACAGAAGGTTTGGTGTATCGAAAAAACCAAGATTTAGGCAATTTTACCACGGGATCTGTCACAGCAAAAGTAATGTATCGCGATGCGGCCTACGTTGATGGGGATCAGATCAGGGTGTATCTGAACGATAAAGTGATCCAGTACCAAGTGAATCTTGAAAGTAATTTTCAAGGATTTGAAATCGTCTTAGAAAAAGGATTTAACAAGATTGAATTTGAAGCGTTGAACCAGGGATCTTCAGGACCCAATACTGCTGAATTCAAAGTGTATAATGATAAAGGAGGTTTGATATCAGGAAGTCAATGGAATCTGGGAACAGGTTTTAAAGCAACCATTATTTTGGTCAAAGAATAGTTGACATAAATCCTGTATTGTAAAAACAAAAAGACCTTTGAAATGAGATTCCAAAGGTCTTTTTTTGTCTTATTTGAAATTTCAGGGTACAATCACTTTGGATTTCGTCAGCCACTAGTTTGATAGCTTTTTCTAAAAAGGATCTGCAGTAACTTGAAATTTCATGTCCGCTTTTATGGAAATATCTTGAGGAATCGCCTCTTTGGTTATCGCTTTTGTTCGTAGTTTAAAACTGGAAGCTTTAACGTATTTGTCTAATTTTGCTGTGGTACAGGTTAAATTCAACGTGTTTGATGTTGCGTTTATATCGTCTAAAAAAGCCAGTTCAATCTCGTCGCTGTCATTTGTTGAAATATAAATATGTATCGATTTTAAAAATGAAAATGATTTGTTAGCGGGATTTGTTACCGTCAACTTCATCTCTTTCAATTTTACATCTTTGACTAATTCGGCATTTGTATTGTTATTTTCAAATGCGGTACTAGAATTAGACGGAACATCTGGAGTAACTAATTCTAAAGAGGTGTTCACTGGAAATCCAGAAGGAATGGTAACGGTCGTTTGATTGTCTATCGAAAAGGTCAATAAATCATCAATTACATTGCATGAAATGATAATAAAGCCAAAAAAGGCAACGGCTATAAAATTTTTTGCTTTCATTTTTGCTGTTTTAAGTAGATTATTAGGGCTGCAAATGTACTCTTTTATCTTCTAAACTTAATTTCAGGATAATTCCAAAATGGACTAAAAGGCTAATTCTCTTTTAAAAGATAGGAGAAATTATTTTGGCGATCCAAAATAAAATAAATATTTTAAAATTCGATTTTTCAATTCAAAATATAAAAAGTATTTTTGCACATGCAACACAACGTACTTATTTTAGATTTCGGATCGCAATACACACAACTTATTGCTCGTAGAGTTCGCGAATTAAATATATTCTGCGAAATCTTCCCATACAATCATTTTCCGAGTGATTTATCTTCTTACAAAGCCGTAATCCTTGGTGGTAGCCCTTTTTCTGTTCGAGGAGAAGATGCGCCACATCCTGATTTATCTCAAATTAGAGGGAAATTACCTTTATTAGCCGTTTGTTACGGAGCCCAATATTTATCTCATTTTAGTGGAGGTGAAGTGGCAGCTTCAAATACAAGAGAATATGGTAGAGCTAATTTATCTTTTATAAAAGAGAATGAAGTGTTCTTCGAGGGTGTTTCTGAAAACAGCCAAGTTTGGATGAGCCATAGCGATAGTATCAAAGCATTGCCCACTAATGGAGTAAAACTTGCCAGTACCCACGATGTGGAATTTGCAGCTTACAAAATAGAGGGTGAAACCACGTACGCCATTCAGTACCATCCGGAAGTTTTTCACTCAACCGACGGATCTAAAATGTTGGAGAACTTTTTGGTGAAAATTGCGGAAGTGCCTCAAAATTTTACGCCAAATGCTTTTGTTGAAGAAATGGTGGCTGAATTAAAAGAAAAACTACAAGACGATAAAGTGGTTCTCGGACTTTCTGGAGGAGTAGATTCTACCGTGGCAGCAGTTTTATTACATCAAGCGATTGGTAAAAACCTGTATTGTATTTTTGTAAATAATGGTTTGCTTCGTAAAAATGAGTTCCAGAACGTACTGGATCAGTACAAAGGAATGGGTTTGAACGTAAAAGGAGTCGATGCCGGTGATCGTTTTTTATCTGAATTAGCAGGTGTCAGCGACCCGGAGACCAAACGTAAAATTATAGGACGTGTCTTTATCGAAGTTTTTGATGATGAATCGCACCTTATACAAGATGTAAAATGGTTGGCACAAGGTACTATTTACCCGGATGTTATTGAATCCGTTTCTGTAAAAGGACCATCGGCAACCATAAAATCACACCATAATGTTGGCGGTTTACCGGATTACATGAAACTAAAAATAGTAGAGCCATTGCGCATGCTTTTTAAAGATGAGGTACGCAGAGTAGGGGCTTCTTTAGGAATAGACCCTGAATTATTAGGCAGACATCCTTTTCCAGGACCAGGACTGTCCATCAGAATTTTAGGAGACATTACCCCGGAAAAAGTACAGATTTTACAGGACGTTGATGCTGTTTTTATTGACGGATTAAAATCTTGGGGACTGTACGATAAAGTATGGCAAGCCGGAGCCATTTTACTTCCCGTTAATAGCGTAGGAGTAATGGGAGATGAGCGTACCTATGAGAAAGTAATTGCATTACGTGCTGTAGAATCTACAGATGGTATGACAGCAGATTGGGTACATCTTCCCTATGATTTCCTGATGAAAGTCTCGAATGACATAATCAACAAAGTAAAAGGGGTTAATAGAGTGGTGTATGATATCAGTTCAAAACCGCCGGCAACTATTGAATGGGAATAATACTTTACTATTTAGTCCTTTCTAAGAACAGCTTTTTTTAATGTTCCCATATAAACGGTATCAAATTTTTTAGAATAAAATTTGGTACCGTTCTTGTATTACTAATTTGAATAATTTATAAATGAAAACGATGAAATATTTTTTTGTAATTTGTATGGTGCTGTTGTTGTTCAATCATGATAGTGTTTTTGCACAAGAAAAAAATACAACGCACAAAGTGGCGAAAGGGGAAACAATTAACGAAATTGCTCAAAAATACAAGGTCACTCCATTTGATATATATCAACTAAATCCGGATGCTCAAAGTGGATTGAAACCAAACAGTATTTTGCTGATTCCTAAAAAAGGGGGCAACCAAAAACCGTTGACTGCGACTATACCAGGTGCGAAGGCTATAATTCACGAAGTGACACCAAAAGAAACGCTCTATGGTATCGAAAAAAAATATGAGGTAACGGATGAAGCTTTAAAAGAAGCGAACCCTTTTCTTGAAAACGAGGGCCTCCAAATAGGGCAGACGCTTATTATTCCATCTAAAAATGGGTTAAAAAAAACAGTATCAAATCAGGATAAAGTAGTGTATCACGATGTGCTTCCAAAAGAGACTAAATACTCAATCGCAAAATACTATGGAATTACCATTGCAGAATTAGAGCAGAAAAATCCTGAAATAGTTTCCGGTTTACCCATTGGATATAAATTGCGTATCAAAGGGAATCCCGAAACTTTGGGGCCAAAAGCAGATAAAACGGAAGCAGCGTTTGCGTCCAAAGAAGAAATGGGAGAAAATAATGCACAACCAGCCAAAGTATTCTTTAGTTACCGTTCCTATGTTATAAAACCGAAAGAAACACTGTATAGTTTGTCCCGAATGTTTAATTTGAGTCAGGAGGAATTAATTGCTTTAAACCCCGCTTTATCTCAGGGCGTGACAGAAGGTATGATTTTGAAAGTTCCGTCAGCGACTCCTGTTTTGCAAGAAATTAAAAAAGAATATACCGTATTGTCAAATAATAGCGCGAACAGGAAAAAACTAGTGCTTCTTTTGCCCTTTAATATTGCAAAAATGGAGGTGGATACTGCAAATTCAATCATCACCCGCTTGAAAAACGACAAGTTTTTGAATATGACTTTAGATTTTTATGCAGGTGCATTAATGGCCATAGATTCTGCCAAACAATTGGGTCTTTCTCTTGATGTGAGTATCTATGATTCCCAGGAAACTAAGGATTATTCTAATATAGTAGCATTAATTAAGCGAAATAATTTGGAAGATTCAGATGCTATAATTGGACCCTTTTATCAAAGTAACGTCGAGATAACGGCTGAATTACTTCATAAACGCCAGGTTCCGGTAATCTCCCCTTTATCAAAAGATGTTGGCAACTCCCTTAGTAATTTATATCAAACCATTCCAACGACCACTGAGGTTAAAAATGCGATGTTCAATTATATGCGAGCCAGAGGAGGCGTTATTATAGCAGTAGTCGATAGGAAAAAAGAATCTGTAATTCAGTTTATAAAAGAAAATCATAAAGACGTTAAATTTGCAACTCTTAATCCAAATGGCAGTGTGTCTCCCGAAAATCTACAGCGTTTATTTGTAAAAGGCAAAATGAATTACGTGGTGATGGAAACCGAAAACACGAGTATGATCAAGGCAACTATGGCCACTATGTTGAGTGCTATGTCTGCGTATCAAGTGCAGTTAGTAATTCTGGAACCAAATGAAACATTAGACACGGACGAAATTAATTTTGTGAATTTGACAAAATTGAAATTAATGTATCCTTCAGTTGCTCGTGAAAATGAAACTCCTGAAGCATTAATTTTTGAGAAAGAGTTTAAAAACAGAAATAAAATTACTCCAAGTGCTTATGCAATTCGTGGTTTTGATGTTACTTTTGACACGATGATGCGTTTGTCACAAGATAAGAAATATCAGGAAACAGTAGACTTTACGGCAACGGAACAAATAGATAATAAGTTTGAATTCTATAAAAAAGAAGATGGTGGGTATACCAATAAAGGAATTTATATTTTATATTATGATACCGATTTAACCATAAAAGAAGCAAAATAATGACATCAATAGTAACGTATTTAGGGGATTTAAGAACCTCTTCTATTCATTTGCAATCCGGGACTGAAATTTTTTCGGATGCTCCTTTAGATAATAATGGGAAAGGAGAAGCTTTTTCTCCAACGGATGCGGTTGCCAATGCTCTGGCAACTTGTATGATGACCATTATGGGAATAAAAGCACGAGATCTCGAAGTGGATTTAAAAGGATCTACCGCTGAGGTGGTCAAAATAATGAAAATGGAACCCAGACGTATTGATGTAATAGCGATTAATTTTGAGATGTACGGAACTGCTGATGTAAAGAATAAAAGAATACTGGAAAGAGCAGCAATGACCTGTCCTGTATTCCTGAGTCTGCATCCCGAAATCGAGAAACGAATTATTTTTAACTGGAATTAAATAGTCTTAGGAAGCAAGAGACAGGAAACAAAAATGATTATTTCTTCTTGTTTTCCTGTCTCTTGCTTCTTTTTTATTATAAAATGGATCAAAACCAAAAACAACTCATCAAGCTAGCCCATACTAAAATGCCTTTTGGTAAATACGAAGGCTGGTTTCTTATCGATATCCCGGAATACTATATTGTTTGGTATAGCAATAAAGGGTTTCCTAAAGGGGAACTAGGGGAACAACTGAAATTAATTTATGAATTGAAACTCAATGGTCTGGAAGAGTTAATTCGAAATATAAAAAAACGGTACCCAAAACCGATTTAATTTTCAATTTGACAATTTATAATTGTACTTTTGCCACGTTTTTTACACAACTACAATACAAATAACAACAGAATGAATCAAACGAAATATATTTTTGTTACTGGCGGTGTGACTTCTTCTTTAGGGAAAGGAATCATTGCAGCATCTTTGGCAAAATTGTTACAAGCTAGAGGATACCGTACAACCATCCAAAAGTTTGACCCATACATTAATGTAGATCCAGGGACATTAAATCCTTATGAACATGGAGAATGTTATGTGACTGATGATGGTGCCGAAACGGATTTGGATTTAGGGCATTACGAGCGTTTTTTGAATGTTCCTACTTCTCAGGCGAATAATGTGACTACAGGAAGAATTTATCTTTCGGTTATTGAAAAGGAAAGAAGAGGAGAGTTTTTAGGAAAAACAGTACAAGTAGTTCCTCATATCACCAATGAAATCAAGGAAAGAATGCAGTTGCTTGGAAATTCCGGCGATTATGATATTGTCATCACTGAAATTGGGGGTACAGTAGGAGACATTGAATCCTTACCTTACATAGAATCTGTTCGTCAATTAGTTTGGGAATTAGGAGAGCATAATGGGATTGTAATTCACCTTACTCTGGTTCCTTATTTAGCTGCCGCGGGAGAGTTGAAAACAAAACCAACCCAGCATTCCGTAAAAACCTTGATGGAAAGCGGAATAAAAGCAGATATTTTAGTGTGCAGAACGGAACACGAAATTTCTGAAGAATTACGCAATAAACTGGCTTTGTTTTGTAATGTAAAAAGAGAAGCTGTTATTCAGTCTATTGATGCTTCCACGATTTATGAAGTGCCGAATCTAATGCTGGAAGAAGGACTTGATGTTGTGGCGTTAAAAAAATTAGATTTACCTAAAAAAGCGGCTCCGGATTTAAAAAACTGGAATACTTTTTTACGCCGATTAAAAAATCCAAAGCATACCGTGAATATAGGTTTGATAGGAAAATATGTAGAAATGCAGGATTGCTACAAATCTATTTTGGAAGCATTTATCCATGCCGGTGCAGCTAATGAAACAAAAGTAAATGTGATTTCGATTCATTCAGAACACATTGATGCAAATAATATACAGGAAAAATTCTCAGGTTTAGACGGAATTCTGGTTGCTCCAGGTTTTGGAGAAAGAGGAATTGAAGGAAAAATTGCAGCAGTGCAATATGCCCGTGAGAATAAAGTGCCGTTTTTCGGAATTTGTTTGGGGATGCAAATGGCCATCATAGAATATTCAAGAAATATGTTGGGTTATAAAGATGCTAATTCAACTGAAATGAATGAACACACCGCTTATCCGGTAGTAAACCTCATGGAAGAGCAAAAAACTATCACGGATAAGGGCGGAACAATGCGTCTTGGTGCATGGAAATGCGACATCAAAAAAGATACATTAGCCTATAAAATTTACGGAAAAGAAACCATTTCAGAACGCCACCGTCACCGCTATGAGTACAACAGTAAATACGTTGCTCCATTAGAAAATGCCGGATTGATGGCTTCAGGCGTAAACCCTGATACGGGATTGGTAGAAATTATAGAAATAGAAGATCATCCGTTTTTTATTGGCGTGCAATACCATCCGGAATACAAGAGTACGGTTGCAAATCCGCATCCTATTTTTGTGAATTTTGTGGCAGCAGCCGTTCAGGCAAAGAAAAAATAACTGAAAACGATTGGGTTTCAGTAAACCTAAAATTTATAACTTTTTTTAATTATAATGGAACAAAAAAAATTTGACCTCAATTCGATCATAGGTTTTGTATTAATTTTTGGTATTTTGATTTTTATCATGTATCAAAATCAACCTGATGAGAAAGTAATTGCCGCTGAAAAAGCACAAAAAGAATTGGTGATTCAGGAAGCTAAAGCGAAAGAGTTAGAAGCTAAAACGGTTGCAAAAGCAACAATTGAGGTTGCTGCAACCGGAGATTCAACTCAACTGGCGCAGTTGCAAAAAACCTTAGGGAATTTTGCCTATTCTGCAACATTACCTTCAGCAAAAGCAGGCTTTACAACTATTGAAAACGAATTGGTTATGCTAAAAATAGCCAATAAAGGAGGCTATATTGTGGAGGCTACTTTGAAAAAATTTGAAAAATTCAAGAAAGGTTCAGGACAATTAGTGCAATTGATCAAAGACAATAATGCCAATTTAAATGTACAATTGCTGACTAGTGATAACCGTACGTTAAATTCAAAAGACTTGTATTTTGAGCCTACATTAACAAAAATAGGAGCAGATCAAATATTGTCCATGAAATTGAAAGCGGGAGCCAATGAATATTTGGAATACAAATACATTTTGAAACCAAACGAATATATGATTGGTTTTGACATTCGTTCCCAAGGATTGAATAAAGTCTTGAATACCGCCAAACCAGTAGATTTAGAGTGGGATTTAAAAACCTACCGAAACGAGAAAAGTGTTTCGTATGAAAACCGGTATACTGAAATCTATTTTGAACATGAAGACGGAAAAATAGATTACGCAGGATTGGGTCAGACGGAAGAATCTGACTTAGATAAAGCCACTTTTGTAGCTTTCAAACAGCATTTTTTCTCTACGATTCTTTTAACGCAAACCCCTTTCGAAACGGCTAAATTAAAATCAACAAATTTAGTGCTGGATGACAAAGTAGATACTACTTTTACAAAACAATTTAATGCTAACATCCCATTAGCATTTACTAATGGCGAATTAGATCACAAAATGAGTTGGTATTTTGGTCCAACAGATTATAAGACATTACACTCATACGATCAAAATCTGGAAAAAATTATTTCACTGGGTTGGGGAATTTTTGGGTGGATCAATAAGTTTATCTTTATTCCATTATTTGCCTTTTTAAGTTCTTATATTTCTTATGGAATTGCGATAATTATTTTTACAATTTTGATAAAAATAGCAATGTCGCCGATTACTTTTAAATCGTTCTTGTCACAGGCTAAGATGAAAGTATTGCGTCCTGAAATAACAGAATTGGGTGAAAAATTCAAAAAAGACCCCATGAAGAAACAACAGGAAACAATGAAGTTGTATAACAAAGCGGGAGTAAATCCTATGGCAGGTTGTATTCCAGCATTGATTCAGCTGCCATTTATGTATGCTTCGTTTCAGTTTTTCCCATCGGCATTTGAGTTAAGACAAAAAAGTTTCCTTTGGGCAGATGATTTATCGTCTTTTGATGAAGTAATCCGTTTGCCTTTCTATATTCCGTTTTACGGAAATCACATCAGTTTATTTCCTATTCTGGCTTCGATTGCTATTTTCTTTTACATGAAAATGACTTCTGGAGACCAGCAAATGGCTGCTCCGCAACAAGAAGGAATGCCGGATATGGCAAAAATGATGAAAATTATGATATACGTGTCGCCAATCATGATGTTGTTTTTCTTTAATAGTTATGGTGCGGGATTGAGTTTGTATAACTTTATTTCGAATTTGATTACCATTGGAATTATGATTGTCATCAAACGATACTTTATCGATAGTGATAAGATTCATACTCAAATTCAAGAGAATAAATTGAAAGAGCCCAAAAAGCAAGGTAAATTCCAGAAAAAACTGCAAGAAGTGATGGAACAAGCCGAAGCTCAAAAAGCACAACAAAAGAAAAAATAATGCATAAAAAAAGCTCTCAAATATTGAGAGCTTTTTTATTAGATTAATTTAAGTGACCTGAATTCGGTACTAAAAAAAGTAATTATGAAAACATATTACAAAAAAAGAATATTGGTTTTGATGTTTTTGAATGTGTTTTTTCTTTATGCACAAACTGATTTTAATGTATTAGATGCAAAAGGGAAAAAACACGGAGTGTGGAAAGGTGTATATGAAACCTCAAAACGACCTAGATATGAAGGAACTTTTGAGCACGGAAAAGAAATTGGTATTTTTAATTTTTTTGATGATACCAGAGCAAAATCGCTAATTGCAACTCGAGAATTTAATCCAAAAGACAATGCAGCGTTTACTATTTTTTACGACCAAAACAAGAATAAAGTAAGTGAAGGAAAAGTGATCAATAAAGTATTTGAGGGTCAATGGAACTATTACCATTTGGCCTCAAAAAATATAATGACAACGGAGCACTATAGTAAAGGAAAACTAGAAGGTTTGCGTACCGTATTTTATTTAAGTGGAAAAATTGCCGAAGAAATCAATTATATAAATAATTTAAAAAATGGCTTTTATAAAAAATATACTGAAAAAGGAATCGTGTTGGAAGAGTCTGTTTTCAAGAACGACCTTTATAACGGTTTAGCAATCTTTAGAGATTCCAACGGAAATACAGTCTCTAAAGGACGCTTTGTAAATGGAAAGAAAGCGGGTATATGGCAGTTTTTTGAAAAAGGAAAAGTAGTCAAAGAAATCAATATGAGCTTTACAGAAAATGCCACAAAATCAAAAAACAATTAACGGTATCGTTAGCCATTACTGTTGTAAATCTTTTTGTAACTTTGCACCCTTATAAAATTTTAATTTTTTGAAGATGAAGCGTGTAGTTGTAGGACTTTCCGGAGGAGTAGATTCAAGTGTTGCTGCTTATTTGTTGCAGCAACAAGGGTATGAAGTTATTGGTCTTTTTATGAAGAATTGGCATGACGATTCAGTCACTATTTCTAATGAATGCCCATGGCTGGAGGACAGTAATGATGCATTGTTAGTTGCCGAAAAACTTGGAATTCCATTTCAAACAGTAGATTTAAGTGTTGAATACCAAGAAAAAATCGTAGACTACATGTTCAATGAATATGAAAAAGGACGTACTCCAAATCCCGATGTGCTTTGTAATCGGGAAATAAAATTTGAAGTTTTCATGAAAATTGCTTTGAGTCTTGGTGCTGATTATGTTGCAACGGGGCATTATTGTCAAAAAAGTGAAATCAAAGTGAATGGCGAAACCGTGTATCAACTTAAAGCCGGTGCTGATACCAATAAAGATCAATCCTATTTCTTGTGTCAATTATCCCAAGAACAATTGGCAAAATCCTTATTTCCCATTGGCGAATTAACTAAGCCGGAAGTACGTGAAATTGCTGCCCAAATGGAATTGATAACTGCCGAAAAGAAAGACTCACAAGGCTTGTGTTTTATTGGAAAAGTGCGTTTACCTGAATTTTTACAACAAAAATTGCAACCCAAAGACGGAATTATTATCCAAATAGATAAAAATGATCCGGTTTACAGTGCTGAAAATCATGTAGGCCTAAGTGTAGAAGCGGATTTAAAATCAGCAGCAAGAAAAATTCCGTACACGCCACAAATGGGGAAAATAGTGGGGAAACATCAAGGGGCTCATTATTTTACTATTGGACAACGAAAAGGATTAAATGTAGGAGGCACAACGGATCCCTTGTTTATTATAGCCACGAATGTAGAAACCAATACGATATATACCGGATTATCAAGTCAACATCCCGGATTATTCAAGAAAGCATTGCGTATTGAAAAAGAAGAAGTACATTGGATTCGTAAAGATTTGGCTTTGGCCAATGGAGGAACGATGGAGGTGATGGCAAGAATACGCTACAGGCAACCGTTGCAAAGGGCTACTTTGCATCAGTTTGAAAATGAAATGTACGTGGACTTTAACGAACCGCAGTCGGCAATAACCGAAGGACAATTTGCCGCGTGGTATTTAGGGGATGAATTAGTTGGTTCAGGAGTTATTTCTTAGTTTAGTACTTTATTTTAGTATGATTTCAAGAAAAACCGTAGTTTCAATTGCCATTTAATTTCATTGGAAGCTATATCTTTATATCTTAACAATATAGTTACCTATGAGAAAATTCTATTTATTCTTTTTTCTATTCATTACTACTGTGGGTTTTTCACAACAGGATGCTTGGGTGTATTTTAATGCGAAGCCCAATTCTCAATTCTATGTTGATTCACCACTGAAAATGCTTTCTCAAAGAGCATTGGACAGAAGATCCAATCAAAATATTGCCTTAGATTTTAAAGATATTCCGGTAGAAGCTTCCTATGTTAATCAAGTAAAATCTACATCGGGAATTACTGTTATGGCAAAATCTAAATGGATGAATGCCATTCATGTTAGAGGAGAACAGGTAGCGATACAGTCATTAGCCCTATTTTCTTTTGTAGATAAAGTTGATTTTGCAGACAAATCGTTAAATCAAAAAGGTAAAACCGCAAAATCAATTAAGGTAAAAAAAGAGAACAAGACTAGTAAAACCAAAATTGATTACGCTTACGGATCTTCTTCAACTCAAATACGGATGCTCAATGGGCACCTGTTGCACCAGCAGAATTATACTGGATCAGGAAAAATAATTGCCGTTATGGATGCCGGATTTCCGGGTGTAAATACCATACTTCCTTTTGAAAGATTAAGAAATAACAGTCAGATTTTAGGAGGTTATAATTTTGTATTACGAAATCCAAATTTTTATACCGGTTCTTCACATGGAACTTCTGTGCTTTCTACAATGGGCGGTTATAAAGAAAATGCTCTTGTAGGAACGGCACCGGATGCCTCTTATTATTTATTTATTACGGAAGACGATACTTCTGAAAATCCTGTGGAAGAATCACTTTGGGTTGAAGCAACAGAAAAAGCAGATAGTTTAGGGGTCGATATTATTAATACCTCTTTGGGTTATTTTGATTTTGAGAATCAGGCCTACAATCATACGTATGCCGAAATGAATGGCACAACTGCATTTATGTCTCGAGGAGCTGAAATTGCATTTAGCCGAGGAATGGTTTTAGTGACATCGGCCGGTAATTCAGGAAGTTCCTCAAATCCTCATATTGCTGTTCCGGCAGATGCTGTTTCAGTAATTGCAGTTGGTGCAGTAAATTCCTCTGAAGTAAAAACTTCTTTCAGTTCAATTGGTCCTTCTTTTGACGGAAGAATAAAACCGGATGTAATGGCACAAGGACAAGCAGCAGTAATTTCAGATGCAGCTGGAATTATTGTAACGGCAAGCGGAACTTCTTTTTCCAGTCCAATTATGGCAGGAATGGTAGCGTGTTTGTGGCAGGCATTTCCTAAAAAAACCAACAGGGAAATTAGAGAATTAGTACTCAAATCATCCGATAAATTTTCAGTACCAAATAATCAGTACGGATATGGAATCCCCGATTTTAATTTGGCGCTAAGCAATCAATTGTCCATAGCTTCTTTTTCGAAAGATGATTTTATTATTTATCCCAATCCGACAAGCGATTTTGTTTCGGTTTCTTTACCTTCAAAATTTGAAATGGGTACTTTATTTATTTATACTCTTTTAGGCCAAAAAATTTTAGAACAAAAAGTAACTCCTCAATCCGCAACTATTTCCTTGAAAAAATTGGAGAAAGGAATGTACTTTTATAAAATGGAATCCGTTGGTTTTTCTAAAACGGGAAAAATAATGAAACAATAATACAGTAGGAGCACATGAACAAAATTACAGCCCTTTTCAAAATAAAATACCCAATTATTCAAGGCGGAATGATTTGGAACAGCGGATATAAATTAGCAAGTGCCGTCAGTAATGCCGGAGGTTTAGGATTAATTGGAGCAGGCTCCATGTATCCTGAAGTTTTGAGAGAACACATTCAGAAATGTAAAAAAGCGACTTCAAAACCTTTTGGAGTAAATGTTCCTATGTTGTATCCAAACATTGAAGAAATCATGAAAATTATTGTTGAAGAAGACGTGAAAATTGTTTTTACATCAGCAGGAAACCCTAAAACGTGGACTTCATATTTAAAAGAAAATGGCATAACGGTAGTGCATGTAGTCAGCAGTTCTGTATTTGCGTTAAAAGCACAAGATGCGGGTGTCGATGCCGTTGTTGCCGAAGGTTTTGAAGCTGGAGGACATAATGGGAGAGAAGAAACTACGACCCTTGCGTTGATCCCTATGGTTAAAGAAAAAATAAAGATTCCTTTGATTGCTGCCGGCGGAATTGCCACAGGCCATGCAATGTTAGCCGTAATGGTTCTTGGTGCAGATGGCGTTCAGGTTGGAAGCAGATTTGCAGCGTCTATCGAATCATCTGCTCATGATAATTTTAAGGAAATCATCGTAAAGGTGAAGGAAGGCGATACACAATTGACTTTAAAAGAACTGGCTCCGGTACGATTGATTAAAAATAAATTCTATCAAGACGTACAGCATTTGTATGAAAGTGGTCCTACAAAAGAGGAAATTGTTTCCTTATTAGGAAGAGCTAGAGCAAAACGCGGGATGTTTGAGGGTGATGTAATTGAAGGAGAATTAGAAATTGGTCAAATAGCAGGTATTATTCACGCGATACGACCAGCGGGAGAAATTGTCCAGGAAATGATATCTGATTTTGAATTGGCAAAAAGGGAAGTGTTGAATTTCAATTTTTAAACAATGACAAAGACAAAAATATACAAGATATTGTTTTTTTTGGTCATAGGGTTGCATACTTCTTATGGACAAAGCTATACGTTTAAAACATCAGGATTTAGTGTTTTAGAAAAAAAAGAAAAAGGGGATAAGTGGTCAGATTTACAGCTGGTCAATCTCCGTGTTACTTTGGATACGGATAAAAACAGGATTGTAGTTTATTCTCAAATCATTCAATTATTTGAAATAATCGAGTATCAACCCATCGAAGAAAATGAGACTGATATTGTGTATTCATTTACCTGTAAAGACAATGAGGGGGTCGATTGTACCGTCTCAATCATAACCAGAAAAAAACAAAATAACAGGAAACAGCTCTATATCAATTATGACAATCGGATAATAGTTTATAATATTTTCAATATGTAAATAGTGAATTATCGTATTAGATTTTGTTCCTTTAAAGCTTTTCGATGTCTTTGATGAAACCATCATATTCTAAATAAAATAATTCTACAGCATTCATCTTTTCGTTGTAAAAATCAAAGATTTCATTCCAATAGTTTTTATTGCTAACTCCCACACCCAGTTTTTCAACCCAAATGCGGCTAATTGTTTTTCCGCTTTCCAGGGTGTAGTCTTTTTCAAAAATCAAATCTTTGATAAATTCTTCTTCAAGAATGTTTTTTAACGCTTCGAATTTTTCAAAATAAGCCATTCTTTTTTCGTCACTTCGATGTTCAATATCTATTAAAACTTGCGCTTTTTTATTATCTACGTAAAATTTAAAGGAGAAATCTTTAATCTTAGTATCATATAAGACCCATTTTCTGGGATATTTTTCTGCAAATGCAATCCAGAATTCTCGCTTTAATCTTTGGGTCTCTTCTTTACTGTACATTTTAGGGGCTTTTTGATCCTGGAAAATTTGCTCAAGCACATTTTCTAAACTATATTTATATTAAATTTCAGTGTACAAAAATAGACTTTGATTATGGATTTTCAAGAATTTTTACGGTTTGTTCCTAAATTAATTAATGCTGGGCTTCCTGCATTTGACGCACATATCAAAATGGCGCCACTAGAGCGATTGGAAAGCTTGAAAAAGAGTACTATAGAGACTGAAAATCCAAGAATAGCAGCAGTGATGATGCTTTTTTATCCTAAAAAGGACAGTGCTCATTTCGTTTTAATTGTGAGAAACTCGTATAAAGGAGTTCATTCAGCACAAATTGCATTTCCAGGAGGCAAGTATGAATTACAGGATGGGAATTATGCAATTACAGCCTTACGTGAAACACATGAAGAAGTAGGGATCCATCCAGATAAAATTGAAATTATTAAACCATTTACTCAAATTTATATTCCTCCAAGTAATTTTATGGTGTATCCTTTTTTGGGAATTAGTAAAGAAGAACTTGTATTTGTACTGGAACCTGCTGAAGTAGCCAGTATTATCGAAATACCGTTGTCAACTTTTTTAAGCGATGCAATTGTAATTGAAGCAAAATTGTCAACTTCTTATGCGAATGATATAAATGTACCGGCTTTCAAAATTGAAGAACACATTATTTGGGGAGCTACAGCGATGATGTTGAGCGAATTGAAAGATGTGTTAAAGGAAGTTTTACGCTAAAATAGTTTTGTTTAGGAATTGAAAAGAGCAATTAATTGGCTGTCATGTTCAATTTTTTTCTGTGTACTTCAGTACTCAACTTCAAATATAATTTTCGTAAGTTTGTATTTAGAATTTTAAAAAAAAACACACAATTTTATGGGATTATTTAAGAGAAATCCTTTTGGTCATGTATTATTTATAAAAAAATGGTTAATTCGGATTTTTGGTGTCGTGACTCACAGACGCTATAGAGGATTCAATGAATTGCAAATTGAAGGGTCAGAAATTATCAGAAATTTACCGGACACTAACGTGCTGTTTATTTCCAATCATCAAACTTATTTTGCAGATGTAGTAGCTATGTTTCATGTTTTTAACGCAAGTTTGAGCGGACGAGAAGATACTATTAAGAATGTCTGCTATCTGTGGCAACCCAAAATGAATATTTATTATGTTGCTGCCAAAGAAACCATGCAGGCGGGATTGTTACCAAGAATTATGGCGTATGCCGGAGCAATTTCTGTAGAGCGGACTTGGCGTGCTAAAGGAGTTGATGTCCAGGAGAAAAAAGAAATTAACCCGGATGATACTGAAAACATAAAAACAGCCTTAAATGACGGATGGGTAATTACTTTTCCGCAAGGAACAACAAAATCTTTTAAACCAGTTCGTAAAGGAACGGCCCATATTATCAAACAACACAGGCCTATTG
Organism: Flavobacterium sp. ZB4P23; assembly: GCF_003970375.1. Classification (NCBI taxonomy): domain Bacteria; kingdom Pseudomonadati; phylum Bacteroidota; class Flavobacteriia; order Flavobacteriales; family Flavobacteriaceae; genus Flavobacterium; species Flavobacterium sp. ZB4P23. Next base: position 440,541 of record NZ_RYDK01000003.1, read on the forward strand.
TGGTGCCTATTGTTATAGATGGTTTTCGTCGTTCATTTGATAAAAAAGGGTTTCGGATGAAAAAGAAAGGAATTCTGCAATCGTTCATTATTAAAGAGCCCTTAGATATTGATTATGACAATGATACAGTTGATGAGATAGTCGAAAAAGTAGAATTTGCTATTGAGCAGCATCCTTCGTTCCTTAAAGTTATTCCTGCTGAAGATATTAAAGAGCAAGAAGAGTTGAATAAATTTAGAAAATGGGAATATTAAAAAAAGAGGCAAAAGCCTCTTTTTTTATAAATCAATTTTCTTTAATTCTGCATAATTTCTATTCAATTTTTTTAGTAAAATTCCATAAATTAATTGATAAAACAGCCATACCATACCTACTAAAATAAGGATAAACAATAGCATAAGAATACAAGTAAAAAATATTCTTACTCCATCGTCATTGGTCGTTGCAGACTTAATTTGAATTTCATAGGATAGTAAAAGTACAGCAACAAAAAACACAAGTAACAAATTATATCCTATGTAGTATCGGACTGTTTTCCGGGTATTTAAAATGCATTCCATCAGTTTTTTAGTATTCGAAGTGACTGATATAGAGCGATAATTCTTATAGAATAAATACATAAAAAATATTGCTACACCATAACTTAAATAATCTAAAACAGTAATAAAAATATCAATTGTTTCAGATTCACTCATCTTTTTATCAGGAAGTAAAAAACTCAAAGTGTTTAATACTACAAATTCAATAATGCTAATAATAAATATCCATTTCACAATCGAAGACGATTTTCTATGAATCATTTTGTAAATCTCGGTTTCGGATACTTGCGCAAAAGAATTATCATTCTTCTGCCAGTCTTTTTTTAATAAATCCAGCTCTTTCATATTCCTTACGGATTTAATATTTTTTTTAATTTCCCTTTTATTCTATTCATTTTTACCCGGGCATTCACCTCGCTAATTCCTAATGTTTCTGATATTTCCTGATAATCCTTATCTTCCAGATACATAAATATCAATGCTTTTTCAATATCATTCAGCTGGTAAACCGCTTTGTACATTAATTTTAATTGCTCCTCTTCTTCATAATCATATTCCACGTCATTCAGGAAGTGTTGTCGTCCTTCAAATTCTATGGTGTTTATGGATCGTTTTGTTTTTCGGTATAAAGTAATTGCTGTATTTAAAGCAACTCGATACGCCCAAGTAGAAAATTTGCTGTCACCTCTGAATTTTGGAAAAGCCTTCCATAACTGAATCGTAATTTCCTGAAACAAATCCTTGTGTGCATCATCGCCATTAGTATACAACCTACAAATCTTGTGGATTATATTCTGATTTTCTTGCAACTGCATTACAAAAGAATGTTCTAAATTATCACTCATATATACGTTAGTAAGTCAATAGTGGTTTTTGTTACAAAGTAGTGCTTTTTTTTTGAAGCACAACAGTGTTCCTTTTTTGATACTATTCGTTTTGCAGTGCTTTTGCGTCATTTATCTTCTAAAAGTATGGAGAGAATATATTGATAGGTACTCCTTATATATAAGGTATCGTGCAAATAGTTCTTTTTGATGATGTTTACCGAAATGATTTAGCATGATTTCTGTTTGAAAAGAAAGAGTTAAACCGGATTTTTTGTTCGAATGCTAGTTAGGGATGCTATCTTGAATACGCAAAGTGAATTGCTGAGTGCAATAAAGCATGAATTTTTAAAGATTTAATAAACAGGAAAGGCAATTTTACACTAGTTAAGGCTGCAGAACCCCTAAAATTTGTAGATAAAGTCATCCTTTCTTTTGAATCTAGATGTGGAGAAGAAAAAACTTTGATCTTCAAAAAACGAGATATCAGCTAGTTAAAGAAAAAGTTAAGAAAAGTTTAAAAAAAAGGGATT
>NZ_RYDK01000004.1:0-337694 GCF_003970375.1 Flavobacterium sp. ZB4P23
AATGAGCCCGATAAAATATCGAGCTCATTATTATCAAAATTAATTATAAATTTGTCTAAACTTTTGGGTGCAGTCTATTTTCCTTTAGGGCTTTTTTATAAGTAAGTATGAAGCTTATTTTACGGAGAACGTAACTCTTCTAACTAATTTTCTTGCATTTACTGAATTTTTATCTACAGAGGTATCTTCACCGTTTGCAACAACATTCAATCTTGATGCATCAATGTTAGCTTTTACCAATGTAGTTTTAACATGGTTAGCTCTTGCTGTAGATAATTTATCATTGTAAGCAGATCCTCCTAATTCATCAGCATGACCAATAATGTCTACTGAAGCAGAAGGATTGTCTCTCAAGTATGTTAAAATAAAACTAGTAGCTTCTGTAGATACGTCAGTTGGTCTTGATTGATCAAAGTTAAAATAAACAGCAACATAACCACCATTAATTAAACTTTTGATCAATTCATTATCGTAAATAACAGTACTGTCACCTGTTTTGCTCGCATAATTTTTCATTATAAAAGCTTCTGTTTCATCAGGAACATTGTTGTTGTTTTTGTCAATTGATCTTCCTTTAGTATCCACCATTGCTCCTGCAGGAGTATTTTCTTCTTGATCTAAATAATTAGCTACGCCATCTCCATCCGTATCCAGCATTTTATTTTCGATAGCCATAAATCTTGTATCAATTGCATCAAATTTACCTTCGTGATCGATAACCCAGTCCGCATGTTTTTCGTTTTTACCTAAGTAAACTGTTAAACCTACTGTACCATTAAAAAGAATTCCTGAGAAACCTCTGGCATCACGAGTACTTGCACCATCAAAAGCGGCATCTTGCGCAGCATTAAGAATAGTTGTGAAATCTCCCGTTAGAGCAATTCTGTTTGATAGTTTAATTTGACCTGTAACACCGGCCATAAAGTTACCCATTCTGTCTTTCAACGCCGAATTTTGGTCTTCTAATTGTGCTAAACCAAAACCTGCATGACCCAATAAACCGAGAGTGTTTGTCCATGTTTCAAAATTCATGATTCTTCCTAAATTAGCGACGGCTTGAATATCTGCTCTGTAATATTTAGTGTCAAAATCAATTGAATTGTTTTTGCCTTGGAAGCTGTTGTATCCAATGTCAGCCTTTAAACCAAATTTGTTGTTGAACATATATCGAACTCCAAGATCAGCAACAAAAGGACTAGGTGTAGAGGTGAAATAACCAGCAGTCATTGGTCTTTGTGTTTTATTAACACCACCTGCTAATTCAACAGACCATTTGTTGTAATCGTTTTCAGTATTTTTCTGAGGTTCTGTTTGAGCGCTTAAAGTTGTAATCGCTGAAGCAAAAACTAACGTAAGTATGATTTTTTTCATCATATAAAAATTTAAAGTTTTTACAAACCTACAGTACAAAAATGGAGGATAGCCGGTAAAGAGTAAATTATATAAGGATTCGTTCCAATTGTAATAAACAATGTACTAAAACGGGCATTTTTTGAATGTTTTAAAGCGTTTTTGATAGCTCAAAATAGGTATTTATATGCTGAATTTGTGTCTTTTTTACTTAAAAAAGAGGTTTAAAGGGGCTAAATTTAAGACAGAACAGATCCGACAAATGCACTCGCATACTCTAATTTTAGCCAATTGGATTGGTGGATTTATCGTAATTCCAATCGTTTTAAAACGTCTGTTATTTTTTTGAAAGCAATGAAATTTTCGTGTTCTATTTTATGGTCAATTTTTTCATGTGCCCAAGTGGTATGAAACGGAATGTGAACGGCATGTCCGCCAATGGCTAAAACCGGAAGTATATCTGATTTTAAGGAATTGCCAATCATAAAAAATTCCGAAGGTTGTATTTCCAATCGTTTGATGAGATCGGAATAATCTTTTTCCTGTTTGTCTGACATCACTTCTATATGGTGAAAATAATGTCCCAAACCAGAATTGTGCAATTTTCGGCGTTGGTCTAATAAATCGCCTTTGGTAGCTACAACCAATTTGTATTTTCCGTTCAATGCGTCTAAAGTTTCTTGAACACCATCCAATAAAACGATAGGTTTCTCCAGCAATTCTTTTCCATATTGAATAATTTTTTCGATTATTTCAATAGGAATGGTATTATTCGAAATATTCATCGCGGCTTCAATCATCGAAAGAATATAGCCTTTGATTCCGTAGCCGTATAATTTCAGATTGTCAATTTCGACCTTGAAAAGTTCTTTAGAAATTCCCTGATGCGATAAATAATCTTCCATCAAACCGCAGAATTTTTTCTCCGTTTCATCAAAATAGGTTTCGTTGATCCATAAGGTATCATCGGCATCGAAGGCAATTACTTTTAAGCTCATATTTTTTTATTTACCGCGAATTCGCTAATTAAGTAAGTCGAAAGTTTAAAAGTCGTAAAGTCAAAAGAATTAACTTTAAGTAAAACAGCTTAAAATCAGATTGTTACATAATTTCATCCTGATTTTAAAATACGACATTATACCATGGTTATTACTTAATATATTTAAGATTACATATTAATTAGCAAATTTGCGGTTGTTTTTTCTTAATTTATAGTCTCTCCATTGGCAACGCCATCGGTATCCGGATTTACAAAAACCAGTTTTCCTTCGGCATTAGTGGTCATCAATATCATGCCCTGACTTTCTACGCCACGAAGGTTTCTTGGAGCCAAATTCACTAAAACAGTAACTTTTTTCCCTATTATATCTTCGGGCTTAAAACTCTCCGCAATTCCTGAAACAATGGTGCGCACGTCAATTCCAGTATCTATTTTCAAAATCAAAAGCTTGTTCGCTTTTGGCATTTTTTCTGCTTCCAAGATTGTTCCCGTACGGATATCCATTTTGGCAAAATCCTCAAATTGAATTGTTTCTTTCTGTGGTTCGGCTACTTTATTCTCTGCTTTGTTAGCCGTTTTAGTCGCCTCTAATTTGTCAATTTGTTTCTGTATTTCCTCGTCTTCAATTTTGGCAAACAATAATTCCGCTTCTCCAATTTGGTGACCAGCTGGAATCAAATCAGAGTTTTGAGCAACAGTATTCCAATTCAAAGGACTTTTTATTTTTAGAATTCTTGATAATTTTGTAGCTGTAAACGGCAAGAAGGGTTCGCAAAGTGAACTCAACGCAGCCGCAATTTGCAACGCAACGTACATTTGTGTCTGCACGCGCTCCGGATTGTCTTTGATTACTTTCCAGGGTTCTTCGTCGGCTAAATATTTATTTCCTAAACGAGCCACATTCATCAACTCGCTCAACGCTTCCCGGAATCTGTAACGCTCCAGAGAACTTGAAATCACCGCTGGATACGCTTTCAATTCCGTCAAAGTAGCTTCGTCCACTTCCGAAAGTTCATTTGGAGTAGGTACAATTCCGTTGTAATATTTATTGGTTAAAACTACCACGCGATTAATGAAATTTCCGTAAATCGCCACCAATTCATTATTGTTTCTCGCCTGAAAATCTTTCCAGGTAAAATCATTGTCTTTTGTTTCCGGTGCATTTGAGGTCAACGCATAACGCAACACGTCTTGCTGATTCGGGAATTCTTCCAAATATTCGTGCAGCCAAACCGCCCAGTTTTTTGAAGTCGATAATTTATTTCCTTCCAAATTTAAGAACTCATTTGCAGGCACATTGTCCGGCAAAATATAACTTCCTTCGGCTTTCAACATCGCTGGGAAAATAATGCAATGGAAAACAATATTGTCTTTCCCTATAAAATGAACTAGTTTCGTGTCTTTATCTTTCCAGTATGGTTCCCAATCTTTTCCTTCGCGCAAAGCCCATTCTTTTGTAGAAGAAATGTAGCCAATAGGCGCATCAAACCACACGTATAATTTTTTTCCTTCGGCACCTTCAACAGGAACGTCAATTCCCCAGTCCAAGTCACGAGTTACTGCACGAGGCTCTAAACCACCGTCAATCCATGATTTTACTTGTCCGTAAACATTCGGTTTCCAGTCATTTTTATGTCCAACAAGAATCCATTCTTTCAGGAAATCTTCATAACGATCCAAAGGCAAAAACCAGTGTTTCGTTGCTTTCATAATTGGCGTTTCGCCTGTAATGGTCGATTTTGGATTAATCAAATCCGTAGCATTCAACGTAGAGCCACATTTTTCGCATTGATCGCCGTAGGCTTCTTCGTTGCCACATTTTGGACACGTTCCCACCACAAACCGGTCTGCCAAAAATTGATCCGCTTTTGCATCATACAATTGCTCGGTCACTTCCTCAATAAAATCACCTTTATCATACAGCTTTTTAAAAAATTCCGAAGCGGTATCATGATGGATTTTAGCCGAAGTTCTGGAATAATTATCAAATGAAATTCCAAAATCAGAGAATGATTTACGTATAATTCCGTCATATTTATCGATTACTTCCTGTGGTGTAATACCTTCTTTTTTAGCTTTCATCGAAATCGCCACGCCGTGCTCGTCACTTCCGCAAACAAACAAAACGTCTCTTCCCTGCAATCTTAAATATCTGGAATATATGTCCGAAGGTACGTAGACACCCGCCAAATGGCCAATGTGAATTGGGCCGTTCGTATAAGGCAATGCCGCTGTTATTGTATATCTTTTTGGATTCTGTATCATGATTCTATTTTATTGAGCACAAAAATAAGCAATCCAATTTTTATTTGGAGCTATTTCCCACTATCCCTTGCAAATATATTCACGGAACGTCGCAGGAAATAAAAGTTAAGATAAGTAATTGTTCTGTTTTTAAGATAAAATAGAATAGATTTACAACTATAGGGGATTAAAACTATAGTGTGTATCCGATTTTATTTTGCCTACCGATAACAAGGAACCTCAAAAGAAGATCATTTGGATAGAATTCTGAGATCTATAAAAGGGTTTGTTTTATAAAAAACAGATTTTGGATCCAAAGAACAAAATAAAAGTAGCAATGTTTAGTATTTGACGTTAAATCAATATATTTGTAAATAATATAACAATTTTTAATAAAAAAGTTACAATGATAACAATAGCAGATCAATTCGGAATCAAAGACGCCCTAAAGCAATTAGGGATTGAGGAGGTAAATGAAGGAACATCAACAGGAGCAGCTAATTTTGCCAATGGAAAAATCATCGAAAGTTATTCACCAGCAGATGGGACTTTAATTGGAAAAGTAAAAACATCTTCTAAGGAAGACTATGAAAAAGCAATGAAAAAAGCTTCGGAAGCATTTTTAGAATGGCGTATGGTTCCAGCTCCTAAAAGAGGGGATATCGTTCGCCAGATGGGAGATGAATTAAGAAAATTCAAAGAGCCTTTAGGAAAACTAGTTTCTTATGAAATGGGAAAAAGTCTTCAAGAAGGATATGGCGAAGTACAGGAAATGATTGATATCTGTGATTTTGCGGTGGGATTATCCCGTCAATTGTACGGATTAACCATGCACTCTGAAAGACCTTTGCACCGGATGTATGAGCAATACCATCCAATAGGAACGGTTGGAATCATTTCAGCGTTTAACTTTCCGGTAGCAGTTTGGAGTTGGAACGCTATGATTGCTTGGGTTTGCGGTGATGTTGCCATCTGGAAGCCAAGTTCAAAAGTACCTTTATGTGGAATTGCTTGTCAGAACATCATTAAAACAGTGTTAAAAAGAAATAACGTTCCTGAAGGCGTTAGTTGTTTAGTAACAGGAAATGAATCCGGAGACTTAATCAATAATGATAAGAGAATTTCGCTGGTTTCTTTTACAGGTTCAACTAGAATAGGTCGTCACGTATCAAAAACTGTTGCCGAACGTTTTGGAAATACTATCCTTGAATTAGGAGGGAACAATGCTATTATCGTTTCGGAACACGCGGATATCAGTATGGTATTAGTCGGAGCGGTTTTTGGAGCGGTAGGAACAGCAGGACAGCGTTGTACCTCAACCAGACGTTTAATCATTCACGAAAGTGTATATGACAAAACGATCAGCGTGTTGAAAAATGCGTACGGACAATTGCAAATAGGAAATCCATTGGATGAGAATAATCACGTAGGACCGCTGATCGATAAAGGTGCTGTTCAGGAATATTTGAATGCGATTGAAAGCGCTAAAAAAGAAGGTGGAAAAATTATTGTTGAAGGTGGTTTGGTTGAAGGCGAAGGATATGAAAGTGGTTGTTATGTAAGACCATGTATCATTGAAGCTGAAAACCATTTTAACATTGTGCAAACAGAAACTTTTGCTCCTATTTTATATGTAATGAAATACAGCACGATTGAAGAAGCGATTGCGTTGCAAAACGGAGTTCCACAAGGACTTTCTTCTTCTATTTTTACAAACAGCATGAGAGAAATGGAATTGTTCCTTTCTCAATCGGGTTCCGATTGTGGAATTGCCAACGTAAATATTGGTACTTCAGGAGCTGAAATTGGTGGTGCTTTTGGAGGGGAAAAAGAAACTGGCGGCGGCCGTGAATCGGGTTCTGATGCATGGAAAGCCTACATGAGAAGACAAACTAATACTATCAATTACGGAACCCAATTGCCATTGGCACAAGGAATAAAATTTGATTTGTAACCCCAAAATAGAATTAACTAAAAAAGGCAATTTGAATATTTCAAATTGCCTTTTTTAGTATTACAAATTCCTTGTAAACTTATTAAAAAACACGCACAATAATCTTTGTGATGTAATCTAACCCGTCATACACATCGAAAAAAACAAACCCTTTTCTACAGCAATAATAAAATCCAAAGTGCCCAGACAAATATATTTGACTTAGACGATTTTTTTTTGTTTTTTAAAGCTTGTGCAAGTGTTAATGTGGCAGTAATAGATCACTTTTAAACACAGGTTTAAAAAAATAGGACATCTAATTTCTTCCTTTTTCGTCAAAATACAATTGGTTCAAAGGTTCACTTTGCCAAAACTCCTTGGTGTCAACATCCATAATAGTCAATGGTCCTTTGAAGGCTGCTCCGGTATCTACATTCCAAACATTTGCCTTTTGAACGGGAGTCATTTCACCTATTCGGGTGACAGGCGTGTGACCAATATAGATTTCATTATATAAAGTAAAGCGTTTTGGGTAAAACGCATGGTCGGTTTTCATTGTCGTGTCTAATGCCAAGGCCGTTTCCCATAAGGTTCTGTCCCAATAGAAAAGCCCGGGAAAATATTCAAAGTCAACACCATTCATATTCGTAAAACCGGCATGGACAAAAAGCCGTTGTTGCTCGTCCAGATGAAAATTTTCTAATGATTTCAGGAATTCAATGTGTTTTTTCTTGGTTTCTAAGCCAACCGTTTCGTAGGCTAAAACAGTTGCTTCTCCACCATGTTTGTGCCAAAGCAGATTGTCTTTGCTTTCGCCGAGCCATTCCAGCAATAAATCATCATGGTTCCCACGGATGCAGATGCAGTTTTGTTTGGTTTTCAGAGCAATGATAAAATCTAGTACTTGAGGCGATTGACTCCAGCCATCGACGTAATCTCCCAGAAAAATCAGGGTGTCGTTTTTAGTAACATTGGCTCTTTCCATAATTTGGTGCAATGCTCGCAAACCACCGTGGATATCGCCTATAACAAGTGTTCTCATGTACGGGTTGTTCATTTATTAGTCTAAAAACAGCAAGAAATACGAGCTGTCTTTCAAGGTATAAAATTAAGTAAAAGAGTGGTGAAGTACTACTTTTTAACTTATTTTTTTAACTAAAGTTAAAGGAGCTCTTTTTTAAAAATTCTGATTTTTATAGCAAATAACAGGGCTAAATTCCTCAAATCTCATTTTAAAGTAAAACTTAAAATATCACTGCTTTACGGGCTTATTTTACTTTTCAGGACATTTTAAAAATAAATAAATCAACAAAAAATTACTGCACATCATATTTCATCTTTCTCAAAATTCGCAACGCTTCCTTAAACGATAAATACACGTGGTTGAAAGGTTTCAACAGTACTTTGGCATCTATTAGCTTTTGTTTGGCTTCTTCAAAACCGTTGAGGTAGCAAATCATAAATGTTGAGGGTAAATTCTCTAAATCTTTTTCTTCTCGTTTGCTTAATGAAAGTCCTTTTTGGAGTTTGTTCAGCAAAGTAATATTGGCATTATAAATATGGAACAGCATTTTCTTGTTGAATTCCGGTGGTTGAAAAAGCATCTCTCTCTCAATTTTATAATAGCCATTGTCGTGAAAATGAATCGTTTGTTTTTCTAAAGGATAATAACTCGTTTTATCATTCAGACCCAAAGGAACATACTCAATAATGGTAAAAGTATCTTCGTCAAAAGTGATTTCGACCACATCCTGAGCCGAATAAAACAGCTTGATTTGTTCGTTGATCAATTCAATATCCACGCGGGATAAATACGTTTTATCACGGGATTTTTTTGCAATTCCTGCCCAGCAAATCACAAATAACTCCTTGAATACTTTATACTTTGGCGACATGTCTTTGTGGCGTAAATTCATAAAATCAATCACGCCATCAAGTGTGTATTCAATGCTGTTTCGGGAGTTGTTTTCAATGCCAATTACGGTTTCCGTATTCTGATAATTCTTTTCAATTTCGCCTTCAACCGGTGTCGTGTTGCTGCCTCTTCGGATAAAAATACTGTTGGCAGGAATCGTGTGAATTCCTTTTTTGAAATAGGAGGTGTTGCTTTTTGGCTTGATTGTTACCAGTCCGATAACCTTGTCCTTTGGTAGATTTGGAAAAGGTATATTTTCATATTGAATTTTGGGTGGATTCTCCAGATAGGCATTCACTAAATTCTGAATCCGACTGTCATCAAAAAAATCATCCCCCACAATAGTATTGTCTTGGTCTTCAACCCCCACTACAATATAGGAGTTATTCATAGGGTTTGAATTGGACAGCGCGCAAATGTGTTTGAGAAACTTGGCTTTTCCTTCCCGTGTATGCAAATTTAACTGGCGCTTTTTGTCATAAAAACTACTTTCATCATTGTGAGCAAGCAGGTTTTTAATAAGAATGCGTTTGTTGATCATTGGTACTGTTTATTATGTATTTTTTTTTTCAGTGTTGTAAAGACATATTTGTTGATCCTATTTTGATCCTTTTCTATCAGAATATTTTAATAAACTACCGCTAATTCGCAGATTTTAAAATTAATTAGAAAATCTGCGAATTAGCGGTTGCATTTTTACCTGTTGCATTTTTTGTTTATTCCCTTTTATAAATATAATGATAACTCGATGTATTGTAGTGTTTTATAATAAATAATGGGGATAATCAATTCCTTTTTAAAATAGTAGCAGCGGCTTGTGCGGTTGGCAACACCATCAAATCGGCAATATTTACATGGTACGGTCTGGAAACTACAAAGTGAATAATGTCAGCAATGTCTTCAGGATGTAATGGCTCAAAACCTTTGTATACATTGGCGGCTCTGTCTGTATCGCCTTTGAAACGCACTTCACTGAATTCTGTTTCCACGGCACCGGGATGAATGGCTCCCACCCGGATTCCATAAGGATTCAAGTCCATTCGCATAGCTTGGTTTAAGGCATCAACAGCATGTTTGGAAGCACAATAGACGTTTCCGTTTGGATATACTTCTTTTCCGGCTATGGACCCAATGTTGATAATATGACCTGATTTTCGTTCGATCATTTGTGGGATTATGGCTTTTGAGACATACAAAAGTCCTTTTACATTGATGTCAATCATGGCATCCCAGTCGTCTAAATCTCCTTTTTGAATGGGGTCTAAACCATGTGCATTTCCGGCATTATTAATCAAAACATCAATTGTAGCAAAGACTTCCGGAATAGAATTGATGCTTTCGAAAACCGCTTTTTTATCTCGAACGTCAAAAGACAACGTATGCACTTTGGTAAATGCTGAAAGCTCCTTTTTGAGTTCAGTCAATCGGTCCTCACGGCGTCCGCAAAGAATAATCTGATAGTTATTTTTAGCTAATATTTGTGCTGTTGCTTTACCAATTCCGCTGGTGGCTCCGGTCACTAAGGCTGTTTTAGTCATGAAATTTTTTTCTTTTTTGATTCTAAAGTTGTTGAGTTGAATAGGGATTCTAGGCTACATTTGTTCCCATACTTGCTGCCCAAATAGCAAACCAATCTTCTTTGTCTAATTCTAATTCAACGGCTTTCATCAAGGATTGGATTCGGGCTACATTTACCGTTCCGGCAATAGGAATTACTTGAGCAGGGTGTTTTAAAATCCAGGACAGCAAAATCGAGTCGGAGCCTAAATGGTATTTTGAAACTAAGGTCGCCAATAATTTTTTTAAGCGATGGGTTTGCGGAATATCTTTTCTGAAAACAGATCCAAGTGGATTCCAAGACATAGGCCGAATGTTATTGGCCTGCATATAATCAAAACTTCCATCCACCATAGGTTCGAAATTAGTGGCCGAAAATTGGACTTGATTGTACAAGACTTCTGTTTTTTGACCAATTAATTCGGTTTGTGTAGAAGTGAAATTAGAAACTCCAAAATCGATGATCTTCCCTTCTGATTTTAGCTTCAAAACGGCTTCGGCAATTTCATCCGGCTGCATCAAAGGACTGGGTCTGTGTAGTAAAAGCACGTCTAAATAATCGGTATGCAGGTTTTTTAAGGAGTTTTCAACGGACCAGATGATGTACTCTTTTGAATATTCATAATGTTTGATCGTATTGTTCCGGTTTTCGGTCACCATTTGGATTCCGCATTTGGATATCAATTGCATTTTTTCCCGGTCAATACTGCTGGCTGCAAATGCTTTTCCAAAATCAGACTCGGTGGTGTAATCCCCGTAGATATCAGCATGGTCAAAAGTGGTGATTTTATTTTCTAAACACACATTAATCATGTTTTCCATTTCTTTGGTATTGAGATTTTTATCCCAAATCCCCCAGTTCATGACGCCTGCTACAATGGGTGATAATTTAGTTTTATTCATGTTTTTTATTTTTTATTAAAATGCGTAAATCTTCAAATTCGAAATATATTTTTCAAAGTTCTTAAAAATATAAAAATTGTATCATAATTCGGCCTTAAAATTAAGTCTTTTGTCGAAGTTTTAACCATTTTTTAACATCTTACTTCTAAAAAAAAATTCAATTTGCACCTTCAAAACGACGGCATTAAATTCAAGGTTTTAAAAATAATAAAATGGAAGAAAATACAGCGGCTTTAGACATCAGAGCAATCAATGAAAAAATTGAAAGAGAGAGTGCTTTTATAGACCTTCTCACAATGGAAATGAACAAGGTTATTGTAGGTCAAAAGCACATGGTGGAGCGTTTGTTGATTGGACTTTTGGGTCAGGGTCATATTTTATTAGAAGGAGTTCCCGGATTAGCAAAAACATTAGCGATCAATACGCTTTCACAAGCGGTACATGGCTCTTTCAGCAGAATACAATTTACGCCGGATTTATTGCCTGCGGATGTTGTGGGAACAATGATTTACAATATTAAGCAAAATGAGTTTTCGATAAAAAAAGGACCAATTTTTGCTAATTTCGTCCTTGCGGATGAGATAAATCGTGCACCTGCCAAAGTACAATCCGCCTTACTGGAAGCCATGCAGGAAAAGCAAGTAACTATTGGAGACACTACTTTCAAACTAGACCGTCCATTCTTGGTTTTGGCTACTCAAAATCCTATTGAACAAGAAGGAACGTACCAATTGCCTGAAGCCCAGGTGGATCGTTTTATGTTGAAAACGGTTATTGATTACCCAAAAATGGAAGACGAACGTTTGATTGTTCGCCAGAACCTGAAAGGGAGTTATGAAAAAGTTAATCCAGTAGTTTCAGTAGAGCAAATCTTGCGCGCACAGGAAGCCGTTCGGGAAGTATACATGGATGAAAAAATAGAGAAATACATTCTGGATATCGTTTTTGCCACACGGTACCCGGAGAAATACAAATTGGCTGATTTGAAACCGTTAATCAGTTTTGGAGCATCTCCTCGAGGAAGCATCAATTTAGCAAATGCTGCAAAATGTTACGCTTTTGTCAAACGTCGCGGTTATGTAATTCCAGAAGATGTTCGGGCGGTAGTGCATGATGTATTGCGTCATAGAATTGGTGTTACCTACGAAGCAGAAGCCGAAAACATTACTTCGGTTGATATTATTAACAAAATTGTAAACGAAATAGAAGTACCATAAAAGTGAATAGTAAAAAGTGAATAGTAATTAGCCTTTTTTGGTTGCTACTCACCACTCACTTCTCACTAATTACCAAAGAAATGGATACAAAAGACCTCTTAAAAAAAGTACGAAAAATAGAAATCAAAACCCGAAGATTGAGCGATCACATCTTTTCGGGGGAATACCACACATCTTTTAAAGGGCGCGGAATGACGTTCAGCGAGGTGCGTCAATACCAGTTTGGAGATGATATTCGTGCTATTGATTGGAATGTTACGGCGCGATACAATGAAGCGCACGTAAAAGTGTTTGAGGAAGAACGGGAATTGACCATGATGTTGATGGTGGATATATCAGGATCAGAAAGTTTTGGTTCGAAAAATCAATTCAAGAAAGATATTGTTACGGAGATTGCGGCAACAATGGCTTTTTCAGCCACACAAAACAATGATAAAATAGGTTTAATTTTGTTTTCTGACGCAATCGAATTGTATATTCCGCCAAAAAAGGGAAGATCGCATGTATTGCGCATCATCAGGGAATTGATCGAATTTCAGCCCAAAAGCCGTAAAACAGATCTTGCCCAAGCCTTAAAATTTTTATCGGGAACCCAGAAAAAGAAAGCTATTGTGTTTGTAATTTCTGATTTCATGTCGGAAGAGTATGAACATACATTAAAAATAGCCTCTAAAAAACACGATATAACTGGGATTCGCGTGTACGACATTCGGGAAGAAAAAATGCCGAATTTAGGGATGGTTTCTATGCTTGATGCCGAAACCGGAGCAATTGAATTGATAAATACCAGCTCGAAAGCAGTGCGAATGAATTATGAAAAACAGTACCATAATAAAGTAACCTATTTTAAAGAAACATTCAGTAAATCAGGTTCAGGTGTGGTAAACACAAGAGTTGATGAAAGTTATGTGACTAAATTGCTGAGTTATTTTAAATCGAGATAAGGGTTCAATAATAAAAGATGAAAAAACAATTATACCTACTATTGCTGCTTTCTACGGCTGTTTTTGCACAACAAAAGCAAGTAGTCACAAGTATTGATACAATTAAAAATAAAATTGGTGCCGAATTTAAATTATCCATAAAAACTACTGTTGATACTTCGTCTAAGGTCATTTTTCCAAACTTAAAAAACCTTGGCGCTTTAGAGGTGATTCAGTCGTATCCTATTGATACGGTCAAAATGGATGGCCGTTATGAATTAATCAAGAAATACGGGTT
Organism: Flavobacterium sp. ZB4P23; assembly: GCF_003970375.1. Classification (NCBI taxonomy): domain Bacteria; kingdom Pseudomonadati; phylum Bacteroidota; class Flavobacteriia; order Flavobacteriales; family Flavobacteriaceae; genus Flavobacterium; species Flavobacterium sp. ZB4P23. The sequence goes on from NZ_RYDK01000004.1 coordinate 13,341, forward strand.
GACCCAATTTGATTCTGGCAGATATGTGGTTCCAAGTATCAAGATTTTTATCAACAGCAAACCGTTTTTTACGGATTCGCTTTTGGTTGAGGTAGCGAATGTTCAAGTGGATACTTTGAAACAAAAAATGTACGACATCAAGGACATTGCTCCTGCGGATAATTCAATTGGGGATTGGTGGAAATACCTGCTGATTGTTGCTTTGATTGGTGGTATAGGAGCGTGTATTTATTGGTTTATTAAAAAACGACAAGAGAAAAAACTACACAAAGAAATTTATAAAACGCCTATAGAAAGAGCGACTAGTTTGCTGGATTCTTTGGAGAAAAAAGAACTTTGGCAAAAAGGAGAAGTCAAGGCCTATTACAGTGAATTGACTGATATTGCCCGAAATTATATTGAAGAAGCCATAGAAATTCCAGCTATGGAAAGTACTACATCAGAGCTGATTCTTGGACTTAGAGCGGCTTCTGTCAAAAAGAAAATGACGCTTTCGAAGGAAATTATCGATAATCTGGAGCGTGTTTTGAAACAAGCCGATTTAGTGAAATTTGCCAAATCGAAACCATTGGATTTTGAAATAACCGAAGACCGAAATAAAATTCAAAAAGCAATTTTAACCCTGGACAGCTCCATTCCGCTGGAAGTTCCAGAAGCAGAAGAGATACTGTTGAATGAAGCACAAAGACAAAAACAAATTCAAATTCAGTTGCGCAAACAAAGAAATAAACGGATTCTTACGGCCAGCGCTATTGTACTTTTTTTATTGGCAGCGACCACCACTTTTTTTATTGCTACCAAAGGGTTTAGTTATGTGAAAGACAATATCATTGGTCATCCTACAAAAGAATTATTAGAAGGCGAATGGGTAAAAAGTGAATATGGAAATCCAGGAATTATCATAGAAACACCAAAAGTACTCAAGAGAATAGATCTGACTAAAACGCTTCCTAAAAATGGAATGGCATTGATTAAAGAGATGCAATCGTTTGTGTATGGTAGTGTTTTAGATCGTTTTTATGTGATGGTTTCTACGTTAAAATTCAAAGCAGAAACGCAAATTGATTTGGCTAAATCGATGGACGGGATATTGCAATCATTAGAATCCCAAGGAGCTCAAAATATGATTGTTAAACAAGAAGAATTTGAAACCAAAGAAGGGGTCAAAGGGATTAAAGCCTACGGCACTTTTTCCCAAGTTGATGGCGGTGATGCGACAGGTGTAAAAATGTACTATGAAGCAGTATTGTTCAGTCAGGAAGGTGGATTACAACAAATTTTACTTTTTCATGAAGAAGGAGATACCTATGGCAATGAAATCTCAGAACGAGTTTTGAACTCGGTCGAATTAAAACAAGCAAGTAAATAATGGATAAAATAACTTTTTTGAACCCAGAATTTTTTTGGCTGTTTCTACTGATTCCAGTTGTGATTGCCTGGTTGCTTTGGACAAAAAACGAACAGATCGCAACATTAAAAATTAGTTCTATAGCAGGATTTAAAGGCGCAGAGTCGTATTTGACAAAGTTAAAGCCACTGTTGAATGTATTCCGGGTTTTGGCATTGTGTTCTTTAATTGTTGCCATGGCCAGGCCAAGAACGGTGGATGTAAGCAGTAGAACAAAAACAACTAAAGGAATTGATATTGTTATGGCAATAGATGTTTCTGGAAGTATGCTGGCCAAAGATTTGAAACCAAACCGAATGGAAGCATTGAAAAGAGTCGCAGCTGATTTTGTTGAAGAACGACCAAATGACAGAATAGGATTAGTGGTGTATGCCTCGGAAGCGTACACAAAAACACCGGTGACCAGCGATAAAGCAGTAATCCTAAATGCGATTAGCACTATAAAATACGATACTGTTTTGCAGGACGGAACCGGAATCGGGATGGGATTAGCCACTGCCGTAAACCGATTAAAAGACAGTAAAGCCAAAAGTAAAGTCATTATTCTTTTGACAGATGGTGTGAATAATGCTGGGTTCATTGAGCCGGAAACAGCCTCAGACATCGCCAAGCAATATGGAATAAAAGTATACACAGTAGGAATTGGAACTAACGGAATGGCCATGTTTCCCTATAAAATAGCACCTAATGGAACGTTTTTATTCCAAATGATGAAAGTGGAAATCGACGAACAATTAATGAAAAGTATTGCCAGAAAAACGGACGGAAAATATTTTAGAGCCACCAGCAATAGCAAGCTGGCCGAAATTTATGCCTCCATCAATAAACTGGAAACTACAGAAATAGAAGAATTAAAATTCTATGATTACGATGAAAAATTCAGGCCTTTTATATGGTTTGCCGGTTTTTTGTTGTTGCTGGAAGTAGGACTAAGGAATACAGTTTTTAAAAGCTTTATATAAAATCCCCACCCCAGCCCTCCCCGAAGGGAAGGGAGCACGAACTGGAATATTGGAATTAGAATGACCAAGTTTAGAATTTTTGATTTAGGGTAAAAATCTAAGATCAAAATTCATAAATCTAAAATTAAAAATGGAATTAGACGAAAAAAAATATTTATACCTTCTTTTTATACTGCCTCTTTTAGTGCTGGTTTTTCTGGCTAATTTATATTGGAAAAGAAAGAAACAGCGCGAGTTTGGAGATTTAGAAATGGTAAAAAAATTAAGTCCGGAAAGTTCCGTTTTTAAGCCAGTATTAAAAATAGTCGTGCTGATTTTAGCTTTTCTTGGGCTGATTTTTGCTTTGGTAAACCCAAAGATTGGCACCAAGATGGAAACCGTAAAACGGGAAGGGATTGACATTGTTTTTGCAATGGATGTTTCTAAAAGTATGCTGGCCGAAGATGTTGCGCCCAATCGATTGGACAAAAGCAAGCAAATTGTCTCACAAATCATCAACCAGCTAGGAAGCGATAGAATAGGTATTGTGGCGTATGCCGGAAGTGCTTTTCCGGTATTGCCCATCACTACGGATTACAGCGTTGCAAAAATGTTTTTGCAAAGCATGAATACTGATATGGTTTCCTCCGTAGGAACATCGTTCAACGAGGCAATCAAATTATCGTCAACCTATTTTGATGATAAAAAAACGAGTAAGTTATTGATCATGATTTCGGATGGTGAAGACCATAATGAAGGTGCTGAAGAAGCGGCTGAAGAAGCCAATAAGTTGGGAATTAAAATTATTACAATTGGTGTTGGAACTGAAAAAGGAGGTACAATCCCATTGAAAAGAAATGGAATTATTGAAGGTTTCAAGAAAGACAATAACAACCAAGTGGTTATAACGAAGTTGGTTCCAGAAAGTCTGACAGCGATTGCTAAAGCCACAAAAGGGGGTTATGTAAACGGAAATAATACCAAAGAAGTGCTTGAATATGTAAAAAATGCATTGAATAATATTCAAAAAACCGAATTTGAAGCGACGGAAATGGCGGATTTTCAATCGCAATTTCAATGGTTTTTGGGCTTTGCCTTCTTGCTGTTATTTGTGGATGTCTTTCTGTTGGAGAGAAAAACAAGCTGGGTTAAGAAATTGAATTTATTTAACGAAAATAAATAATTATTTCCTAAAGGTTCTTAGCCTTCTGGATTTATAGATACAATAAATGAAAAGATTTAAAATTATCATAATTGCTTTTTTAATGATTGCTTTCTGCGGAACGGCCGGTTTGTACGCACAACAAAAAGACCGAATTTTGCCTAAAGCAAATGCAGAATATGCGGAAAACAAATTCGCAGAGGCAGAGGCTAATTACAGAATTTCGGATTCAAAATTCCCTAATAGTACCGCTGCGTCCTTCAATCTTGGAAATAGTATTTACAAGCAAAAGCAGTCTGGAGAAGCCAAATTTGCGTACGCCAAAGCATTTAAAAATTCAAAAACGAGACCTCAAAAACACAGAGCCCTGCATAATTTGGGAAACGTATTCATGAATGAAAAGGATTATACTCAGGCGGTAGAAGCGTATAAAAACGCCTTGCGAAATGACCCAACCGATGAGGAAACCCGTTATAATTTTGCTTTGGCCAAAAAAATGCTGAAAGACAATCCGCCAAAGGATGACAAGAAAAAAGACGACAAGAAAGATAAAGATAAAGACAAGAAAGACGATAAAAAGGACGAGAAGAAAGACAAAAAAGAGGACGATAAAAAAGACGATAAAGGCGATCAGGACAAAGATAAAAATGAGCCAAAACCCAATGAAAATGGGGAGCCAAAACCAGCACCTGGAGGTATCTCCAAACAACGTCTGGAAAATTTACTAGATGCTGTAAATAGAGAAGAAAAGAAGGTTCAGGATAAGGTGAATGCCCAGAAAGTAAAAGGAAAACCAGTTAAAACGGAGAAGGATTGGTAATTCAATTAGACAGTTTGAAAATGAAAAAATATATAGCAGCAATCGTTTTATTGGTGTGCAGCTCCCTTAATGCTCAGGTTCAGTTTGAGGCCAAAGTCAGCAAAAGTACGTTGGGCTTAAATGAGAGGTTGCGTATTGATTTTATGATGAATGTAGATGGGGATAATTTTGTGAAGCCTTCATTTGAAGGATTTAGAATTGTTGCCGGGCCCAGCCAGCAAGTAAGTCAGTCCTGGGTAAACGGGAGAAGTTCTTTTGAGAAAGTCTATTCATATATTCTTTTGCCAAATCAAAAAGGAACCTTGGTTATCAAGCAGGCAGCCATAGAGTTTAATGGTCAAATTTATAAGACAGCACCAGTAAAAATAAATGTTACTGAGGCTACGCAACAACCCAGAGATCCAAACGATTCACAAGTGTCTGCGGATGAAAACTTATATCTTGTTGCCGATGTGTCTAAAACAAATCCGTACATCAACGAACCCATTACGGTCGTGTACAAATTGTATTTTGCAAATATTGGCATCTCAAATTTAGGAGAACTGACCAAGCCAAAATACAATGATTTTTGGAGTCAAAATATTGAAATAAAACAGCTTGCTGCCGAAGAGGGGATGTTTAAAGGCCAAAATTATCGCTATATCGTGCTAAAAAAAGTAGTGCTATATCCGCAAAAATCAGGAAAACTTAAGATCGAGCCCCTATCATTAGCAGTTGATGTGCAGTTACCAACGAACCAAAGGGATATGTTTGGTCGAATGGTACTAACGGAAACGACCCAAAGAGTTTCGGCCGGAGCCAAAACCATTACCGTTAAACCACTACCCGAGTCTGGAAAACCAGAAAATTTTACCGGAGCGGTTGGAAGTTTCGACTTCAAAGTCACACCGTCTAAAACCGATTTAAAAAACGGAGAAAGTCTGGATCTTGTTGTCAGCGTAACCGGAAAAGGGAATCTAAAATTGTTCAGTTTGCCAAAACCAGTTGTGCCAAATGCGCTGGAAATGTATGATGCCGTTCACAGCGAAGACATCAGTACACCACTTTCCGGTATGAGCGGAAAAATGTCAGACAGTTATACTATAATTCCGCAATACAGAGGAAATTATCCGGTAAAACCAATGCTGTTTTCTTATTTTGATCTGGATTCCCGTACGTATAAAACACTCCGTTCTCCAGAGATTATGATCCATATTCTTGATGGCCCTTCTCCGGCAGATTCTTCTGCTACAGCTGGAAATAAAAATAAAATTGCAGCGGTTGAAGAATTTAAAACGATCAAGTCAAAAACCAATCTGGTTACCATTGATAAAGAGGATTTCTTTGGATCGAATTTGTTTATTGGATTGTTAGTACTGCCTTTTTTATTGGTTCCAATAATTGTGTTATTCAAAAAGAAAAAGGAAGCTATGGATGGCGATATTTCCGGAAACAGAATCCGAATGAATAATAGACTGGCCAAGAAATATTTATCAGTGGCCAAGAAACAAATCAATAACAAAGAACTGTTTTACATTGCACTGGAGAAAGCGATGCATAATTTCCTGAAGGCAAAATTACACATTGAAACCTCTGAAATGAGCAAGAATAATATTCAGGAATTATTGTTGTCCCGAAATGCAAAACCAGAAGCTGTAAACGATTTTATTGCGCTTACTGAAAATTGTGAAGTGGCTCGTTATGCACCTTCATCCAGTGTTACAATACAACAGGATTTTGATAAAGCAGTTTATATCATCGCTGCGTTGGAAAAACAGATTGCTTAATAAAAGTACTAAAATTAATTTTTGAGTAAATACACTTTGAGCCTTTGTGCCCTCGTTGCAAAAAAAGATAATGATGAAAAATATACTATACATACTTTTACTTTCAACTCAGTTTTTCTTTGCCCAAAACGGCTTTGAAAAAGGGAATGCGTATTATGAAAAGGCAAAGTACACTGAAGCCGTGGCTGCCTATGAAAGTGTTTTGAAAACCCAGCAGCACTCTTCGGAATTGTATTTTAATTTAGGAAATGCCTATTATAAATTGAATCAGGTTGCGCCTTCGATCTACAATTATGAAAAAGCATTAGTGCTCAATCCAAACGATCAAGGAAGTATAAACAACCTGAAATTCGCTCAAAAAAGAACAATTGATGAAATTAAAGTAATCCCAAAAGTAGGTTTTGCAAAATTAGTTCGTGATTTCACGGGAATTTATCATTATAATACCTGGGAATGGGTTTCTGTAGGATTGGCTGCCGCTTTTTTGTTGTTTTTTATCGGGTACTATTTTTTACAAAGAACACTTCCTAAACGGATTTTCTTTTTTGGAATGTTTCTGGCTGTTTTTCTTTTACTAATGACGCTGGTCGCAGCTATTATTGAGAAAAGTCATTTTGATACCGAAAAACCAGCCATTGTTTTTGCCGAAATGGCGAATGTGAAAAGCGAACCCAGAAATGGCGGTAAATCTATTTTTGTGCTGCATGAAGGAACTAAAGTTTATGTGAAGGAAGTCATCGAAAAATGGAAAAAAGTGCAACTAACGGATGGAACCGAAGGCTGGATAGAGAGCAGTGCAATTAAGGAAGTGAAATAATAGTTCACGGTTTCAAATTGTCCAGTTTCTTTATTTATAGCAGAAACAGGGCGGTTTTCATGGTAATTAAACTGACCGCCACCATATTTAAAATCAATTTCAAAATTGCAAATTCTACAGTTGGCATTTAATATTTGTCCCATGTTTTTATATTGAAACTTTAAAAACATAATCACCCCATGACATAAGTATTATTGCGATTAAATGCCCAATTTACTCTGAAACTTAGTGAGAATTTAATGCAGATATAAATACAGTAAATTATGAAAAATTGTTTTCCATTTAATTTGGTTAATTTTACCATCATGAATTAATAAAATCCTCCCTTTCGTAAGTTTTAATGATTGACTTTCTGCAATTTCAGAGTTTATAAAAACGCTATCACCTTTTGATATCTCCCAGTAATTTTTTTGATGTACTGTAATTTCTGTTTCAGAAGAAGTTTTGTAAATGTTAACTGTAAAAATCTGTATTATTGTATTGTTTTTGACTTCATATATTTTTTTTTCGTTGCTTATTTGATATGAGCCGTCTTTAATAACCTCATTGTTTATAGATACTTTATTTCCAATTTCTACTTCTGCTAAATAATATGATCTTTCTATTTCAAAAATTTTGCCATCAACAAGTTTTTGCTCAACAATAAATAATTTTTCCCGACGAATGTTATTCAAATAATTTCCAATATCTAAATCTGGAATTACATTTTCATTTGCTAAAGTGAAAAGCTTAATGCCTGTTTTGCACGAAATCGCAAGCTGGGGTAATTCAAATCAAGCAAAAAAGATTATTGCAAAAATGGTAAAGTAGAAAATTGTAATGGCTGAAAAAAATAAGAATTCATTAATTTTTGTTTAGAATCTCTTAATTATGGTAAAAGTATTTGATCTAATATCTCAAGATTCAAGGCCTATAAGTCTATTGCATCATAAACCAAAACTTTCTCCCAAAGATGGGAACAGTTTTTTACAAAATCCTGATGAATAGGGTGGTCCTGATATATTTTTTGACCCGCTTCATCATCAAAAAATAACAGCTCTGAAACGTCCCAAGAAGTGTCTACTACTTCCCGTTTTTCCGTAGAAGCTAATATACCCAAATGAAATTGGCGAACCGTTGGAATTGCTGCTAAAGTTTTCAAGCCGGAAATCAATTGCTGTTTATCTTCTTCCGATTGGGGGTTCTTTAACCAAAAAAACACATGGTGTATTAAATTTTTTTCATTGGAGTGTTTTGTGAATCCAAAAGCAGCTGCAATACCTACTAAAGCCGCCGAACCAATAAACTGTCTTCGTATCATCTGATTAATTTTAAATGTAAATATCTAAATTAAAAATAGAATAGGATCACTATTTATCTCAAATTTTAAAAGGAGAATGACTGCTGTTTTTGAAACAGAACGGTTTTTGCAAAACAAGATAGTTTTTCTCATTAATCACCATGAAGCCCGGCTTTCACTAAAGCCTTAAAACAAAAAAGACCTTACATTGCTGTAAAGTCTTTTTAAAAAGCTCCTCTCTTGGGCTCGCCCCTCGGGACAGATTAGCAGTTAAATCTCGACTGCGCTCCATTTGACAAGATTGATACGATCTAATTATTTTATTTCCTTATCTAAAATAATGGCAGGAATTTGCTGTTTCATTACAAAAGCATTAAATTTCTTGACATCGTTATCCACGATATCTTTTATTTTCTGGAGTTCGGCATCTATTTTCATAGCTAAATCTTCATAAACAACATAAGCATTTCGGGTTGGTTTTGATTCCGATGACGAAATATTGGATCCTAATCCAGCCATTTTATCGTTCAATTGAATTGGGAAAGCTAACACATCTTGTGGTGCTTTAGCTTTTGGCTGCATTAATGATGACTCAATTTTATCCAAATTTTCCAGAGTCGATTTCGTCATTTTTTTCATTTGATTGACTGCCACAGTATCTTTTACAGTTGCTATGTATCCATTAATTTGCGTGCGTATTTTTCGCAGTTGGTTAATCGCGAGATGAGCTTCATTGACTTTTTTATTTACTTTTTGGTGCAAGTCAAATTGCTCTTTTAAATCAGCATCACTCGTGGTCATTCGAGGATCAAGTTTGATTTCAACAGCTGACTCTGCAATAATGGTTTTGTCTTCAATTAACCGAACAATATAAGATCCCGGTACTACTTTTGCGCCAATACCAGATCCTGCCCACATTACATTAGTTCCGTCAACTGCAGTTGCATTTGGATAGCGCATGTTCCATACAAATGAATTCATACCTGCTTTTGCGGTGATGAAACCCGCTTGCTCTTTTTTTGGATCTTGATAAAATTCCTTGGAAATTTTCATGGGTTCACCCTTCATGTCTTTGGTTGAAGAGTAGGTATTTATCGTATCTCCTTTGAGTGTTAGAAACTGTAATCTTATCTCAGTTGAAGGTTTCTTTTTGAAAAAGTAACGTACAATTACTCCATTTGGGGCATTAGTTCCTGAACTCATGTCATCGCTTTGTCCGCCTTGCATTCTATAAGCAGGACGCGGTTTGAAAAGGTGTTTGTCTCCTTTTACTGTTTTGTCTTTTATTTCATAAAGCGGTGTAATATCATCTAATACCCAAAAAGATCGGCCGTGGGTTGCAACGATTAAATCCTTTTCTCTTTTTTGAATTTGTAAATCTCTAATAGGAGTAACCGGTAAATTCAAGTTTAGTTTTTGCCAAGAATCTCCATCGTTGAAAGAAACATAAACGCCTCGCTCAGTTCCAGCAAACAGTAATCCAGGTTTGTTAGGATCTTCACGCAATACTCTGCAATATTCATCAGATGGAATTCCATTGGTTATTTTAGTCCAACTTTTTCCATAATCAACCGTTTTGAACATATACGGTGTACGATCGCCGTACATGTATTTATTGGCTGTTAAATATGCTTTTCCTTTTTCGTGTTCTGAAGTGTGAATCATACTAATCAAAGAAAAGTCAGGCAATACTGTTGTTGGTAATGAGATATTCTCCCATTTTGCTCCATTGTTTTTAGTGATATGTACTAAACCGTCATCAGATCCGGTCCAAATTACCCCTTTTTCTAGCGGTGATTCTGAGAGGGTGAATATGGTAGCGTATACTTCCGCTCCTGTTTGATCCTTAGTTATTGGTCCGCCCGTTTCTCCTGTAGTTTTTGGATCATTTCGGGATAAATCAGGACTTATAATTTCAAATGAATGACCTTGATCTTCCGTCACGTGTACTACCTGAGAGGTAACATACATTCTTTTTGGGTTGTGAGGCGAAAAAACAATTGGGTACGTCCATTGAAAACGGTATTTTTTAGCACTAGAAGGAGCCCCAATATTCGATTCTGGATACGGAGAGATATCTTTTCCTTGGCCTGTTTTTTTGTTGTAAGAACTCAATTGACCGTCGTACTCGCCACCGTATGTAATGTCAGCATTCGTTGGATCTGCCTCGATGTATCCTGCTTCGCCACCCGCAACGGCGTACCAAGATTCAGGACCTATACTATTGCCACTAGTTCTAGAAGCAATCCGAATGGAAGAATTGTCCTGTTGAGCTCCGTAGATATTATACGGGAATTCATTGTCTACTGATACATGATAAAATTGAGCGGTTGGTGTGTCTAATTCCGTGAAGGTTTCCCCACCATTAAAGGTAACTTCGCCACCGCCATCATCGCCAATTATAAAGTTATCTGGGTTTAAAGGATTAATCCATACATCATGCGTATCTCCGTGTCGGACATTTATTTTTTTAAAGCTTTTACCGCCATCGCTAGTTTTCCAAGCATCTACATTTAATACAATTAATCCATTTTCGTTTTTAGGATCGGTTTGTAAATTCATGTAATACCATGGTCTTTGCCAAAGATTTTTATCTTCATTAATCAATTCCCAGTGCTCGCCTGCATCGTCAGATCGATACAGTCCGCCTTTTGTATTTTCGATCAAAGCATACAAGCGATTCGAATTTATTGGAGACACAGCGATTCCTATTTTTCCGAGGATTCCAATTGGCATTCCTGGTTTTTCGTTAAGCGATTTCCAAGTATCACCGCCATCAATAGATTTGTACATTCCAGATCCTTTTCCTCCTGATGACATAGAATGACCGTTACGATACCCTTCCCAAAGCGTTGCGTAAACAATTCTAGGATTGGTAGGATCGATACGAACACACATGGCGCCCGTTTTTTCATCTTTAGAAAGAACTAATTGCCATGTTTTTCCACCATCTTTTGATCGGTAAACACCGCGTTCCGGATTAGATTTAAAAGGATTTCCCATTGCTGCAACAAAAACGATGTTAGCATCAGAAGGGTGTACTTCAATATTAGCGATTGCATCCGCTTTATCGAGGCCAGATTTTGACCAAGTTTTTCCGCCGTTTACAGATTTATACATTCCGTCACCAAAAGAGATATTGGATCTCATATCTGCTTCGCCCATTCCTACATATACCACATTTGCATCAGATGGGGCAACTGTAATTGCACCTACAGCAGATGATTTAAAAATACTATCAGAAATAGGAAACCACTCATTTCCTCCATCAATTGTTTTCCAAACGCCACCTCCTGTTGCACCAAAATAATACGTCAAAGGGTGGTTGGCATGTCCTGCTACCGCAAGTGATCTTCCCGATCGAAAAGGTCCGATATTTCTCCATTTAAGCGCATTAAATACGCTATCTGAGACAAAATTTGAAGTTGTTTTGTTTTTTACATTCTTTTTTTGAGCATAGCCTAAGCTAGTGGAAAGTGTTATAAAAAAGACAAGAACGATACTAAAGTTAATTCTTTTAAAATAAGTTTGGTTCATAGGTTTTAATAGATTGGTTAGTGGTTATTAAATTTTAAACTTCAATAAGGATTTGCCATTTTTAGTTTTAAACACTGCATATTGGAAAAACACATACCTAGTTATTTATCAAATATAAGAATTAATTTAGTAGTAATTGTAGTTGTTAAACGGCGTTGCATGGAAGCACAGATTTGTAACCAAGTTAAAATGGTTATCAACAAATTTTCCTATTTCTATCTTTGAACTAGGTGAGGTCTTACTTTCATTGTGAATTTAAAACAAAAAAGACCTTACATTGCTGTAAAGTCTTTTTTAAAAAGGTTCTACCGATAGCTATTGAGGCTTGTTCGGGTGATTTATTCGATGATTAACTTTTTATATGTTTTCAAGTAATCTCATTGAAATTTCAGGATTCTGTATTAGGTTTTCAATATCAATTTTGCTTTGCATCTTCTTGCTTTAAATTAAAGTTGTAGCCAACGTACAAGTGATTTAATAGATGCGGGTATTTTTAATTTTAATCTTTTAAAACTATTTATAGTCTTGCGGTAATTTTCGAATTTTTGTTGCTTTTTCAAAGGCAAATCCCATTTTTAAAAGGCTGTCTTCATGATACGGTCTGGCTATAAATGTAAGACCCCATGGCTCTCCCGTTGTTTTGTAGCCCATAGGAATAGTAAGGCAAGGGTAGTTGGCCGCAGCGGCATGACCGGCGTTATTATTGTTTATGGATAAGATAGCGTCGAGTTGGTATTTTACCATCGGTTTTTCAAAAAAATTGACTCCTTCTTTTTTGATTTTGGCCTTTATTTGCAGTAATTCTGCTTCAGTAGTGTTTTCGGCTAGCATTTGTTCAAAACGTCCTTGTCCGTAGGGAATTTTTAGTATCGAATCATTTTTATTGTACGCTATAATGTCAGCAATAGAGCGGATAGTAAGTTCATTTGATGCATATTTATTCAAATAATTAGGAAGATCAACTTTCATGTCGGCACTAAGTATGGTGCCAAAACCGTCGAAGTTCATTGGTTCTGGATCATATTCAACGACTATACCACCTAACTTAATTATGGTATTGATACTCTGCTTATAAATTGAATCTCCTAAAAAGTTTTTAATGGCACCAAATCGTAATCCTTGCAGCGTTCCCGACTTTAGATCATCGAGGTACTTTATGTTTTTTGGATTGTTCTTGGTTGCAGGATCATTATTGTCTTCTCCACTCATAGCCGAAAGAAGGATTCCACTATCAGTAACATTTTTTGTCATTGGCCCAGGCGTGTCTAATGTACTTGAGATTGGAATAATACCCGTTCGGCTCAATAAACCAGTAGTTGGTTTTAGACCAATAATTGAATTTTGCCACGAAGGAGAAAGAATAGAACCTGAAGTTTCAGTTCCCACTGCTGCCGCTGCATAATTGGCGGCTACCGCAGCACCACTTCCTGAGCTCGAACCACCAGTGTCAAATATTTTCCGTCCATAGGGATTAAGCGTTTGCCCTCCCACTGCACTATAGCCATTAGGACCAGTCAGGAAAAGGAAATTAGCCCATTCGCTTAAGTTTGTTTTACCTAAAACAATAGCACCTTTATCTTTTATTTGGGTAATTATAAATGCATCTGCAGCGGTATTGTTTCGTAACAAATGTGTTCCTGCGGTGGTAGGCATGCCCTTTACGTTTGTATTGTCTTTTACAAGTATTGGTATGCCGTAAATTGGATGGTCGTGATTGGATTTGTTTTTGTCTCTCTTTCGTGCTTCATTAACTGCTTCAGGGTTAATAGCTACAATTGCATTTAGCATCTTATCTTTATCATTTTCATATTTGACAATTCTGTATAAATACCACTGTGTCAGTGTTTCATAGCTAAGGCTGCCAGATTTAATATGGAATTGAATGGTGGGAATGTTTTGTTCTAAGATTAAAGGTTTTAGTCTTTGATAATCGTCCTCCGAAAAAGCACCTATCTGTTGTGTTATGTTTTCCCAAATAGTGTTTTTATCCAGAATTTTTGACTGGATCAATTTGTATTGCATTCTTGTTGATGCGTTGGTAGCATTTTTTGCTAGTTCTTCGGTTTCGTCATAAGGGGCCCATGCCGGAATAACTGTTTTTTGAGTTGGCTTACAAGCCAGTATAAAAAAGAGAGAGAGGAAAAGAATTTTCTTCATTAAATCTAAATTTAGGGTTATGTATTGGTTTTTTTTAGGTCAGTTCTAGTTCGTTTTTACACTATTTACTTAATCGAAGCAACTATAAACAAAAGGTGTTGGATGTATATTCGAAAGAAAAGATATTAAAATCCGCAAGTTCAAACAGCATTAAGTGTCTTTATTTATTCCCGAACCTATTTGTAAATAATAAGTCATGTGATCGAAATTCAAAGATATACAATTAATGTACTATTAGCGTAAAATTATAGTAAAGACAGGATAGGATTCTTCAAAAAAAGGAGGTGGGTTTTTGGCAAGAGGCACCATTAGAATTGTAGTTTTTTCTTGATTCATGTTTCAGTTTTTTAGAGTTAAACAATTGGCATGACAAGTCAGAATATAAAATGGGTACCTCGAGATTTTAGATGGGTACCGAATAGGGTGCCTTTTTTTTATAAACGAACCTAGCAACTTGGCAAAATCTAGAATTAGCTTTTATCTACTGAATCACCCTGAAGTCCCGATTTCACTACCGCTTTAAAACAAAAAAGACCTTACATTGCTGTAAAGTCTTTTTAAAAAGCTCCCCTAGATATTGTGTGATAGAACCAATTTAAGCATGGTTTAATAAAAGTTATTTGTTTTAAGCAAAGAGATTCAAAATAATTATGACTTTGTGTTTTAATAATGAAATATTCATAGTTTTACTAAAACTTATTCGAGTATGATTATTGAAGAATTATTGGAAAAATATATAAAGCAGTTTAAGATCCTTAACCGAGCGTCGCATAAAATAATGGGGAAAGCACCTCATAAACCAATTTTATTGTTGTCGGTATTACAGTTAATTAAAAAAGGAGATATTCAGACGAATAGGATATATATTACTGGTGAGCTGGTTATAGCTTTTAAGAGTAACTGGAACCGATTAGTAGAAACAAACCATACTCCAAATTTTTCTTTACCATTTTTTCATTTGAATAGTGAACCATTCTGGCGGTTAGTTTTTATAAATGGACTTACTAATGGCCACGATAAAATAAAAAGTATCGGTAGTTTTAAAAATCTAAAGAATAATGTTGCTTTTGCTGAAATAGACAGAGATTTATTTAATCTATTGTTAAATCCAGTATCAAGGACTATGATTGAGAATTTTTTATTAAATAATTATTTTCCTTCATCAAAAGATAATTATCAAGCAGTAGAGATTTTGGGTAAGTATGATATTGAGAGAATAATAGAAGAGCAAATTGTTAACGATACAAAAGAAGAATATCAGAGCTTAATGAATGAAAATCTACAGAAATTATCCGAGGATGAGATTGAAGAAGATAGATTTATTAGAGGAAGTATTTTTAAAAGAGAGGTTCCTAAAATTTATAAGTATCAATGTTGTATCTCAGGAATGCGAATAGAATCATCTAAAAATGCGCAAATGATTGACGCTTGTCATGTGGTTCCATTTTATATTTCTAATGATGATACTTTACCAAATGGTATTTCATTATCGCCAAATTTACATAGAGCTTACGATAGAGGATTAATAACAATTAACGAGGATTATATTGTTAGAATTTCACCAACAATTAAGGAAAATGATTCTCCATTTTCAATTTCACAATTTGGTGGAATTAGAATTTTTTTACCAGATGATAATAAAAATTACCCCTCGCCTGAAAACCTTATGTGGCATAAAAAAGAGGTCTTTGTGTTTTAGATATTATTATTTTTAGCCTTTTGGGTATCCGTATTTGTTCTTGCTTCTTCTCGGTCTTTAAATAGTAGTCAAAATCACTTAGAAACTGCAGACTTAGTTCTTTTAGTGGGTAATCTGTTTTCTTATATTTCCATTTTAGGAAAGCTTCTAAATGGTTGCCTACATAAATGAACTTGTTATAGGTATTGTCTTTGATTTCTAGTCCTACTAGTTTTTCGATTTTGGAGAGATACTGTTTGTAGTAGGAGAGAATAAATTCACTTTTCTTTAGTTCTTTGCCTAAGTATTTGTCGTGAATGTCTTCAATAGAAAAAGGATTTTCCTGTAATTGTAAAATCATGTAGATGCTATTGATCTTGGATTTTATTTTGTCAAGCTGAGAGTTGTATAGAACTGCAGATTTATGGGATTTTAGAATTACTTGGTTCTTGGTATCCCAATGCTCGGACTCAATATTAATGCCTGTGCTAAGCTGTTTTCTATTCCCATTTAGGGTTAGTCGGCAAAATAATGGAGATTGATTCTTCTTGTTTTTTCTATTCTTTCCTTCAATAAATAGAATTTTGAAATTGTCTGTTGTCATAACTTTTTGTTTTAGTCAGACATGCAATTGGTTACGATAAAAAAAGTGATGCCTTTTAGAAAAAGAGATGATGCCTAATATGTTGCCTTTTTTTGCAAAATAAGTTGGCAAGTTGGCGAAATTCAAAAAATCTCTATTCTCTACTGAATCCCCATGAAGTCCCGTTTTCACTACCGCTTTAAAACAAAAAAGACCTTACATTGCTGTAAAGTCTTTTTAAAAAGCTCCCTCTCTTGGGCTCGAACCAAGGACCCTCTGATTAACAGTCAGATGCTCTAACCAACTGAGCTAAGAAGGAAACTGTATATTTTTATTCTGGTAAAAAATGAACGTTTTTGTGTGCTTATTAATGAAGTTTATTTCACTTGTAAAGCGGTGCAAATATAGGGCTTAATTTGATTTCTGCAAGCAAAAATAAATTTTTTTTTAATTTTTTTTACTTCCCTACAATTGCCTTGTAAATGTCGTTTCCGTTAGCAAATAATAACAGTGTTATAAGTAATACGAAACCAACCATTTGCGCATTCTCTAGGAATTTGTCACTTGGTTTTTTACCACTGATGATTTCATATAATAAAAACATAACGTGACCTCCATCAAGTGCCGGAATAGGCAATAAGTTCATTACACCTAGCATTATGGATAACAATGCAGTGATGTTCCAGAACACTTCCCAGCTCCAAGTATTAGGAAAAATGTCGAAGATGGCTTTGAAACCTCCCACTTGTTTGTAGGCTTTAGTCTCCGGATTGAAAATCATTTTCAACTGTTTTCCGTATCCTACTAATTGATCTTTTCCTTTAGTAATCCCAACCGGAATAGATTCTAAGAAACCAAATTCTTGTTTGCTAATTTTGTAATAGCCCAGTTTTTCAAGTGAAGCCATTCCTAATGACCCAACAGTAATCCCTAATTCTCCATTGCTAGAAACAATAACAGGTACTTTTATCTCTTTTTCATCTCTTAAAACAGTGGCTGCAATTGTTTTATTCTTGTTTTTTTCTAAAACAGATTTTACTTGGTCAAAATATTTTGTGGACTGTCCGTTTAATGAAGTAATAATATCTTTAGGCTGCAGGGCAGTGTTCAAAGATCCTTCGGAGATAGATGTTATTGCATACGGCATTCGGATCGATACCAATGGTACTTTTTCCTGTTTTGACAATTGGTCTACAAAGTCATTTGGCATTTTGATTGCTTGTTCCGCACCATTTCTTTCAATAAGAATCTGTTTTGCCATAATAACCTTCATGGTTAGATCATTGTCAAATCGGGTAATTTTTTCACCATCAACAGATAAAATATGATCACCGGTTTTGAAACCAACATTTTGCATCGCTTTATTTTCAATCAATAAACCATCTTTCAAATCCGCATTTGCTATGAAAATATCGCCATAAGCAAATGCCATTCCGATATATATAATGAAAGCCAAAATAAAATTTACGGTAACGCCTCCCAACATAATAATCAAACGTTGCCAAGCCGGTTTAGAGCGAAATTCCCAGGGTTGCGGAGGCAAGGCCATTTGTTCCTTGTCCATGCTTTCATCAATCATTCCGGAAATTTTCACATAACCGCCAAGAGGCAACCACCCGATACCGTATTCAGTTTCGCCAATTTTCTTTTTGATAAGGGAATATTTAACATCAAAAAATAAGTAGAATTTTTCGACTCTGGTTTTAAACAGTTTAGCAGGAATGAAATGTCCTAATTCGTGAAGTATAATCAGTAATGATAAGCTCAATAAAAATTGAGAAAGCTTGATAACTATGTCCATTTTTTAATTTTAGTTCTTTTACAACTCACAAAAGTAAGGTTTTCTATTTGTTTAATTCGCAATAATTGTTCCATACCGTTTTAAATGTTTGTTAATTAATGAAAATTCAGTCCCTCGTTTCGCTGCTGTCTCGTAACTTTACTTTTTTTAAAAGGAAATTCCCTTTGTCTTTATTTTAATTACATACTTAAATTACTACTATGTCATCTCAATTATTTTCTCCACTCCAAATAAAAAGCATCACGCTTAAAAATAGAATTGCAATTTCTCCTATGTGCCAATATTCTGCTCATGATGGCTTTGCTAATGATTGGCATCTTGTGCATCTGGGAAGTCGCGCCAGCGGAGGCGCAGGATTAATCATTCAGGAAGCGACTTCGGTTTCTCCAGAAGGCAGGATTTCTCCGGGCGATTTGGGACTTTGGAAAGACGAACAAATCGAAAAAATGCAGCAAATTAATCAATTTATCATCAGTCAGAATTCAATTCCCGGAATCCAATTGGCACATGCCGGAAGAAAAGCCAGCGCCGCATCACCATGGAACGGAGGTAGAAAAGTAGCTAAAATACAAGACGGTTGGGATCCAGTAGCGCCAAGTGCTGTAGCCTATCATGACAATGAAGCAATACCAATTGCATTAGACCAAACAGGAATTCAAAAAGTAGTTTCCGACTTTAAATCAGCCACAAAAAGAGCGCTTCAAGCAGGTTTTCAAGTGATGGAAATCCATGCCGCACACGGGTATTTGTTGCATCAGTTTCTTTCGCCTTTGTCTAATTTTAGAACCGATGAATACGGTGGAAGTTTCGAAAACCGAATCCGATTGACACTCGAAGTCGTTGTAGCAGTTCAAGCTGAGTGGCCGGAAAACTTGCCTTTATTCGTTAGAATCTCAGCAACAGACTGGGCAGAAGGCGGGTGGAATTCTGAGGAATCTGTACAACTTTCGAAAATACTAAAAGAAAAAGGAGTGGACTTGATTGATGTTTCTTCGGGAGGATTAGTTTCGCACCAACAAATTCCGTTGGGACCAAATTACCAAGTCCCTTTTGCAGAAAGCATAAAAAAAGAAACCGGAATCCGGACTGGCGCCGTAGGTTTAATCACTGTTGCCGCCCAAGCCGAGGAGATTGTTGCTTCAGGTAAAGCGGATTTAGTGTTATTTGCCAGAGAGTCCCTGAGAAATCCAAATTTAGGATTGACATTTGCCCATGACTTAAAGGCGGAGATCGAATGGCCAAAACAATACGAAAGAGCAAAAAAGTAAAATTTTGAAACATATAAGTAATGACTAAAATTTAATGTCGTATTTTAATAAAGCACTAAATTTCTTTGCCACAGATTTCACAGATTAGCACAGATTAATTCGTTATGTAATTTTAAAAATCTTTTTAATCCTTACAATCTGTGGCAAAAATTTTTTTTAATAATTGCGACAATATATCTTTCTTGCTACTTAAGTCATATAAGTAACAGCCACTGTATAATGTCGTGTTTTAAAATTAGACAAAATGACGCAACAGATTGATTTTAAACTACTGTTTGCAATAGTGTTCCTTTTGACTTTATGACGTTTAAACTTTCGACTTACTTAAGTTTTGTTTTTAAAAAGTATAAATCAATGTTATATAAAATAATACCATGCAAAAAATAAAAACAGCTTTGCTTTCCTACGGAATGTCCGGAAAAGTATTTCATGCTCCTTTTTTAGAATTTCATCCCGGATTTGAGCTGCTTGGTTCTTGGGAACGAAGTAAAAAATTGATTCATCAAGATTATCCTTCGGTGAAAAGTTATGCCACGATGGAAGAGCTATTAGAGGATGATCTTGATCTGGTGGTAGTCAATACCCCTGTAGAGACACATTACGAATATGCTAAAAAAGTGCTGTTGGCCGGGAAACACGCCATTGTCGAGAAAGCATTTACCACAACGGTTGCCCAAGCGCAGGAATTAGCTGCTATCGCTAAAGAAAATGGATTGAAACTGGCCGTTTTTCAAAACAGACGATGGGACAGTGATTTCAAGACCGTCCAGAAAATCATTTCAGAGAAAGTTTTGGGAGATCTTATAGAAGCCGAAATCCATTTTGATCGGTACAATCCGCTTTTGAGTCCAAAACAACACAAAGAAACCGCCAATTCCGGTGCTGGAATTCTCAAGGATTTAGGGCCACATTTAATCGATCAGGCCTTGTGCTTGTTTGGATTGCCACAATCTGTTTTTGCTGACATCCGCATCACACGGGAACATTCTTTGGTTGATGATTATATCGATATTTTACTGTATTATTCTAACTTTCGTGTCCGATTAAAAGCGGGTTTTTTTGTCCGGGAAGCGATTCCCGCTTATATTATTCATGGAAAAAAAGGGTCATTCCTGAAACCGCGTGGCGATGTACAGGAAGACGAATTAAAATTAGGAATGAAACCCAATCTGGATGTTTGGGGAACGGAATCAGTTGAAAAAAGAGGGTTGTTACACACGGAAATAAAAGGCAAAACGGTTCAAGAAATCACACCTACGCTTCAAGGGAATTATTATGACTTTTTTGACGGCGTATATCATTCGATTACAAATGAATCTATAGAACCGGTTACGGCACAAGGGGGTGTTCAGGTTATGCGAATTATTGAAGCGGCAATCCAAAGCAGTGCGCAGAAAAAAGTAATTGACCTATAAAATCTACCGCGAATTCGCTAATTTTTTTAAACTTTTGTGAAAATTAGTGAATTCGCGGGAATTACTTTTTATGAACAATAACGTTGTAGCTTGCATCAAATGTGTGGCTCTGACACAACCAATCGTTGCTTTTTGTAATTTTGGCACAATAAAATTCTAAAACAAATCACTTTGATAGATTTAAACTTTTTAGGAAGGTCAAAAACGAAAGCTAAATTCAAGAAAACATATAAAGATGCTAAGATTTCGTATCTGAAAAGAATTCGTTGGGCAGTTTCTATGTTCTATTTTGGTATGGGTTTGTGTTTTGCTACTTGGGCCAGCCGAATTCCGGATATTAAAACAGCATTGCACCTAAGCGAAGGGGATTTAGGGAGTATTTTATTTGCTTTGCCACTAGGACAACTGGTGGTGATGCCTTTTTCCGGTAAATTGGTCACTCGTTTTGGCAGTCATCGGATCTTGATTTTTTCCTTGCTTTTTTATGTTTTTAGCTTGACAAACTTGGGCTTGGCTGTTGCGGCTTGGCAATTGTCATTGGGATTATTCGTGTTTGGAATTTTTGGAAACTTGTCTAACATAGCCGTGAATACACAGGGTGTTTACACAGAAGTACTTTTCAAAAAAACAATTATGTCCTCTTTTCATGGGATGTGGAGTTTTGCCGGATTTACAGGTGCTTTAGTAGGATTGGGTATGCTGGCATTTGAGTTGACTCCGTATGTTCATTTTTTGATTGTTGCCGGAATAGTACTATTGATGATGGCATTTAATTATAATTTTTTGGTCAAAGCCAAAGAAACGATCCAAGTCGAGAAGAAAAAAATGTTTTCAAAACCAGATAGCGGTTTAATTTGGCTTGGTGTCATTGGCTTTTGTTGCATGGCCAGTGAAGGTGTTATGTTTGACTGGAGCGGCGTTTATTTCAAAGATGTTATCAAAGCACCCGGACCATTAGTGATTTTAGGATACACTTCTTTTATGATTATGATGGCAGGTGGGCGTTTTTTAGGGGATGGACTGATTCGTAAATTTGGAAGAAAAAGAGTCTTACAAATAAGTGGTATCATGATTTCGGCAGGACTTTTTACAGCAGTACTTTTTCCTTTTATTATTCCCGCAACCCTCGCTTTTATGTTTGTAGGACTAGGTGTTTCTACTATTGTGCCTACTGTATATAGTGTTGCCGGGAAAACACCAAACGTTTCTCCCAGCGTAGCCCTAACCACAGTTTCCAGCGTAAGCTTTCTTGGATTTTTGATGGGTCCGCCTATTATAGGGTACATCGCTGAGTTGTCCAGTCTGCGATTTTCATTCGCATTTATAGGTATTTTTGGATTTCTGATAGCACTGATGGTATCCCGAATTAAAGCTATAGACTAATTGAATTTTTGATTTGTAAAACAAGTTGTCTTCGTGTTTTTAGAATCAGATCTCCAAAAGACCTCTGTTGGAGTAAATTAAACCGAAAGACTGGTGGTCAGACATGCTTTTATAATTTAAAATATTTTCAGATTTGTATTTTATGCTTTCTTCAACCTGAGCTTCCCATCCAAAGGTATCATTCGGAAAATCGTTTTGGAATTTTTCGTAGGAACCAATAAAAGCAGTCGTTAGTTCCTTGTAATTTGATGCAGTGTATGGCTTTTCGCCAAAATAAATAATTTTCTTCAGTACAGAAAATACTTTTTTATTAATGCTGTCTGCTGCAATTGGGACTTCTTTAGCAATTGGGATTTTTAAGCTTATTGTAGGACATGGCTTTTTGCAGGGTAATGTAGTTGTCGTTACAAAATTCTGGTATTCAAAAACTAATTCATTAGAGCACCGTGTGATAGAAAAAAGGATAAGTGAAAATAAGACAATGTATTTCATCTTGTAATAGATAATTAAATACTATGGTACCTACTTGAGGCTTGGTAAGAATGAATTAAACGGTAAATTTGTAAAACAATCGAGCATTTTAAAATTAGAAGATATGAAATTTAATACTAAAGTGATTCACGGTGGACAACACCATGACCCAAGCACAGGAGCCGTTATGCCACCGGTATATCAAACATCTACATTTGCACAAACAAGTCCCGGACAACCCATAAATCCGGATTATGAATATAGCAGAGCTGCAAATCCTACCAGAACCGCACTGGAAAATGCATTAGCAAGTATAGAAAACGGAACCCGAGCATTGGCTTTTTCTTCAGGGTTAGCGGCTACAGATTGTGTTTTGCGTTCTTTCAAAGCAGGGGATGAAATTATAGCAATGGATGATTTATATGGAGGAACCTATCGCATGTTTACCCGTATTTACAAAGATTCCGGAATAAAATTTCATTTTGTGGATATGAATGACATAGAGAAATTCAAGTCATTGATAACTGAAAACACAAAATTAGTTTGGGTAGAAACGCCAACAAATCCTTTGATGAAATTAGTAGATATTCAGGAAATTGCTAAAATCACCAAAGAAAAGAAAATACTTTTTGCAGTTGACAATACTTTTGCAACGCCTTATTTACAAAAACCATTAGACTTAGGTGCTGATATTGTCATGCATTCGGCGACGAAATATCTTGGCGGTCATTCTGATGTAATTGCGGGAGCTTTAATTGTAAAAGAGGAGGCGCTTGGGGAACAATTGCATTTTCAACAATTTGCAACTGGAGCTACATTAGGGCCAATGGATAGTTTTTTAGTACTTAGAGGAATAAAAACGTTGCATTTGCGTGTCGAAAGACATTGTCAGAATGGAGAGAAAGTAGCGAATTTTTTAGACAATCATATAAAAGTAAAGACGGTGTATTATCCAGGATTGCCAAGCCATCCGTTTCATGCAATTGCAAAAAAACAAATGAGCGGTTATGGAGGAATGGTCTCGTTTACCTTTGTTTCTGGTAAAAAAGAAGATGCTATTGCATTTCTAGAAAAAATTAACGTATTTACCCTTGCAGAATCCCTTGGAGGTGTAGAGTCATTAGCAAATCATCCGGCTTTGATGACTCACGCATCAATTCCGGAAGACAAACGGGCAGCAGTTGGTATCACAGATGATTTAGTCCGGTTAAGCGTAGGAATCGAAGATATCGAAGATTTACTGGAAGATTTGAAACAAGCCTTAGCGTAAGATTTTTTCAAAATAAAAACAAACCCCCAATTCTAATTTAGAGTTGGGGGTTTGTTGTGTAAAAGTATTGCCATTATTATTACAAATAATAAATATACCCTACATTAAACCAGACCAGCCAGTCGTTTGCTTTGTTTTCTTTATAAATTTCCGGATTAGGATTTAAACCATCTACCCAGTTGGAAAAATAATACTGCATTCTTAAGTCGACCATTAAATCCGATAATGGAGATAATTTATAGCGGGTTCCCACGCTGGATACCACGGACCAGACAGATCCGCTTTCAGAAGAAAACCCATACGGACGACCATCAGTTGGGGTTAGATATTTAGGAAATGTAGTTAACGGAGTTCCTAAAGGGCCTAGTGAGGACGAAGCTTTTGCATTGTAATAACTAAACTGACCTCCCAGGCTTATAAAAGGTCCTAAGCTTCCTGTTCGGGAACTGAAATCACGAATACTCCAGGGAAAATATTCCAGTTGCATTCCAATGTTAGTAACAGCAGTGCTTCCTGTCATTGCGCGCAATTGATCTGCTTCCAGTGAGGGTTTCTCTGGAGCGACCCATTCGCCAAAGTGTTTTAAGTGGGTTTTATTATACGATAGCTCACTTCTTAATTTGAAGTGGTTGTTAAAATACGTTTCCGGGGTATAACAATTACAGTCGGCTTTATAAGAAAAATTCAAATAATGAATAATCCCTATTCCTATACCTGTATTTCCTGAGTTTGTTGAAAGGTCATTTCGTTCCCCATAATCAGATTGAAAAGCAACAGGCCCAACAACCACTCCTATTTCATGCGAAAAACCACCGAATTGTGCATTAGAATGAGGTAAAAACCCAAAAAAAAAGGGTAAGCAGGGTTATTTGTTTGATCATTAGGGGGATAAATTTTCTAATCCTGACAAATATATAAAAACATCATTCACTAATAAAAATAAAATTATAAATAAGTTTACAAATTCTTATTTTACTTACGAAAGTCATAGTGATTTTAGATTAAATGGTATATCTTATACACAATTGATTGCAAATGGGTAATAAAAAAATAATTCTATTGATAAAGTGGAAAAACTAAGTCTGAATATTTTTATAAAATGTATCTTTGTATAGTTTAACGAAATCGTTTTCTTAATCAATTATTTATAATCTATGTTACTAAAAGTAAATGAATTTATGGCTCAAGTTGAAGCCAAAAATCCAAATGAACCTGAATTTATTCAAGCTGTTAGGGAATTCGCTGAAACTGTAATCCCATTTATTGCAGAACAGAAAAAATACGACGGAAAAAATTTGCTTCTCAGAATAGCTGAACCAGAACGGTCGATTATATTTCGTGTTCCGTGGGTTGACGATAGTGGTGAAATACAGGTTAACAGAGGTTTTAGAATTCAAATGAATTCAGCAATCGGACCATACAAAGGGGGAATACGCTTCCACCATACGGTAAATTTATCAGTGCTTAAGTTTTTAGCATTTGAACAAGTATTCAAAAATAGTCTGACCACTTTGCCAATGGGCGGAGGAAAAGGAGGATCGGATTTTGATCCACAAGGAAAATCAGATGGGGAAGTGATGCGTTTCTGTCAGTCTTTCATGACGGAATTGTGCAGACACATCGGGCCACAATTAGACGTTCCTGCAGGAGATATTGGTGTTGGAGCCAGGGAAATTGGGTATCTATTTGGTCAATACAAAAGAATAAAAAACGAATTTACTGGAGTGTTAACCGGTAAAGGACTGGCTTACGGAGGTTCTTTGATCAGACCGGAAGCAACAGGGTATGGAGTGGTTTATTTTGCGGAACAAATGCTTAAAACCATAGGCCAAACTATCAATGGAAAAACAGTTTCCATTTCTGGATTTGGGAATGTGGCTTGGGGAGTCGCTTTGAAAGTAAATGACCTTGGCGGAAAATTAGTTACTATTTCAGGTCCGGATGGGTATATTTATGATGAGGAAGGTATTTTCGGAGAAAAAATTGACTTTATGCTAGAGATGAGGGCAAGAGGCGATAACAGATGCGAATCGTATTTAGAAAAATATCCAAATGCCGCTTTCCACAGAGGTAAAAGTGTGTGGGAAGTAAAAACAGATATTGCCATTCCTTGCGCAACTCAAAATGAGTTGAACGAGGAAGATGCAAAAAACTTAATTGCAAATGGAGTTATTTGTGTAACCGAAGCAGCAAACATGCCATGTACGTTAGAAGCTATCAAAGAATTCTTAAACGCAAAAGTCCTTTTTGCACCAGGTAAAGCGGCAAATGCAGGTGGTGTTGCAGCCTCTGGATTAGAGATGACACAAAATTCTATTCGTTTAAACTGGACCAGTGAAGAAGTAGATAGCAGACTAAAAGAGATTATGGTAGGAATCCACAATCAATGTAAAAGATATGGTACGGACGAAGAAGGATATGTGAACTATGTAAAAGGAGCAAACATTGCTGGATTTGTAAAAGTAGCAGATGCTATGCTGGCACAAGGGGTCGTGTAAATCAGCTTTAATTATTGTATAAAATGCCTTTTGTCTTTATTCTGGACAGAAGGCATTTTTTGTGTGTAACAAAATGCTAAGACTTTCGTTTGTTCTATATTTGTAATTCAATAGTCATACAGATAATGAACAAGAGCGTTTTATTTTTTTTGCTGCTACTTTTTGTGCAAATGGGTTTTGCTCAAAACGATTTGTCGTGGCAGGGTTATTTCTCCTATAATGAAATAAAAGATGTCTCCGTATCTGCAACAGCCGTTTTTGCTGCTTCTGAAAATGCGTTGTTTTCTAAAAACACAACCAGTAATATAATCAAAACCACCAATACAGTAGACGGACTCTCCGGACAAACCATCTCGTCGGTATTTCATAGTACAGCCTCCAATAAAACAATTGTAGGATATGAAAACGGACTGCTAATCGTGATTAATGAAGTTGATGGAAGCATGCTCAATGTAGTCGATATTATCAACAAACAACTTCCTTCGGATATAAAGAAAATCAATCATTTCATGGAATTTGAAGGGATAGCTTATCTCTCGTGTGATTTTGGTATTGTCCAATTTAATTTGGCCACCATGCAATTTGGGGATACTTATTTTATTGGGAATGCCGGTGCCGAAATCAGTGTGAGCCAAACCGCATTGTACAATGGTTTTATTTATGCTGCCACAAATAATGGAATAAAAAGGGCTGCTGTTTCTAATAAGAATTTAGTCGATTTTAACCAATGGACCACAATAGCCTCTGGAATCTGGTCTGGCATAACAACAGTAGGTTTAAATCTGTATGCTGTGGACGCTTCGGGATACATTCATAAATTTAATTTGGTTACGGATTCGTTTGCGGGATCTGTTCAGCTTTCTCAACCTGCATTGGATATGAGAACATCGGATGGTTATTTAGTAGTTACAACTTTAAGCAGGATTTATATTTATAACAGCCAAATGGCATTGGCACATCAAATAAACACCAACCAACTGCCGGAACCCAATATTAGTTTTACGTGTGCTACTATAATAGGCGACACTGTTTTTATTGGAACAAAAGAAAATGGATTGACTACAACTACGCTTTCTTTGGGGGTAACTTTTGAAAACATAACACCCATTGGTCCGTCAAGAAACAATATATTTTCGCTTCAGGTGGCGCCCAGCTCGCTTTGGGGGGTTTACGGAGATTATACGTCCGATTATAATCCGTATCCGTTAGACAGTTATGGGATTAGTAAATTTAGCGCTACAGGGTGGTTAAATATTCCGTATGAAGCAGTTTTAGGAGCGCAATCAATGACCAGAATAATAGTTAATCCAAGCAATGAAAACGAAGTATATGCCAGTTCTTTTTTCTCAGGACTGTTGAAAATAGAAAATGACGTACCAAAAATTTTGTACAATCAAACCAATAGCGGCTTAGAGTCATTAACCTTTGCAGGGCCTAATTATAAAGACATTAGGATCAATGGAACCGCATTTGACAAAACAGGAAATCTTTGGGTTACCAACAGCCGAATAAAAAATGGATTGAAAGTCTTGAGGCCTTCGGGTCAATGGCAAAGTTATGCGATGGATGCTATTTTGGACTCGCCAAATGACAACAATTTTGGAACAATTGCAATAGATAGAAATGGAACCAAATGGCTTTCTACGAATGGTGATGGTGTGATTGGTTTTAACGAAAGTAACACTAGATTTAAAAAAATAACAACAGGCGCTGATTTGGGTAATTTACCAGTTTCGGATGTTCGAACTATTGCAATAGATACCAGAAACCAGCTCTGGATCGGTACTACAAAAGGGTTGCGAATTTTGTCAAATGTAAGTAGTTTTCAATCGGATGACCAGATGACGACCAATCCCATAATTATTACAGACGATAATCTGGCCCAAGAATTGTTATACGAGCAATTTATTACGGATATTGCTGTTGATGGTGCCAATAATAAATGGATAGGAACGGCTGATTCCGGTTTGTTTTTAGTCTCGCCAAACGGTCAGGAAACCAAATATCATTTTACAATAAGCAACTCGCCGTTGCCCAGCAATGTGATCAATGACATTGAGATCAATAGCGCTACGGGCGAAGTTTTTATTGCTACTGCAAAAGGGCTGATTTCTTTCAAAGGAATTGCAACTGCTGCTAATGATGATTTAAGTAACGCGTATGTGTATCCAAATCCGGTACGACCGGAATACCAAGGAACCGTTAAAATTGCCGGATTACTGGATAAAGCCAACATTAAAATCACTGATATTGGAGGAAATCTGGTTTATGAAACCACTTCCGAGGGTGGAACAATAGAATGGGATACCACCGCCTTTGGGAAATATAAAGTGGCTTCCGGTGTGTATATGATTTTTATTTCGGCACAAGACGGAGTGGAAACTAAAGTTAAAAAAGTAATGATAATCAGGTAATTTAGAAGAATGAATTTTTCAATCTTTAATTTTTTCAATCTTTAAATTAAAATTGTGCTCGTAAAAACCAAAGCCATTGTTCTTTCATCTTTAAAATTTCAAGAAAAAAGCTTAATTGTGAAATGCTTTACGCTGTCACATGGCTTGAAATCGTACTTCGTTCGGGATGCTTTTTCGAGTCGAAAATCAAATCAAAAAATCGCTTATTTTCAACCTTTGACGATACTCGAAATTGAAGCCGTTCATAAAAACAAAGGTACTTTAGAAAATTTCAAGGAAATAAAAATCGGGACTCCTTTTCATTCGATACATTCGGATATTTATAAAAGCACGATTGTAATGTTCATTTCCGAAATGCTACACCATTCCATTCACGAAGAAGAGGCAAATGAACATCTGTTTACCTTTCTGGAAACCGCTTTGCATTGGCTCGACAATCACGATGAAATTGCTAATTTTCATTTGATTTTATTATTGGAAACCACAAAATATCTGGGTTTTTATCCGGATATTTCTGATATGGACATGCCTTTTTTCGAAATGAACGAAGGTGTCTTTACGCCTTTCAATGCCATCAGTTCGCTCACGGAACATGAAAGCAATTTGTTCAAAAAACTAATCGATTTGAAATTCGATACCGATCAAAAAACATTCCATGTCATCGAACGGCAAATCGTTTTAAGAATACTGATCGATTACTACAGTTTTCACTTGGACGGCTTCAAAAAACCAAAATCGCTGGATGTTTTAAAAGAAGTTTTTTCTTAAACTTAAAATTTTTGAGAAAATATAGTTTTGTGTTTAAAAGTAAAGTATATTTGTCTTTTAATCAAGTTTGTTGTTCTTTATGGAAAGCAGACTTTAACTAATTAACTTTATGGAATTAAAAGTAAAACAAGGTGGGGAAATCGAAAAAATTGAAAAAATCACCGGCTACCAACTTCCTAATAAATTTAAAATTGTTGGTTTAGTATTATTTGTTGTTTCAGTCCTTTCAATTATTACATCGCTTAAGCTGTATTTGGTGGGAGTAAAACACTATGATTTATTTGAGCGAATAGCTTTGACTAATATGGTTTTAGGATTACTTATCATTTCAATTTCGCGAGAGAAAATAGAAGATGAGTTAATTGCGAAAATTCGTTTGCAATCTTATAATTATGCAGTTATAGGAACAGTGTTGTTGTATCTAATATTGCCATTTATTCATTATGCTATTACTTTTAGTTTCTCATCTACGCCAAAAATAGAAGGTAGTAAGGATATTCCTCTTTTAGCAGTTATGCTCGCAATTCAGATTATTACCTTTAAAAAGCTAAAAAGAGCATATAATGAAGAATAGATTAAAAGTAGAACGCGCCATTTTAAATTTAACTCAAGAGGAATTAGCGGAGAAAATAGGAGTTTCAAGGCAAACTATAAATTCAATTGAAACCAATCGCTTTGTGCCATCAACAGTTCTTGCGCTAAAATTATCAAGGTTGTTTGGAAAATCAGTTAATGATTTTTTCGAACTGGATGATGATGACAAATAAGGGTTAAATACTTCAATTTGATAAGAAATTGTATTTAATACAAATTCTTTCAAAACAAATTCACTTTAGAAAATTGCAAAGCCATAAAAGTTTCAAGAAAACCAAAATCGCTGGATGTTTTAAAAGAAGTTTTTACCTAGAAATTCGGGCGTGACCCTACGTAAAAACTTCGGGTCGGGCTGTTCGTTCCAATCTTTTATTTCGTAAACTTCATAAAAGGATTTCCTCTTCCATCCCTCACGCAAAAACTCGTAACTCATAACTCATAATTCATAACTATTCCTTACTTTCGCACCTCGATTTAGAAAAGGATAAAATGAGCACAAAATTTACTGAATACAAAGGACTTGACTTACCAACTGTAGCGTCAGAGGTACTTGATTTTTGGAAGAAGGAAAACATATTCGAGAAAAGTGTAACCACTCGTGAAGGAAACACCCCATTCGTGTTTTTTGAAGGGCCGCCTTCGGCAAATGGATTACCGGGAATTCACCACGTAATGGCACGCGCCATTAAAGATATTTTTTGCAGATATAAAACTCAAAAAGGGTTCCAGGTAAAGCGTAAAGCCGGCTGGGATACGCATGGCTTGCCGGTGGAATTAGGAACCGAAAAAGAATTGGGAATCACCAAAGAAGATATTGGAAAAACCATTTCCATCGAAGAATACAACGAAGCGTGCAAAAAAACCGTAATGCGTTATACAGATGTATGGAACGATTTGACCGAAAAAATGGGCTATTGGGTTGATATGGAAGATCCGTATGTGACCTATAAATCTAAATATATGGAAACGGTTTGGTGGATTTTGAAACAAATCTACAACAAGGATTTGATGTACAAAGGCTACACCATTCAGCCTTATTCCCCAAAAGCAGGGACAGGATTGTCATCTCATGAAGTCAACCAACCAGGAAGTTATCGTGATGTAACGGATACGACTGTTGTGGCACAATTTAAAGTCCTTTCCCCAACCCTCTCCAAAGGAGAGGGAGCTGAAACTGAAAATTCGGTATCAAAGGCTTTCGGACTCGACTCCCTCCCCAAAGGGGAGGGCTGGGCTGGGGATTTTTATTTCCTCGCTTGGACGACAACGCCTTGGACATTGCCAAGTAATACCGCTTTGACTGTAGGTCTAAAAATTGAATATGCTTTAGTAAAAACATTCAATCAATATACATTTCGTCCGGCAACATTGATTTTGGCTAAAAAATTAGTTGCAAAACAATTCGGGAAAGGGTTCTTTGAAAGTACAGAACCTGCTGATTTTGAAAATTTCAAAGAAGGCGACAAGAAAATTCCGTTTCAGGTTTTAGCAGAATGCAAAGGAGCTGATTTAGTTGATATTCGGTACGAACAACTAATGCCATTGGTGCTTCCGTATCAAAATGCTGAAAATGCTTTTAGAGTAATTTCAGGAGATTTTGTAACTACCGAAGATGGAACAGGAATTGTACATACCTCACCTACTTTTGGTGCTGATGATGCAAGAGTAGCAAAAGAAGCTACGCCAGAAATCCCGCCGATGTTGGTGCTGGATGAAAATGGAACTCCGGTTCCATTAGTAGATTTACAAGGAAAATTCACCTCACATGTGGGCGAATATGCCGGTAAATATGTGAAAAATGAATATTACAACGACGGTGAAGCGCCAGAGCGTTCAGTAGATGTTGAAATTGCCATTCGATTAAAAGAAGAAAACAAAGCCTTCAAAGTAGAGAAATATGTCCACAGTTATCCGCATTGCTGGAGAACCGATAAGCCGATTTTATATTATCCATTGGATTCCTGGTTCATAAAAATCACGGAGGTTAGAGACAGAATGTTCGAACTGAACGAAACGATTAACTGGAAGCCAAAATCGACTGGAGAAGGACGTTTTGGAAACTGGATAAAAAATGCCAATGACTGGAATTTATCGCGATCCAGATTCTGGGGAATTCCATTGCCAATTTGGAGAACTGAAGATAAACAAGAGGAAATCTTAATTGGTTCTGTTGAAGAATTATACAACGAAATTGAAAAATCTATCGCTGCAGGTTTTCAAAAAGAAAATCCTTTTAAAGGTTTTGAAATTGGAAATATGGCTGAATCCAATTACGATTTAGTTGATTTGCATAAAAATGTAGTCGACGAAATCACCTTGGTTTCTGCTTCTGGAAAGGCAATGAAACGTGAAGCTGATTTGATTGATGTTTGGTTCGATTCTGGTTCCATGCCTTATGCGCAATGGCATTACCCTTTTGAAAACAAAGATAAAATAGACGCAAACAAGGATTTTCCTGCTGATTTCATTGCTGAAGGAGTGGATCAAACGCGTGGTTGGTTTTATACTTTACATGCCATTGGGACATTAGTTTTTGATAAAGTTGCCTATAAAAATGTAGTTTCTAACGGATTGGTTTTAGACAAAAACGGACAAAAAATGTCTAAACGTCTGGGCAATGCCGCAGATCCATTTGAAACATTAAAAGAATACGGTCCAGATGCGACGCGTTGGTACATGATTTCGAATGCAAATCCTTGGGACAATTTGAAATTTGATTTAGAAGGAATCGCTGAGGTACGTAGAAAATTCTTTGGAACCTTGTACAACACGTATTCGTTTTTTAGTTTGTATGCTAATATTGATGGTTTCAAATATGAAGAAGCAGAGATTCCATTAAGCGAAAGACCGGAAATTGACCAATGGATTATCTCTGAATTGAATACCTTGATAAAAGATGTAGATACCTATTATGCAGATTATGAGCCAACGAAAGCGGCTCGCGCAATCTCTGAATTTGTTCAGGAAAATTTGAGTAACTGGTACGTTCGTTTGTGCAGAAGACGCTTCTGGAAAGGGGAATATGCACAAGACAAAATCGCGGCATATCAAACTTTATATACGTGTTTGTTAACCATAAGTAAACTTGGTGCGCCAATCGCTCCGTTCTTCATGGACAAACTTTACAGAGACTTAACTGTAGCAACACAGTCGGAAAAATATGACAGCGTACATTTGGCCGAGTTTCCAATTTCGGTTGAAAACTATGTTAATAAAATGTTGGAGAGCAAAATGCAGAAAGCACAAACCATTTCATCATTGGTTTTATCACTCCGAAAAAAGGAAATGATCAAGGTGCGTCAGCCGTTGCAAAAGGTAATGATTCCGGTGCTTGACGACAATCAAAGAGCCGAAATTGAAGCTGTTTCTGACCTGATAAAAGCAGAGGTAAACGTGAAGGAAATCGTACTTTTGGATGATGCATCCGGTGTTTTGGTGAAACAAATCAAGCCTAATTTTAAGGCACTTGGACCCCGTTTTGGAAAGGATATGGGGTTGATTTCTAGGGAAATACAAGGGTTTTCTGCGGCACAGATCAGTCAATTGGATAAGGATGGAAGCCTAAGTATTGTTATTGCAGGAAATACCGTAATTTTAACACAAGAAGATGTCGAAATTACCTCACAGGATATTGAAGGCTGGTTGGTAGCAAACGCTAACGGAATAACGGTTGCGCTGGACATTACAATTTCACCAGCATTAAAACAAGAGGGAATTGCCAGAGAATTAGTAAACAGAATTCAGAATATTCGTAAAGATTCCGGATTTGAAGTTACGGATAAAATTAAAGTGCAACTGAAGAGAAACGGACTTTTAGAGCAGGCAATTTTAGAAAATGAAGCCTATATAAAATCAGAAACACTGACCAGTGAATTGGTATTTGTAGATGAAATAACAAACGGTACGGAAATAACATTTGATGAAATAAAAACAATGATATTAATTTCAAAATAATATAAGATGACAGATGAAATCACAAGATATTCTGATACTGATTTAGCAGAATTCAAAGAGATAATCCTTGGGAAAATTAAAAAAGCACAGGCTGATTTAGATCTGATAAAAAGTGCGTACATGAATGATTTAAATAACGGAACTGACGATACTTCTCCAACTTTTAAAGCCTTTGAAGAAGGAAGCGAAACGATGTCTAAAGAAGCAAACTCTCAACTGGCAATTCGTCAGGAAAAGTTTATTCGGGATTTGAAAAATGCCCTTTTCCGTGTCGAAAATAAAACGTATGGAGTGTGTAAAGTCTCAGGCAAATTAATCGGGAAAGAAAGATTGAAAATTGTCCCTCACGCTACAATGAGTATTGAAGCAAAGAACCTGCAACGATAAACTACTAGTTAAACAATATTTAACGCTCCATTGGGAGCGTTTTTTTTGATTAAATTGCTATTTTTGCGCCATTAAAATTTATAAAATGTCATTACGAAAAGCCTATCTCCTTATTTTTATTTTACTGCTTGTTGATCAAGTCACTAAAATCTACATCAAAACTAATTTTATCTTAGGGGAAGAAGTCGAAGTATTCAAATGGTTCAAAATCCTTTTCATTGAAAATGAGGGAATGGCATGGGGAACAGTAATTCCGGGGGTTTACGGAAAATTATTTTTAACCCTTTTTAGATTGGTCGCTGTAGGCGGAATTGGGTACTGGCTATGGGATTCTATAGAAAGAAAAAATAGTTCTAACTATCTAATTGTTGCCATTTCATTGATTTTGGCAGGTGCTTTTGGGAACATCATCGATTCTGTTTTTTACGGAATTATTTTTGATGATAGTCAGCAAGAAGTGGCTACTTTATTCTCGGATCAACCGTATGGAACCTGGTTTCACGGAAAAGTGGTAGACATGTTTTATTTTCCTTTTTGGCACGGAAATCTACCCAGCTGGTTGCCTGTTTGGGGCGGAAAAGAATTTACTTTTTTCAACGCTATCTTCAATATTGCCGATATGGCGATTTCAACAGGAGTTGGAATCTTGATTTTTTTCAACAAAAAAGCTTTTCATCACGAATAGGTTCGACGTTTTTTATAACATACAAAAAGACCTGTTCCTGATTTGAGCAAGTCTTTTTTGTTTGTATTAATTTTTATTGTGTCCGGGGGCATATTGCTTAGCGCTTTTCCCTCCATATTTTTTTTTTGCTTGACCTGGAGGTAGTTTTTTAGCTTTATAGGATGATCTGCTGGTTCCAGTGTGAATACTGCAGCTTGAAAAGGAAACTGCAAAAAGGATGACCATAACGCTTACGGCAAATCTTGAATTTTTGAATGTTCTCATAAGTTAAGTTGATTGTATCAGTTACAAAAGTACGGATTAAAATTTATAAACTTGATTCGGAGTCACACAGTAATCCAGTTGTATATCGCCTTCAAAAATATCGGTAATCAATTCTTCGGGTTCGAAGAAAGAAAGTCCAATTTTGATTGCATCCGGTTTGCACTCTGATAAAAATTTGTCATAAAATCCTTTGCCGTAACCCACCCGATGTCCTTTTTTGTCGAAAGCCAAAAGCGGAACAAAAATCACATCGATTTTAGTAGAAGGAACTTCAATACCATCTACCGGTTCGGGAATGTTATATTCATTTTTTTTGATTCGGGTATTATCAGTCAAAAGAAAATGCGTCATCTTTCGGGTGGCAAAATCAGCTTTGGAAACAATAATCTCTTTGTCTTTTCCGGATAATATGTGAAGAATAAATTCAGTATTAATCTCTTTTTGTTCTGTTATAGGTAGGAAAATATGAAAGTAGGTTTGCTCCCAAAGAGGAAGTGTCAGTATTTTATTGGCTATAGCCAAACTCTTTTCCTCGATTTCATTTTCGGAAAGGAAGTTCCGTAAGGCTTTGTATTTTTTCCGTAAGGCTGTTTTATTCATGTTTTATTATTTTGAACCGGATGCAAAAGTATGGATTGTATACTCGTATTTAAAGAGAAAGATGGTAGATGGCATCACCTTGGTATACGATGGGCGCATCATTTACATTAAAAATATAACCTGAATTGGGTGCTTTTACTTTGTGTTCAACCTTTCCGTAAGGATCAGAAATCGAGCCCAAGAGTTGTCCTTTGGTTACGTAATTGCCAATTTTAGTATAACCGTGAAACATCCCGGAGTATTTGGCTCTGACCCAGACGGATTTTTCTATATAAATCGTTTCTTTTTCAGGAATGATGGTTTTTTTCTTTGCATTTAACATCCCCAGATGATGCAATATTCGTTTAGAACCTTCAACTCCTTCCTGTGTGACCGTTTCATTTATGTCAATGGATTTTCCGCCTTCAAACAGCAACATTTTTACCCCCAACTTGTTACATGAATTTCTAAAAGTTCCCGGAATGTTTTTTGAATACATCGTAAAAGAGGTGTTGAAAATATCCGACAAGGCTTTTAGTTCTGGATTATTAGGAACAATACGAATTTGTGGGGCATTGAAGCGACTGGCGCCACCGGAATGAAAATCAATTACATAATCTACATGTGGAATAATTTCTTTAAGTAAATTATACGCAAACCGGCTTGCAAGTGAGCCTGTTTTACTGCCAGGGAATACCCGGTTTAAGTCCCGTTTGTCTGGAAATTCTCGGGATTGATTCACAAATCCAAAGACATTAATCACGGGAATACAGATAATGGTTCCTGTTTTTGGTTTATTGATTTTTTGTACAATCAGCTGGCGTACAATTTCGATCCCGTTAATTTCATCTCCATGAAGCCCCGCGGTGAATAATACGGTAGGCCCGTTTATTTTTGACCGTTCTACAATTATTGGAATTTTCAGTTTGGTCATGGTATGGAGTTTTGCAATTTCCATATTGATGGTTTTGCTGTCTCCCGGTAAGATGGGCTCTTTTAAGATCGTTATGTTTTTAGGTTCTCGTAGATTCATAGAAAGTTTAAAGGCTAAATTTAGAAAATTATTCGGGAAGAAATAAGAAGTGCGTCATTTTTCGCTTTTGAAAAATGTTATTTGTATTTTTGAAGTGCAAAATTAAATTAAAAAGAATCAATCTAAAATGCTACTTCCTTCACTTGAACTCCAAATCCAAACCTTACCTGATAATCCAGGCGTATACCAATATTACGACAAGGAAGGGAAAATTTTGTATGTAGGCAAAGCCAAAAATTTAAAAAAAAGAGTTTCTTCGTATTTCAATAAAATTCATGACACGGCCAAAACCAATGTGCTCGTTAAGAAGATCGTGACCATAAGACACATTGTGGTTCCTACGGAAACCGATGCCCTTTTACTAGAAAATAACCTAATAAAAACCTTGCAGCCGCGCTACAATGTGTTATTGCGGGATGATAAAAGTTATCCGTGGTTGTGCATCAAGAAAGAACCTTTTTCGCGCATATTTGCGACTCGGAGAATGGTCAAAGACGGGTCGGAATATTTTGGGCCGTATACTAGTTTCAAGACCGTAAGTACTATTTTAGAACTGATCAAAGAGTTGTATCCGCTTAGAACTTGCAATTATGATTTGAGTAAAAGCAATATCGAAAGTGGAAAATTCAAGGTGTGTCTTGAGTATCATATTGGTAATTGTATGGGGCCTTGCGAAGGATTAGAAACTTTAGAAAATTATCAAAAGCAAGTGGATGCGATTCGCGAAATCCTGAAAGGGAATTTCAAGGAAAGCATGAAGGATTTCAAGCGGGTGATGACCAATCTGGCCGCCGACATGCATTTTGAAGAAGCACAAAAAATAAAAGAGAAAATCGAAGTGTTGGAGAATTACCAGTCGCGTTCCACGATTGTAAATCCAAAAATTACGAATATTGATGTCTTTTCGATTGTATCGGATGAAAGTGCGGCGTACGTAAATTTTCTACAAATTTCGCACGGTTCGATTATTCGTTCACACACGATGGAAATCAAAAAGAAACTTGACGAAACCGATGAAGAATTACTGGAATTAGCAATTATTGAACTGCGGGAACGTTTTCAATTGCTGTCGCGTGAAATAATCGTACCGTTTCCCGTTGATTTAGGGGAGAATATAAAAGTAACTGTTCCGCAATTGGGAGATAAAAAGCAAATTTTGGATTTATCCATTCGCAACGCTAAGTTTTACCGAATTGAACAACTCAAACAACTGCAAATTGTAGATCCAGACCGTCATACAAAAAGGATTATGGCACAAATGCAAAAAGATTTGCGATTGCCTGTAGAGCCAAGACATATTGAATGTTTTGACAACTCGAATATTCAAGGGACAAATCCTGTAGCGGCTTGTGTGGTTTTTAAAGATGGAAAACCCAGCAAAAAAGACTACCGCCATTTTAATATAAAAACAGTCGAAGGACCGGATGATTTTGCTTCAATGACCGAAGTGGTTTATAGAAGGTACAAACGATTGCTGGACGAAAAGGAACCGTTACCGAATTTAATAATTATTGACGGTGGAAAAGGGCAATTGTCATCAGCGCTGAAGAGTCTTGACGAATTGGGTCTTCGCGGAAAAATAGCCATAATTGGCATTGCCAAAAGGCTCGAAGAACTTTTTTATCCGGGTGATTCTATTCCGTTATATTTAGATAAAAAATCAGAAACCCTTAAAATAATCCAGCAATTACGCAACGAAGCGCACCGTTTTGGGATAACGCATCACCGGGATAAAAGGAGTAAAGCAGCACTGAATTCTTCGATAGAATCCATTCCCGGTATTGGCGAAAAAACGATGCTGACCTTGATCCAACACTTCAAAAGTGTTAAAAGATTGAAATTAGCAACAGAAAAAGAAATTTCGGACGTTATAGGTGTGTCTAAAGCCAAAAAAATTACCGAATTTTACAAGGCAACAAATCAATGATTAATCTAGAGTATCTAAACTTGGACAAATAATACCCAATCGCGTCCAGTTTTAGTACTGCCAAATTGCTGCTTATGAAGAAAATTGCACTAATATTTCTTGTTTTTACTAGTTTGATGGTGTTTTCGCAGGAGCAAAAAAGACCCAAAGTAGGATTGGTTTTAAGCGGTGGTGGTGCAAAAGGATTTGCTCATATAGGAGTCCTTAAGGTGTTAGAAGAAGCGGGTGTCAAGATTGATTACATAGGCGGAACCAGTATGGGTGCAGTTATTGGAGGGTTGTATGCTTCAGGTTACAATGCAAACCAGATCGATTCTATTTTTCAAGCGACCGATTTCAATGAATTAATAAATGATTTTATCCCCAGGTCTTCCAAGAATTTTTATGAAAAAAGAAACGACGAATTGTATGCATTGGTTTTACCGTTTGACAAATTCAAAATAGGAATTCCAGAAGCCTTGTCTAAAGGGATCTACAATTATAATTTATTGAGCAGAATTACCAGAAACGTAAGACACATTAAGGATTTTAACCAGCTTCCAATTCCTTTTTTATGTATTGGAACTAATATTGAAACGGGAGAGCAAGTGGTATTGAACAAAGGGAATCTGGCACAGGCCATGATAGCCAGTTCCGCATTTCCTTCCTTATTTTCTCCGGTGGAAATTGACGGAAAAATTCTGGTAGATGGAGGCGTTGTTAATAATTATCCCATTGAAGAGGTGCGAAAATTAGGTGCGGATATCATTATAGGAGTTGATGTTCAAAATGATTTATTAGACCGAACAGAACTCAAGGATGCTACTAAAATTTTAGTTCAAATCACCAATCTTCAATCTATAGAGCGAATGAAAAAAAATGTAACGGATACTGATATTTACATTAGACCAGACGTTACACAATATGGTGTGATCTCATTTGACAAGGGAAAGGAAATAATAAGAAAAGGGGAAGAGGCAACATTTGGGATTTATGAGCAACTCAAACAACTTGTTGATGCGTCCAATCCCTACACGAAGCCCAAGTTAAAACTACTGTCAGACAGTCTTCAAATAAGAGCAATAAACAGCAATGAATTAAAGAATTACACGAAAGAGTATGTCATAGGGAAGCTAAGATTTAAGCCCGGAGTAAAAACGTGCTATGATGATTTATTAAAAGGCATTAATAATATCAATGCAACCAAAAATTTCAGCTCTATCTCATATTCATTGGAACCTAATAAAAGGGGTGTAGACCTGAACATAAATTTAGAAGAGAATTCAACAAAAACCTATTTAAAATTTGGCCTGCATTATGATAATTTATTCAAAAGTGGCGTTTTGGTAAATTTGACCCGTAAAAAAACACTTTTTAAAAATGATATAGCCTCTCTGGATATTGTTTTAGGAGATAATATTAGATACAATTTAGATTATTATATTGAAAATAGATTTAATTTGAGTTTTGGTTTTAAATCTTATTACAACCAATTTAACAGGAATGTAGCCAAAGAAATAAGCAGTACAACGTTTAATAATCCGGATATAAATTCGATTAATGTAGATTTTACGGACTTGACAAATCAAGCGTATTTCCAGTCTTTATTTGTTCAAAAATTTCTGATAGGAGGCGGAGTCGAACTCAAATATTTAAAAATAAAATCAGAAACACTCGCCAATGTAGATCCAATAATTGATAACAGTAATTACTTCAGTCTTTTTGGCTACATGAAATTTGATTCTTTTGATAATAAATATTTTCCTAAAAAAGGATGGTATTTTACTGGTGATATTCAAACCTATTTGCTTTCGTCTAATTACACGGGCGATTTTCAACCGTTTTCTATTGCTAAAGCAGATTTTGGTGTAGCCGCAACTTTATTTAAGAACGCTACAGTAAAATTCCAAACCGATGCCGGGTTTTCTTTTGGTCAGGAAAGCGTTGCTTTTTTTAATTTTATTTTAGGAGGATATGGATATAATCCGCTTAATAATTTCAAATATTTATATGGATACGATTATTTAAGTGTGGCCGCTAATAGTTATATAAAATCAACAGGAACGATAGATTATGAGTTTTATAAAAAAAACCACATCAATTTTTCGGCAAATTTTGCTAATATTGGAGATCGGATTTTTGAGACCGTGGATTGGGTTTCAATTCCAAAATATTCTGGCTATGCCGTAGGATATGGTTTAGAAACAGTCATTGGACCTATAGAAATAAAATATTCCTGGTCCCCGGAACAGCCTAAAGGATTTACATGGTTTAGCATCGGGTTTATGTTTTAATTGTAATTTATTTGAATTTTAATTCCGATATTTGTTATTATGAAAACAATTTGGAACGGTTTGTTAGGATATCTGCAATTCCTCATTAAGAGGAATCCGGAATAGATTGTATTTTTTTTGATTTAATTAAATAAGTTTATTTCGATAAAACGATAAACTTTTAAACTTTAACTTTTAAGCAAAAAAATCATGCCTTTATACCATAAATTGGGAAAATTTCCCCAAAAAAGACATACTCAATTTAAAAAGCCTACAGGTGGTTTGTATTACGAACAGCTTTTTGGAACGGAAGGTTTTCATGGCCATTCCTCATTACTATATCACGTTCACAGACCAACACAGGTAAAGGAAATTTTAAAATCCTATTCAGTAGAACCAAAAATTGCCATTGGAAAAAACATCAAATCATTACTTTTAAAAGGTTTTGAGTTAAAGCCGGAGGACGATTTTCTGGACAGTCGTAAAGCCATGTTGATCAATAAAGATTGTATCATAGGATTAGCCGCACCCAGACAATCATTACGCAGTTATTTCTATAAAAATGCCGATGCCGATGAAATGATTTTCATTCATAAAGGGAAAGGAAAATTGCGCACCATGATGGGAAATATTTCTTTCGAATATGGAGATTACTTGATTATTCCACGTGGAATGATTTACCAAATTGATTTTGAAACTTCGGAAAATAGATTGTTTTACGTCGAATCATTTGCTCCTTTTTACACGCCAAAACGCTATAAAAATGAATCAGGTCAACATCTAGAACATTCGCCATTTTGCGAGCGCGACTTTATTTTGCCAACAGAATTAGAAACGCACGATGAAAAAGGTGATTTTCTAATAAAAATCAAGAAAGAAGGAATGATGCATGAATTCGTTTATGCCACACATCCCTTTGATGTAGTAGGTTGGGACGGTTATAATTTTCCATACGGATTTAGTATTCATAATTTCGAACCTATAACAGGTCGGGTACACCAGCCACCACCAGTGCATCAGACTTTTGAAACTTCAACTTTTGTTGTTTGTTCGTTCGTTCCACGATTGTACGATTACCATCCAAAATCCATTCCTGCGCCTTACAATCACAGTAATATAGATAGTGATGAGGTTTTGTATTATGTAGATGGGGATTTCATGAGTCGCAACAATATAGAGCAAGGTCACATTACACTACATCCAAAAGGGATTCCTCACGGACCGGCGCCAGGTGCTATGGAACGCAGCATTGGTCATACAGAAACCCACGAATTAGCGGTTATGGTTGATACCTTTCGTCCCTTAATGGTCACCGAAGAAGCGATGGGATTGGACGACGGTCAATATTACAAATCTTGGGTCGAGTAATTAGAAGCTATTTCCTGCTGTACGCTTTATCTTTTCCTGGCTAAAGAAGCCAGAAAAAGGATGCCGTTTCCATCAGGGCTAGGGCTTTAGAGTAAACAACAACATAATTTTAAATTAATACATCCGTGTACATCTGTTTTATCCGCGTCAACCGCGTTCCAAAACTAGAGATGCCGAATCAAAAAATAAATCACAATGAGCAAAGAAGTAAAATCAGTAGAATACGGACTCGAAAAAATATTTGAAGGAGCACAAGATTTCCTTCCGTTATTAGGAACCGATTATGTAGAATTCTACGTAGGAAATGCAAAACAATCCGCACATTATTATAAAACGGCTTTTGGGTATCAGTCTTTGGCGTATGCAGGATTAGAAACCGGAGTGCGAGACAGAACGTCGTATGTGTTAAAACAAGATAAAATCCGCATTGTATTAACTACGCCATTAACACAAGATTCTCCAATACACGAACATTTAAGAAAACATGGAGACGGCGTGAAAGTTGCAGCGCTATGGGTAGAAGATGCCACCAGTGCGTACGAAGAAACCATGAAACGTGGTGCGCGCTCTTTTATGGAGCCTACGGTAGAGAAAGACGAATTTGGAGAAGTAGTACGTTCCGGAATTTACACTTACGGAGAAACGGTACATATTTTTGTAGAGCGCAAAAACTATAATGGTGTTTTCCTTCCTGGTTATAAGGAATGGAAATCCGAGTATAATCCGGAACCAACAGGATTAAAATACATTGACCACATGGTAGGAAATGTGGGTTGGAATGAAATGAATACTTGGGTTAAGTTTTATGAAGACGTGATGGGATTTGTAAATTTCCTTTCTTTTGATGACAAACAAATCAATACGGAATATTCAGCATTGATGAGTAAGGTAATGTCAAACGGAAACGGAAGAATCAAATTTCCAATCAACGAACCTGCTGAAGGAAAGAAAAAGTCACAGATTGAGGAATATCTGGACTTTTATGGTGGACCTGGAATTCAGCATATCGCAATAGCAACGGATGATATTATCAAAACCGTATCGCA
Organism: Flavobacterium sp. ZB4P23; assembly: GCF_003970375.1. Taxonomy (NCBI): domain Bacteria; kingdom Pseudomonadati; phylum Bacteroidota; class Flavobacteriia; order Flavobacteriales; family Flavobacteriaceae; genus Flavobacterium; species Flavobacterium sp. ZB4P23. The sequence continues at coordinate 56,866 of NZ_RYDK01000004.1, forward strand.
ATTGAAAGCCAGAGGAATTGAATTTTTGTCCGCTCCTCCACATACCTATTATGAAGCCATTCCGGAGCGATTGGGAGATCACATGAAAATGATGAAAGAAGATTTAAACGAAATCGAGAAACTAGCCATCATGGTAGATGCCGATGAAGAAGGGTATTTGTTGCAAATTTTCACAAAACCGGTGCAAGACAGGCCAACCTTATTTTTTGAAATTATACAAAGAATGGGAGCCAAAGGTTTTGGAGCGGGGAACTTTAAAGCGCTATTTGAATCAATTGAGCGAGAACAGGAATTGCGAGGAACGTTGTAAAAAAGCATTATTTTTACATATTGTGAAAAAATAACTAATAAACAACATGTTTTTTTGTAAATGTTGTGTTAAACTTTTTTTTTAACAAAAAAAAGTGGATTTGTTAACTACCTTTGCACTCGCAAAAAGGGAAGGGGTGGTTTCCTTCCTGATTTCATATAAATTTCATAGTTTATAGTTTTTTGGTTAGTTAATAGCATAAAAACTCAGTCATTATTTGACTGAGTTTTTTTGTTTTGATATATTTGGAACAAAATTTGCTAATAGAGTCAATAAACAGACAAATTAAGTGATGAAAAAACTATTCTTATTCTTTGTGTTGATTATAACAGTAAGCTTTGATTCTCCTCAGGAAGATGCTTACGGAGTGGGTGAGTGGTTCAAATTCAGGATACACTATGGAATAGTCAATGCCGGTTATGCCACGCTGGAAGTAAAAGAGGCCATTTTAAACAACAAAAAAACGTTTCATGTTGTTGGTAAAGGATACACCACGGGGATGTCTCGTTTTTTCTTTAAAGTAGATGATTTATACGAAAGCTACATTGATAAGGAAACAGGAAATCCGTACCAGTTTGTTCGAAAAATTGATGAAGGCGGCTATACTAAAAATCAAGAAGGGTTTTTTGACCAATCTACAAACAGAGTTGTTGTAAAAGATTATAAACATAAAACCGAAAAAACACTTTACATTCCAAAAAATACTCAGGATATTCTATCGGCCTTTTATTATTTAAGAAACTATCCTAGTATCGATAAATTAAAAATTGGAGAATCAGTGGCAATCGATATGTTTTTTGATGATGAAACTACTAAATTCAAGCTAAAGTTTATTGGACGAGAAAATATTACCACTAAATTTGGCGTTGTTTCAGCTATGATTTTTAGACCTTTGGTACAATCAGGACGCGTTTTCAAAGAGAAAGAAAGTCTTACTGTCTGGATTTCGGACGATGACAATAAAGTACCGCTGAGGATAAAAGCCAGTCTGGCAGTAGGGTCAATCAAGGCAGATATTGAGGGATACAGAGGATTGAAAAATCCTTTTAAAACAAAAAAATAATGAGTACTAAAGACAATTCAGAAGCTATTTTAAAAGAAATTGAGCTTAAATATGATGCGATAAATCAAAAAACAGAAACACAGCTCGAAGGAGTATTATGGTCTAAGCCAATCACCTATTGGGATTATATTCAGACAGATGCCCTGTTGAATCTTCAAATTCAGAGAACGACGCTTCCGGACGAAATGGTTTTTATCATGTATCACCAGGTTAATGAATTGATATTTAAAATGATTCTCTGGGAGATGCGGCAAATTTCCTATTGTGAAAGCATTAATACAGTATTTTTCACGGAACGATTAATGCGAATCAGCCGTTATTTTGACATGTTAACCACCTCTTTTGATATTATGGGAAATGGAATGGAAGTGGAGCAATACATGAAATTTAGAAATACACTAACTCCGGCCAGCGGCTTTCAAAGTGCGCAATACCGCTTGATAGAATTTTCATCAACAGACCTAATAAATCTGATTGATTACCGTTATAGAGATACCATTGACCGGAATACAACGTATGAGTTTGCACTGGAACATTTGTATTGGCAAGCAGCCGGAAAAGAGTATCACAGCGGTAAAAAATCATTTTTACTGGAGGAGTTTGAAAAAAAATATAAGAAGGAATTCTTAGCCCACATGGAGGAATACAACACCATTAATATTTGGCAAAAATTCAAACAATTACCGGAATCAGATCAAAAAAATCCAGAACTAATTCAAGCCATGCGTCATTATGACCATACGGTAAATATTACTTGGGTAATGCAACACCTTAATACAGCAAAAAAATATATTGATCAAAGTGGAAAAGGCGATGGAGAAGCTACTGGCGGGAGTGACTGGAAAAAATACATGCATCCAAAATATCAAAGAAGAATTTTCTTCCCGGAATTATGGAGTAGCCACGAATTAGAAAATTGGGGAGTAGAAATGTAGATTGAATAAAAAAAAACAAGATTTGAAACAAATATTTATAATTATAATAGCACTTTTTTCTTTAGTATCATGTAATAAAATGAAGGAAGTTGTGCCGGAAAAAGTAGTGAAACTTGTTCCTAAAAAGAGTGAGTTTGGGTTTGTTCTTGCTGATTTTAATATCGTTAATGATACTATAGAAAGGGGAGATACTTTTGGAACTATTATTCAAAATCAGAATATTGGGGAACGAAAAGTATATGATATTATTGCTAAAGTGAGAGATTCGTTTGATGTAAGAAGTATTAGAATCAACAGGCCTTTTACGTTGTTGAGGTCCAAGGATAAAAAACATAATTTACAGGCTTTTATTTATCAACCCGATGCGCTGAGTTATTACGTGATTGATATGCGGGACACAGCGGTAGTTGTTTATAAAAAAACCAAACCAATTACAATTAGGCGACGCACCATTGGTGGAGTTTTGAAAGAATCATTGTCGGAAACTTTAGACAATGCTAAGATTGAAGGGGCTCTAGCGAATAAAATAGCTAAAATTTACGCCTATTCAATTGATTTCATGAAACTCAAAAAAGGAGATCGTTTTGCGATAACGTTTACAGAGCGCTTTATAAATGATTCCGTTTATGATGGAGTCGAAGAACTGGAAGCTTCTTTTTTTGAATACGGAGGAAAAATTATTTATGCCTTTCCCTTTGCGCAGAACCCCAATTCAGATAAAATTCAATATTATAATGAAGAAGGGAAAACACTAAAAAATTTCTTTCTTAAGTCTCCAATAAAATTCAGTAGAATTTCGTCAAGATTTTCAAACAGTAGATTTCATCCGGTTCAGCACAGATGGAAAGCACATAAAGGAACGGATTATGCGGCGCCTCATGGCACACCTATAACCACTACGGCAAGCGGCGTTGTGGAGCAAAGTGGTTTTACTGCCGGAAACGGGAATTTTGTAAAAGTTAAACATAACGGAACCTACTCAACACAATATTTGCACATGTCAAAAATACTCGTGAGACGCGGACAACGGGTCAGTCAGGGACAGGTTATCGGTTTAGTAGGAAGCACAGGTTTGGCAACAGGGCCACATGTTTGTTATCGATTTTGGAAAAACGGAAGACAAGTAGATGCATTAAGACTTAAATTGCCTAGTGGTGAGCCGATGAATGGCGCTAATAAAAGTCGGTTTTTGACACAAATAACGCCCTTGAAATTTGAACTGGATAGTGTGGCTAACCTGTAAATAACATTTGTAAAATCATCACAATTTTTTTCAAAAAAGACGAGTTGCTTAGTGTTAGTCCCAAAAAACACTGAAATCTTGTTATATTACTATAGTTTAATATAATGCAAAACCATTTTTCATTAAAACTAATTTCACTATTTTTACCCTATTAAAATAATACTACAAAACACACAATAAATGGCTTTAAATACCACAAATCCAACCGAAACAAGCGCTTGGAAAAAACTTGAAAAGCATTACAGCGAAATGCAAAAAGCGTCGATTCAGGAATTATTTCAATTGGACGAATCCAGAACAAAAAAATTCAATTTGAAATGGAATGATTTTTTAATTGATTATTCAAAAAATATTATTAATCAAGAAACACTTCAGTTGTTATTACAACTAGCAGATGAAGTAGGACTTAAAAGTGCTATTGCTGATTATTTTAATGGTGCAATAATTAATCAAACCGAAAATAGAGCAGTACTTCACACCGCATTGCGTGCCAAAAAATCAGCAATAATAAATGTTGATGGAAGTAATGTACTTACTGAAATTAATGAAGTAAAAAGTAAAATTAAATTATTTACCAATGAAGTAATTTCCGGCAAAAGAACAGGTTTTACAGGGAAACCGTTCACGGATGTGGTCAATATAGGCATTGGAGGCTCGGATTTAGGGCCTGTTATGGTTGTTGAGGCATTGCAATTTTATAAAAATCATTTAAATGTTCATTTTGTTTCTAATGTGGATGGGGATCATGTAAATGAAATCATAAAAAAACTAAATCCAGAAACAACGCTTTTTGTGGTTGTTTCCAAAACATTTACAACTCAAGAAACATTAACCAACTCTGAAACCATCAGAAAATGGTTTTTAAAATCGGCTACTCAAGAAGATGTGGCCAAGCATTTTGTTGCCGTTTCTACCAATATTCAAAAAGTAACAGCGTTTGGGATAAACCCAGACAACGTATTCCCTATGTGGGATTGGGTTGGAGGGAGATTCTCTTTGTGGAGTGCCGTTGGACTTACGATAAGTTTAGCCGTTGGGTACGATAATTTTGACGGCTTGCTAAAAGGAGCCAATGAGATGGACGAGCATTTCAAAACTGCCGATTTTGACCAAAACATGCCGGTTACGTTAGCGTTATTGAGTATTTGGTACAACAATTTTTTTGGTGCCGAAAGTGAAGCTTTGATTCCGTACACGCAATACTTACAAAAATTAGCCCCCTACTTGCAACAAGGAACAATGGAAAGCAATGGTAAAAGTGTGGGTCGGGACGGGAAACCAGTCAATTACCAAACTGGGACGATCATTTGGGGGGAGCCGGGGACTAATGCACAACATGCTTTTTTTCAGTTAATTCACCAAGGGACAAAACTGATACCTGCAGATTTTATTGGATTTGTAACTCCGCTATACGGCGACAATGATCATCATGATAAACTAATGTCTAACTTTTTTGCACAAACAGAAGCATTAATGCATGGGAAATCAGAAGAACAAGTACAAGCTGAATTTGATACACAAGGAATTTCAGCTGATAAAGCAAAATTCCTTTTGCCATTTAAAGTTTTTACAGGTAACAAGCCTACAAACACTATTTTAATCCAAAAACTGACACCCGAGACGCTAGGCTCTTTGATTGCCTTGTACGAGCACAAGATTTTTGTACAAGGAGTGATCTGGAATATTTTTAGTTTTGATCAGTGGGGAGTTGAATTAGGAAAACAATTGGCTAATTCTATCTTGGAAGAAATTAATACGAAAACGGTTCAAACACATGACGGATCTACCACTTTTTTATTGAATCATTTTTTGAAGAATAAATAGGAGCAAATAAGCTACTGATTTTTATGATCGTATCAATTTTCATTTAAGGTTGATTACTGCTCTGTTTTTGATGGAGGTATAAAACACTAAAAGCCCTGATTTTAGCTAATTCAGGGCTTTTTAGTATTTAAGTAATTCTGTTAGAGTACTTTTTTTAAATTTGTGTTATTTTTTTTAGTATTTGCAATTGGTAATTTGGTGTGGATAATTTAATATAAAATGATTTTAATTGAAAATTCTCTTTTTTTTTAATTAAAAAAAGCGTGATTATTGTTTTGAGATAAAAATTCTGTTTAAAAGAAATGCTATTCTTAACGTTATGTTAACTTATTTAAGTAAAAATGTTATATTTTTGCCAAATATTAATTAACTAGACAATATGAAAAATTTTTTAAAGTTGTTTTTTACATTAGGGGTATTATTTTGCGCTAATCCTAACCTTTACGCACAGGGAAATACAAATTCCTCTGTAAGCGGAAATGTTTATGATAACGATTCTCAAACTTTACCAGGGGCATCTATTCTTGCAGTACATACTCCTTCAGGTTCCCGTTACACTGCATCTACAGATGGGACAGGTAATTTTAGTATTTCAAACATGAGAGTTGGTGGGCCTTATAAGGTTACCATTACTTATGTAGGTTTTAAAAACTATGAAGAAAACGAAATTTATCTTCAATTGGGAGAAAATAAAACTTTTAAAATTGCTTTGGCTGAAGATTCAAATGAATTGAAAGAAGTTGTAGTTAGAGCGTCAAGAGATAATACGTTTAATTCTCAGAGAACAGGAGCTCAAACGGTAATCAATTCAGATAAAATCAAGTCATTGCCTTCCTTATCCAGAAACATTTCTGATTTTGCAAGATTGACACCTCAGGCACAAATTCGAGGCGATGATCAATTGTCTATTGGGGGACAAAATAATAGATTCAATGCAATTTATATTGATGGAGCTGTAAGTAATGATGTTTTCGGACTAGCTGCAAACGGAACTAACGGAGGGCAAACGGGTGTAAGTCCAATTTCTGTGGATGCAATTGAGCAATTTCAAGTAAGTGTAGCTCCTTATGATGTGAAACTTTCAGGTTTTGCGGGTGGAGCAATTAGTGCAATTACGAAATCAGGAACTAATGATTTTGAAGGATCTGCCTATTTTTTCAATAGAGACGAGTCTATTTCTGCTAAAACGCCTCCTTCATTGGCAGGTGCAGACGGAAGACAAAAGTTAGCTGATTTTTCTGCGCAAACGTACGGAGTTCGTGCAGGTGGATCAATTGTCAAAGACAAATTGTTTTATTTTATCAACTATGAAAAACAAAATAATGAAACACCACAACCTTTTGATTTTGGTACCTACGCAGGAGATTCTAAATTAGCTGATATTAATGCCTTAACTGCAAAATTAGCAGGTTTTGGATATGATCCAGGTTCTTACAATAATAATGTCAGAACACTTAAGAGTGATAAAATCATTGCTAAGTTAGACTGGAACATCAGTGATAATCATAAATTATCATTTAAGCACAGTATTGTTGATGCAGAGAATTTTTCTCCTAGCCGTTCTTCTGCTACAGCAATTAGTTTTATCAATGGTAGTCAGTTATTTAAATCGACAACTAATTCAACAGCTTTAGAACTAAACTCAAGATTTAGTAATAAATTTTCTAACAATCTTGTTATTGCTTACACAACTGTAGCTGATGACAGAGACCCATCTGGAGATCCGTTTCCTACCGTTCAAATTATAGATGGTCCAGGTAGTATTTTCTTTGGTGCAGAAGCTTTTTCAACTGCAAATCTTTTAGATCAAAAAGTATTGACTATTTCTGATAATTTTGAAATCAATCTTGGAAGAAATAAAATCACGATTGGAACTCACAACGAATTTTCACAATCTAAAAACGTATTCTTTGGTAACAATTTTGGAGCTTATCGTTACTCCAAATTATCTGATTTCTTAACAGATGCAAGAGCAAATAGGTTTTTAATGAACTATTCCTTGATTGGTGGTAGTGGAGATGAGTCGCTAGGAGCAGCTGAGTTTGGTACAAAACAATTTGGTTTGTATATTCAAAATGACATGAGATTGACTGAAAATTTCAAACTTTCTTACGGAGTAAGAGTTGATATGCCGGTATGGGAAGATGGTTTAGTAAATAATGATTTTAATGTTAGAACGGTTGGGTTATTACAAGCAGCCGGTAAAAACTTGAAAGATGCCAGAGTAGGTCAAGGGATATCTAATTATGCTCATTTTGCACCGCGTTTGGGTTTTAATTATGATGTAAATGGTGCAAAATTAACTCAAATTAGAGGTGGATTTGGAGTATTTACTTCTAGGTTACCGCTAGTATGGCCAGGTGGGACATATAACAATAATGGAGTTACTCAAGGAGCGATTCAAATTACCGGAGGGACAACGCCAGTGTTCAATCCTAATCCAAGCGTTGATAGTCAAATAGCGCCGCTTCCTGCTTCTGTCCCAAGACCAGGTTCAGGTAGTACGGGCGGTAATATTGATATTTTTGCAAAAGATTTTAAATTACCACAGGTATTTAAAGCAAGTTTTGCAGTAGATCAAAAATTGCCATTAGGCTTCGTGTTTACTTCTGAAGTTACTTACAATGATAACATCAGTGCTATCACCTATGAAAATTTGAATATCAAAGCGTCTACAAGTAACTTAACTGGAGCGGATACAAGACCAACTTACAATGCAAATAATAGAGTTGATAACAAGTATCTAGGAATTTATTTGGCCTCTAATACAGATGAAGGAAAAGCTTATAATGTGTCTTTTACTTTAACTAAAAACTTTAGATCACCATTTATTGACGGTAATATTTCTGGTACATATTCCTATGGTAAGTCTACCGTTCTATTGGATGCAACCTCATCTCAAAACAGTTCTCAGTGGAATAATACTGAAACCGTTAATGGAGCTAATTTTCCAACATTGTCAAGATCTGATTTTGATCAAGGTGCAAGAGTTATTTCGAACGGAAATGTTACTTTGAAATGGAGTAAATTCACAAAATCAAGAATTGGTTTCTTCTACGAAGGAGCTCAAGGAACACCGATAAGTTATGTGTATAATGACCGTGGAAATTTGTTAAAAGATACATTCTCTAGTTCAGCATTGATTTATGTTCCTGCTGCTAAATCTGAAATTAATTTAGTAAGCACAACTAATGGCTTAACCGCTGATCAACAATGGGATGCGCTTAGTGCTTTTATCGAAGGGAATGAGTATTTAAGAAGTAGAAAAGGTGGATACGCTGAGCGTAACGGAGATCGTTTAAAAACGACTCATGTTGTCGATTTGAAATTTGCACAAGAGTTTACTATCAACGTAGGGAATAAGAAACATACCTTAGAATTTACAGCTGATATTTTCAACTTTACCAATCTTATAAATAAAAATTGGGGTAAACGTTATTTTACAAGCTTTGACCAAGTGCAATTGCTTCAGCAAGTTGGATTCTTAGCTAATGGTACCACACCAACGTTTAGATACAACCCTGCTGTAGGAAATAATGTTAACCAAGTTGATGATGTAGGTCTTAACTCATCAAGATGGCAAATGCAAACTGGTGTTCGTTATACATTCAACTAGTTTAGCTTAAAATAATCTAACCCTCATTTCAATTTGGAATGAGGTTTTTTTTTTATAACTAAAAACCACATTTTAAGTCTTTTAAAAAAAGAATAATCTTTAATAAAAAAAATAAATACTTTGGTTTTCGATCTAAAAAGAAATAATGGTTGAGGGCGAAAAAATTGTTTTGAAATACCGTATTCTTAACAGTATGTTAACTTATTTAAGTAAAAATGTTATATTTTTGCCAAACTTTTTTAACTAAACAAAAAAACAAAAATGAAAAGAATTATTTTTATTTTGATTATTTTTTTATCAGTTGTAGGTCATTCGCAGGTCACTAGTTCTGCTATGTCTGGTACTGTTAAATCGAATGCTGGAGAGACTCTTCCAGGAGCGTCAGTTGAGGTCGTTCACACGCCTACAGGAACAAAATATTTTTCAACTACAAGTGCCAATGGAGGCTATGCAGTTCAGGGTATTAGACCAGGCGGTCCCTACACTGTAAGAGTGACTTATGTGGGCTACAAAACAACAGAAATCACGGATATTAACGCTCCTTTAGGGAATAATTTAACTGTAAATATTGTTGTAGAAGAAGAATCAAATGCGTTGAATGAAGTAATTGTTTCTACAAAATCGAAAGGGACTTTCAATAAAGGAAGAACTGGAGCATCTCAACAATTTTCTAACAGAGAAATCACTGCCGTGCCAGTAACAGGTGCACGTTCCATAAATGCAATTACTAAGTACAATGCTAATGCAGGTAGTAACGGTACTTTTGGTGGTCAGGATTCAAGATTAAACAATTTTACTATTGACGGATCTGTTTTTAATAATGGTTTTGGTTTAGGTAGTGACTCACAAGCCGGAGGAAGAACCGGTTCTACAGCTATTTCATTAGATGCTATTGAGCAATTACAAGTAAATATCGCTCCTTATGACGTACGTCAATCCGGATTTTTAGGTTCTGGAATCAATGCGGTTACCAAAAGTGGAACGAATGAGGTGGAAGGGTCAATATACAACTCATTCCGAAGCAACAAAAAAGACTTCATAGGAAGTAAAGCAGGAGAAAGAACAGTAGTACCTGGAAAATTTGAAGAAAAAATTTGGGGCGCCAGAATTGGAGCACCAATCATTAAAGATAAATTATTTTTCTTTGGGAATGTTGAAACTATAGAGAACATTAGCCCGGCTACTACTTGGACATCTACAGGTTCGCCACAAGCAAGTGCACAGGTTTCGGCTCCTACTTTTGCACAAATGCAAACACTTTCTACTTTTTTGCAAGATAAATTTAATTATACCACAGGACCATGGGAAAACTATGATGCTGAAAGAATTTCAAAAAAATTCCTAGCCAGACTGGACTGGAATATTAATGATAATCATCAATTGACCGCTCGTTATGTTTTTCATAACTCTAATTCTGATGAGTTAACTTCAAACTCAAATTCATTAGGTTTTGGAAACAGAAGAACAAGTCCGTTAGCAATGTCTTTTAAAAACAGCGGATATGTAATTCAGGATAATACGAGATCAGTAGTCTTAGAATTGAATAGTAAATTAAGCAATTCTTGGTACAATAACTTTATTGCAGGTTACGATAAGCAAATTGAAGACAGAGCATTACAAGGTGGTGGTTTGTTTCCAACAATTGATATCTTAAACGGTTCAAACACATTTATTTCGGCAGGTTTAGATCCGTTCACTCAAGGAAATAAACTTTCGTATTCTACATTACATTTTACTAATAATTTGACCAAAACGATAGGTAAACATTCATTATTGTTTGGTACTAACTTTGAGTACTTCAAATCAAGCAACTTGTTTTTCTCTGGGTCTAATGGTGTTTATACTTTTAATTCACTTTCTGACTTTTATGCAGCAGCTAATCAGTCTGCAAACACAGGTGGGGCGCCATCAACAACTGCACTTCCTGCACGTCTTCAATTCAGATATTCTGCATTGCCCGGCGCTCAAGAGCCATTACAAATCTTCAAGTCAAACAAATTAGATTTGTACACGCAAGATGAAATGAAATTGAGCGATAGATTTAAATTAACAGTAGGTCTTCGTGCCACAGCTGTTTGGTTTGCTGATACAGCTCTTGAGAATCCTGCAGTTACTGCATTAACTTTTGGACAAGGCCAAAAATTTAATACAGGAAAAATGCCTGATACTCAGTATTTGTTGGAGCCAAGAGTTGGTTTTAACTTAGACTTAAATGGCGATGCAACGACGCAACTTCGTGGAGGTAGTGGTGTTTTTACAGGAAGAGCACCTTCAGTTTATTTATCTAATGCAATTGGTAATAATGGAGTGCTTACAGGTTTTGTTGATGTAAGTGGCACTGCATTGGCTTCTGGTGGGTATGGTTTTACTCCAAACCCAAATGATTATTTTATTCCGGATACCCCAACGCTTCCTACTACTTTTGAATTGGCTTTCACCGATAAAAAATTTAAGTTTCCGCAAGTTTGGAAAACTAATATAGCGGTTGATCAAAAACTTCCTTTTGGTTTTGTAGGTACAGTAGAAGGGATTTTTCAAAGAAATATTAATGCGATACATTATTATAATGCTAATTTTGATGCGCCAGTTGGAACTTTCAGCGGTCCGGATAACAGACCAAGATATGCTCGTACCGATGCAGGTGTTCGTGTTAATGATAATGTTTCCAGTGCCGTTGTTTTAACAAACACGGACAAAGGATATTTTTATTCTTCAACCTTTAAATTAGAGTATCCATACAAAAAAGGGCTATGGGGATCGTTTGCATACACGTATTCAAGTGCTAATGATTTGTTATCTCCGGGTTCTATTGCTTCTGGTTCGTGGACGGGCGCTAGATCTGTAAATGGAAATAACGACTTACCTTTAGCATTGTCTAACAATAATACACCACATAGATTAGTTGGTATTTTAGGATACAAAATTGAATACGGTAAAAATGTAGGGGCGGCAACTTCAATCAATTTAGGATACATTGGAGAACAATCCGGACCGTTTTCCTATTCTTACGGGGGTGATATGAATGGTGACAGAGTAAATAACAATGACTTGATTTATGTCCCTAAAAATGCAAATGAAATTCGTTTTCAATCACTTTCAGTAACAAATGGGACTGTGACAACAGTCTACACTGAAGCGCAACAACAACAAGCTTACGAATCCTATATCAATCAAGATGATTACCTTTCTACTAGAAGAGGGCAGTATGCAGAGAGAAATGGAGGAGTTTTACCTATGCTACATAGATTAGATTTATCAGCAACTCAAGATTTTTATATTACAATTGCGGGTAAAAAGAATAATTTTCAATTCAGAGCTGATATCCTGAACTTTACTAATTTCATTAATAAAGATTGGGGAGTTACACAACGAGTTACAAATACAAATGTTTTGAACTACAGAACAACGACTACGAATGTTCCTTTTTATCAATTAGCGACTCAAGTAGAAGCTAACGGAACTCGAGTTTTAATAAAAGACACTTTTCAAAAAAATGCTTCAACTTTTGATGTTTGGCAAGCACAATTTACACTTAGATACATTTTTGGTAAGTAGGAGTAATTTAAGTGTTTGAATATTTAAAACCACGTTGAAAAACGTGGTTTTTTTATGCCTTTTTTGCTTATATTTGTTAAAACAAAAATATTATTTATGGAGGATTTTATTCAAAAATTTCATTCTGGCTGGGCTTATCTCGCACTTTTAGTTTTAGTGGTGGCTGTGGTTAATTCTTTGATAGGGATGTTTTCTAAAAAAGAATTTACTTCCAAAGACAGAAAGATAGCGCTGTTTGGCTTAATAGCAATACACACTCAATTAGTAGTAGGTGTACTTTTATACTTTGTGTCTCCCAATGGTTTGAATATGATAAAAGCCGTTGGAATGGGTGGGCTGACAACGGAAAGCCGATTGTTGGCTTTAGAACATCCTTTGATCAATATAATAGCAATTGTCTTGATTACTATTGGGTGGTCAAAACACAAAAAAGCAACTACAAGCGAATCTAAATTTAAAACATTTTCTATTTTTTATGGTTTAGGATTAGTGCTTATTTTAAGCCGAATCCCATGGAAAATATGGTTTTAAAAAAAACCGTGAAAGCTCTAGAAATAGAGCTTTTTTTATCTAGGTATGGTTTTTGTAAAATAGATTTAACTAAAAAAGACATAAATGAAAAAATCAATAACATTATTTTTTTTGTTGGCAATAATCACTTTAGCCAGTAGCCAAAGTTCCATCTCTGAAAGACAAAAAGCCACCATACAAAAAGCCACCATACAAAAAGACAGCATCAAAAAAAGTCGAACCGCAATGGAGCTGGAAGAAAAAAAAATAGACTCATTGATCTCTTCTTTAGGAAAATTTAAAATCTACAAAAAAGCCGCTCACGCATCCTATTACGCAGATAAATTCAATGGCAGAAGAACGACCAGCGGTACAAAATTTGACAATAATAAATATACCGCCGCCCACAAAAAACTGCCCTTTGGTACCAAAGTCAAAGTGACCAATGAAAAAAACGGGAAGTTCGTAATTGTAGAAATTACAGATAGAGGCCCATTTGTCAAGTCTAGAGAGATTGATCTTTCTAAACGAGCATTTATGGATATTGCAGCTAATAAAAACAGCGGAGGGCTGCAGGTAACTATAGCCGTAATGAGTAATTAGATTACCAGTTTCTAAAAGGCGAAGTGCTCAAATAAGAATTGTAATAGCGGGAGTCTCCGGTGACTTCCTTGTCCAGCCAAGCTGGTTTTTCAAAAAATTCTTCTTCAGAGTTTAATTCAATTTCTGCCACAACCAGTCCTTGATTTTCACCATGAAATTCATCTACTTCAAAAATATGAGAGCCCACTTTTATTTCAAAACGAGTTTTATCAATAGCTCCCTTTTCACACAAAAGCAGTAATTTTTCAGCGTCACTAATGGAAATTTCTTTTTCCCACTCAAAACGGGACAGTCCGGAGGTATTAGAAATCCCCTTTATCGTCAGAAACCCCTTTTTTCCTTTTATTCGTACCCGTACCGTTCGCGCTGGCGCGGAACTCAAATAGCCCTGCGCAATATGATTTTGAGTAAAAGCAGATTCTTTATAGGAATCATCTTTGACTAAAAATTTTCTTTCTATTTCTATCATTTCAAGCGAAATTTGTTATTTTTAGTTATTTATTTTGTCAGTTCACTTGGCTCGTATCCAGATATTCATTTCAATTTTTACTCATAAATCTTTTTTCAATTTGTAAAAAATAGCGTCTTGGGTTGCTCTTTTTTAAATGAAAAATAGTTTTTTTCAATCGAAGATTTTTCATTGCTATCTGGGCTGATACCAGCAACCAAAGGTATTAAATATTTTGCTTTTGTTCCGTTTTTATCTCTTTGACAAAAGCGGAGTTTATGCTAGTTTGCTGTTTTTTATGTTCCAATTCTGTGTGTCGATTACCGATAATAGGAAGGAAATTTTGCGAATAGGTCTTTTTGTGCGTCCTTGAGCAATAATTTCAAGGATTTATTAATGAAAAATGATCAGTCTGTTCGTATTTTTACAAAAATTAAACAAAGTTGATAAAACCATTTTTTAAAAGAAAACACAAGCCAACTCCAGTGGGAGTGCTAACTGAATTTTTTGGGGAAGCAGAGTCTTGGCGTGATACAGAAGACAACCTGGAGCCTTTAGTGGAGTTAATTCGGTTGATTCGGCCTTTGCAAACAAAAAAATTGGCAACCGTGGATTTGCAGGATATTATTACTTTTTTGAAAGAAAATTATTCTTGTCGGAAACAACTTTCCCTTTATCTCAAAGAAATTCTCAAAGACATTAAGTTTAATAAAATCCTCACAGACGCAGCTATTTTGCAAGATGTAGATTTTCTTTTTGAAGTCAAAAAAAGAATCTTTGCTAAGATATTGCCTTATCAACCTCAAAAAGACACTTTAGAATACATTTTCAATCAGGTTTTTTATCTAGCCAATGATGGGATTTGGGTAAATAAAATTCCAGTGGAGCAATTAGAGGAATTATACAGCCTTTTAAAATTCAAATCTATTTATGAAAGTGTAGCACCTCACTCCGTTTTATCAGAAATACTTGTTGCAATGCATCTTATTACACAACGCATCAGCGGTCGTGCCATGGAAACGGATGTGATTAAAATGGTACCTGAATTTGATGATTTTGAAAGTCCTTTTTCAGCTTTTGAAAAGGAATTGTTTCAAATAGAAGATCAAGTCCGGAGTTCTGAAAATCATTTCATCACTATAGATGATTTATCTTATTCCCAATTGATGGTTTTGCATAAGCAATGCGAAGAATTTGTGGACAGAGCTTTTCATAATAGTTCTAAATATGGCATTTCACTTCGGGTAAACCAGAATTTACTAAAAATCAGACAGCAATTAGAGCGGCTTAAATTTTTAATTCCGTTGCTGATCGTTGAAAAAGAGAGTGATAAAAAAAACAATGGGATTGTTTTAGCCTTGCGTTTGATAAAATTCAATTGCTACAAGAACAATGTTAGGAAATTTATAGCCGAAAGTACGCAATTAATCTCCTATGAAATTACCCAGCACACGGCTAAAACAGGGGAACATTATATCACAGAAAGTCGCAAAGAATATTTTAAAATGTTCCGTACCGCCCTAGGTGGAGGGTTTATTGTAGGTATATTATGTGTCATTAAGGTTTTGCTTGCTAGCGCTGACACTAGTTTTTTTGGGCATGCTTTTCTTTATAGTATGAATTATGCTTTTGGATTTATTGCTATTTATCTTCTGGGGTTTACTTTAGCTACAAAACAGCCAGCGATGACTGCTGCTGCCTTGATAAAAGCTCTAGAAAAAGGAGTTGCAAAACAAGGGAAGGAGGCGGAGAAATATGAAGCTTTTGCCATTCTTTTTGCACGTGTTTTCAGGTCCCAGTTTATTGCATTTTTGGGGAATGTAATTATGGCTTTTCCAGTTTCATTGCTTGGAATTTGGGCTATTGATTACTTATTCCATTATAATATTGCTGCAACTAAATGGGAAACGTTACTTACAGACATTAGTCCCATTCATTCATTAGCTATTTTTCATGCGGCAATAGCAGGATTTTTTCTGTTTTTATCTGGAATTATTTCGGGAAGTATTGCCAATAGGGATAAACATAATCAGGTTTTTTTCCGGATAACGGAACACCCCATGTTGAAAAGAAGCTTAGGGAAAGTACGTACTTTAAAATTAGCCAAGCTGTACGAAAAAAGAGGGGCCGGAATTATTTCTAATTTTTGGTTTGGCGTTTTTATGGGAAGTACGGCTTCCGTTGGCTTGTTTTTAGGGTTGAATCTGGATATTAGACACATCACTTTTGTAAGTGGCAATCTAGCCTTAGGAGTGTATGGAGCAAATTATCAAGTAAGCAATACTATGTTGTTTTGGGGCATTTTTGGGATTGGAGTTATTGGGTTAGTGAATTTTACGGTCAGTTTTAGCCTTTCGTTGGGATTGGCGCTCCGCTCCAGGGCTATTTCTTTGTTTGAATTGCGATTTATTGCCGCTTCTATCTGGAATCATTTTAAATCCAGACCCATTAGTTTCTTTTTTCCAACGGAAAACAAAAAAAAATCAGAAGTAGTTGTCAATTATTTGAGTTCAGACGGTAAGAATTAATCAGAATGCTAGGTTCTTTGGAAGAAATCGAAGGGAATATTCAATTAGAACATTATGCAGGGATTCATTCCAGTAAGAAAAATTATTCACGTTGACATGGATGCTTTCTACGCCTCTGTGGAGCAATTGGACAATCCATTGTTGCGGGGAAAACCCATTGCAGTGGGAGGTTCAGAGAATCGAGGAGTTGTCGCTGCAGCAAGTTATGAGGCTAGGAAATTTGGCGTAAGGAGTGCCATAAGTGGCGTTATGGCTAAAAAAAACTGCCCAGAACTTATTTTTGTTACACCGAGATTTGATCGGTACAAAGAAATATCAAGAAAAATTCACAAGATTTTTTATGAATATACGGATCTAGTAGAGCCACTCTCACTCGATGAGGCGTATTTAGATGTCACTACAAATAAAAAAGGAAATCCTAGCGCCACTTTATTGGCACAGGAAATAAGACAACGCATTTTTAATGAAGTAGGTTTGACAGCTTCGGCAGGGATTTCAGTTAATAAATTTGTCGCTAAAATCGCAAGTGATTATAATAAACCCGACGGGCAGAAAACAGTCGATCCAAATGAAGTGATTGCATTTTTGGAAGAATTAGCCATTCACAAATTTCATGGGGTTGGAAAAGTAACCACCGAGAAAATGTACCAATTAGGGATTTTTACGGGAGTAGAATTAAAAAGTAAATCATTGGAGTTTCTGGAGAGACATTTTGGAAAATCAGGACATTTTTACTACAACGTAGTTAGGGGAATTCATAATAGTGAGGTTAAATCCAATCGAATCACAAAATCAGTAGCGGCAGAACATACTTTTGACGTCAACCTTTCTTCAGAAATTTTCATGATGGAGCAACTGGATCCTATTGCAAGTGCCTTAGAAAGAAGATTAAAAAAACAAACTATAGCTGGAAAAACAATCACTTTGAAAATTAAATACAGTGATTTTACCCAACAAACCCGCAGTAAAACCTTGCCTTATTTTATATCTGGCAAAGGACTGATTCTAGAGGTTGTGAAAGAACTTTTGTACCAAGAGCGCATGAAGGATTCCGTTCGTTTGCTGGGGATTTCTCTAAGCAATTTGAATACAGAGCAGAAAAAATTTGTTGTGGTGCAGCTGAAATTTGATTTCTAATGGAGAATGAAGGAGTTCAACAATGGTTAAAATCTGAAATTTGTAATTTTATCTTTGTGAATAAAATTACATTTGGTTCATTAAATTATGTGTTATGAGCAATTTTAAAGAATATGAAGACGCTATTGCGATGTATCACAGCGCTTTAAGTATTAAGACGGTTCCTGTTTGTTCTTGGGATTTTCATAATGAATTTTTGAGTTCAGTCAAGAATGTTTTTTTGGATTTAAACAAGCTAAACTCAATTGCTTTGCAAAATAAATGGTCAAAAAATGATTGGGATCTCAATAGTAGCCTGAAAGAAGAGGTTGTTATTGTTACGGATGTAAAATTGAATATTATATTTGCTTCACACAACATGAAAAAAATGAACGGCTATGCAGAATCCGAAGTTTTGGGAAAAAGCCCTAAGATTTTTCAAGGGAAAGCAACGAGCAAGAGTACTTCAAGTGAAATTCGTACGGCAATAGTAGAGCAGAAACCTTTTGAAAAAACAGTGTTGAATTATAAAAAAAATGGGACTATTTATGTTTGTTTCATAAAAGGGTTTCCTATTTTCAACAATAAAGGGCTTTTAAGTCATTACATTGCTTTTGAGAAAGCAGCATAAAAAGAGTGACTCTTTTACACTTTAAAAGGTTCACTCTTTTTTATACAGCTATTAGCACGATTAGTTTTTACTGTTTAATTTTGAGAGCAATCTTAAAAATTCAATATACAGCCAAACAAGGGTGATCATTAACCCCATGGCACCATACCATTCCATGTATTTTGGCATTTTTTGTTCTGCTCCTTTTTCGATGCGGTCAAAATCCAAAAACAGATTTAAAGCAGCAATCACAATTACAAAAACACTGATTCCAATACTCATCCATGAGCCGCCATAATGCACGGGCACAAAACTGGTGAACATTGAAAATACCCAAGATATAAGATAATACGTGGCAATAGCCAATGTTGCAGCCACAACTACCGATTTGAATTGTTCTGTTACCTTCACAATTTTATATTTATACAATCCCAGACAAATCATGAAGGTTACAAATGTAGCTCCTACGGCCTGAATGACAATTCCAGGATACATTGCTTCAAATATTGCTGAAATTCCACCAATAAATAAGCCCTCAAAAAGTGCGTAACCAGGAGCTAAATAGGGGGAGTATTGAGGTTTAAACGCTGAAATTACGACTAGAATAAGCCCAACTACTGCACCGCCAATTGCCGGGACCATTGGGTTCATCCCATTAAAGGTCAACCACCATATTACTATAGCCGAAGCAGTAAGTAGTAAAAATAAAATCAAACTTTTATTTATGGTTCCTGACAAGGTCATCTCGTCATTATAATCAAGAATTGTGGTTTGATGTACTTGATCATTTTTTGAAACTGCAGTAGAAAAAGTTTTAGTATTTAAAAATGGATTTTTAGAATTAAAATTCATAATTGTTATATTTTTTTGTTATTCAAATATACGCTTTTGTCTCTTTGTTTCTGAACACTAAAGTAAACAACCAATTTCGTATTTAAATCTGGGATGAAATACCTAGTTCACTCCTCTAAAAAAACCGGTACTATCGTCAGGGTAATTAATGACGAGAAAAAACGTCAGGTCATTAATCATTCAACTTCAAAACAGCCATGAACGCTTCTTGCGGAATTTCAACATTTCCAACCAATCTCATTCGTTTTTTACCTTTTTTCTGTTTTTCCAATAATTTACGTTTACGGGAAATATCTCCACCATAACACTTAGCGGTAACGTCTTTACGCAATGCTTTTATTGTTTCGCGAGAAATCACTTTTACCCCAATAGCCGCTTGAACAGGAATATCAAATTGTTGGCGTGGAATCAATTCTTTCAGTTTTTCACACATTTTTTTTCCTATTTGATATGCGTTGTCGGCATGCATCAAGGAGGATAATGCATCCACAATCGTAGCGTTCAATAAGATGTCTACTTTCACTAAATTAGAAGTTCGCAACCCAATTGGCGTATAATCAAAGGAAGCATATCCTTTAGAAACGGTTTTCAAACGGTCGTAAAAATCAAATACAATTTCTGCCAATGGCATATCAAAAGTCAACTCTACACGTTCCGTAGTCAAATAGGTCTGATTCGTAATCAACCCACGTTTTTCAATACACAAACTCATTACATTTCCAACATAATCGGATTTGGTGATGATAGTTGCCTTAATAAAAGGCTCTTCCACGTGGTCTAAACGAGAGGGCTCCGGCAAGTCCGAAGGATTGTTTACAATAAGTGGAGTTGTTGGATCCTTTTTGGTGTAAGCCAAATACGAAACGTTGGGAACCGTAGTAATCACTGTCATGTTGAATTCACGCTCCAAACGCTCTTGGATAATTTCCATGTGCAACATTCCCAAGAATCCACAACGGAAACCAAATCCCAAAGCAGCTGAACTTTCCGGTAAAAATACTAATGAAGCATCATTCAACTGCAATTTTTCCATAGAGTTTCGCAACTCCTCATAATCTTCCGTATCCACAGGATAAATTCCCGCAAAAACCATTGGTTTTACCTCTTCAAATCCTTTAATTATATTCGTTGTTGGCGTTTTCGCATCTGTCAATGTATCACCTACTTTTACTTCTTTCGCTTCTTTAATTCCAGAAATTAAATACCCAACATCACCGGCTGAAATCACTTGTTTCGGAACTTGGTTTAATTTTAAAGTCCCAATCTCGTCTGCAAAATATTCGTTTCCGGTAGCCATGAATTTTATCTTCTGACCTTTTTTAATCTGACCATTTTTTACCCGGAAAATAACTTCGATTCCTCGAAATGGATTGTAATGCGAGTCAAAAATCAAGGCTTGTAATGGCTCATCAACACTTCCTTTTGGAGGAGGAATTCGATCGATGATGGCTGCCAAAATATTTTCGACACCAAAACCAGTTTTACCAGATGCATGAATAATATCTTCTAATTTACATCCAAGTAAATCAATAATATCGTCACTTACTTCCTCTGGATTCGCGCTTGGTAAATCTACTTTATTCAAAACCGGAATAATTTCCAAGTCATTTTCTAAAGCCAAATATAAATTCGAAATCGTTTGTGCCTGAATGCTTTGCGCTGCATCTACAATCAAAAGTGCGCCTTCACAAGCGGCAATCGACCGAGAAACTTCGTACGAAAAATCCACGTGTCCAGGAGTGTCAATCAAGTTCAAGATGTATTCTTGTCCTTTATACGTATATTCCATCTGAATCGCGTGACTCTTAATCGTAATCCCACGTTCACGTTCTAGATCCATGTTGTCCAGCAATTGCGCTTTTTCCTCACGAGCGGTAACGGTTTGTGTAGCGCCAAGTAATCGGTCAGCAAGCGTGCTTTTCCCGTGGTCAATATGTGCAATAATACAAAAATTCCGTATGTGTTTCATTTTCTGTTGATATCAAATTTATTTGGGTTTACCCTGATTTTTTTTCAGGGCGTGACCACAAGGGTCGGGCTTTCCGCTACAATCTTTTCCTTTTTTAAAGAAAAAAGGAAAAGGATTTCCACTGCAATCCCTCACGCAATCGCCAAACAGCGACTATTAATCTGCAAATATAAGCTAAATTCAACAGTTTCAAAGTCCCGAATTCGTAAACCAACACCTTTAATACGAAGTCTTTCTCCTTTCTTCTTTTATCCTTTCAGCTAAATGTCGTAATTTTGCAAAAAATTAAGGACGATGATCAAGATTGGCAACATAATATTACCCGAATTCCCTTTACTTCTCGCACCAATGGAAGATGTGAGTGATCCGCCTTTTCGCAGATTGTGTAAAGCGCACGGTGCCGATATGATGTATTCTGAGTTTATTTCTTCCGAAGGATTGATTCGGGACGCCATCAAAAGCCGCATGAAATTAGACATCTTTGATTACGAACGCCCCGTTGGGATTCAGATTTTTGGTGGAGACGAAGAAGCGATGGCCATGTCCTCTAAAATTGTGTCTGCCGTAAACCCGGATTTAATCGATATTAATTTTGGTTGCCCTGTTAAAAAAGTCGTTTGCAAAGGTGCCGGAGCCGGCGTTCTTAAAGATGTAGATTTAATGATTCGCCTGACTAAAGCCGTTATCGATAGTACCCATTTGCCGGTAACCGTAAAAACCCGTTTGGGTTGGGACGATAACTCCATTAATATTGATGAAGTAGCAGAGCGTTTGCAAGATATTGGTGTTGCTGCTTTGAGCATACACGCCAGAACTCGTGCCCAAATGTACAAAGGCCATTCCGATTGGTCGCATATTGCCCGAGTTAAAAATAATCCAAGAATCACGATGCCTATTTTTGGTAATGGCGACATTGATTCTCCGGAAAAAGCATTGCAATATAAAAATGAATATGGTATCGATGGCATTATGATTGGTCGTGCTGCCATTGGTTATCCTTGGATTTTTGACGAAATCAAACATTACTTTAAAACGGGAGAACATTTGCCAAAACCTACCGTTATTGATAGAGTCGAAGCAGTTCGAAATCACCTTACTTGGGCCATGGAATGGAAAGGCGAAAGATTAGGAATTGTGGAAACAAGACCACATTACACCAATTATTTCAAAGGAATTCATTCTTTTAAAACCCACAAGCAAAAATTAGTTACACTAGATCGTCCCGAAGAATTGTTCGCTGCTTTAAATGAAATCGAAGAAGCGTATGCGGGATATGAGTTGGTTTAAGCAGTATATATTAATCAACTTCTACCGCCAATTCGCTAATTTATAATAGCTTATTAATTAAACATCTTTGCTAAATCTAAAGAGTAATTTTTTTAAAAATTAGCGAATTAGCGGTAAAAAACTTACTCCAATAACTTCTTACTCACGCGACTACTTGCAATCAAGGATGCAATAAAGCCAAGCGTAATAATCGTCCCCATAACAATAAGTACATTTTCGAGAGAGAAAATCACAGGATAAGCCAGTGTAGGAGTAATCATTACAAGCTGAAGATGTTCTTGAAGTAGTACAATTATAATCCCTAAGGTTAGCCCAATAATTCCGCCAAAAACACTCAATAAAGTCCCTTGAAGCAGGAATATTTTTCGCAAATTTTTGATTTCAGTTCCCAAATTAAAAAGGGTTTTTAGATTCCCTTTTTTGTCTAAAATCATCATAATTAACGCGCCAATCAAGTTGAATAGTGCCACAACAATTACCAGAGTAAAGATTAAATAAACAACGATATTCTCGGTATTCAACATTTTGTAGAGCGAGTCGTTAAGTTGAGCCCTATTTTTTACGGTGATTTTATTCTTAAAAATAGTTTGAAGTTGATTTATAATAGCAGTTTCATCAGCACCAGTTTTTGCTTTGATTTCAATCCCGGAAACCTGATTGGTTTTGTATTCCAATAGTTCCTGCGCTAAACCCAAATCAGCAAAAACATATTTAGAATCTAAATCTTCGCTAATGGCGTAAATACCAACAGGAATTATATCCGTTTTGTTAAAGGCCTGTTCTTGATTTTCAATCGTGCCTTTTCCAGCTTTAGGCACCATTACTTCCAAATGATTATTAAAATCCAATAATCCCATCGAGAATTTCTGAGCAATTCCATACCCAACAACTACTTGATAGGTGTCAGGTTTAAACCATTGCCCATTGAAAAGTTTGGATTCAATAGCATTTACTTTGCTAAAATTAGCATCAACCCCTTTTAAGTACGTAACTTGTTGTTTTCCGTCAAAAGTAAATAAAACACGCTCTTCGATGATTTTGGTATACCAAGCAAGACCGTCTATTTTTTTGATTTGGCTTTCCTGATTGGGAGAAATCAAAAAGGATTTTCCTAAAGTGCTGCTTATTTTTAAATCCGGATCGATGTCATTGGTAAACGAAAGACTAAATACTTTTAGCCCGCTAAAAACGGATAAAACAACAAACAAAGCCATTGCACCAACAATAATTCCCATGCTGGCAATGCGATTGATGATGTTTATAGCATTGTTTTTACTATTGCTGAGGATGTATCGTTTGGCTATGTAGAGGGAGAAATTCAAACTTTATTGGAATCTGCGTTTGTCTAAAAGATCCCTGTTTTCTATAGGATTATCTCTGTTGGCTAACGCATTGTCAATTTTTTCAATGTAATCTAAAGAGTCGTCAATAAAGAAAACCAAATTAGGAACTTTTCTTAATTGCAAACGAACGCGTTGTGATAAATCATGTTTTATAGTTTTAGCATTGGACTTCACCGCCTCTAAAATTTCTTTGGCTTTGTCCTGAGGAAAAACGCTTAAATGTACTGTCGCCACTGATAAATCTGTAGTTACAGTAACTTTGGATACCGAGATAATTAAATTAGCTACTCCATTTTTTCTCACTTCACCTTGCAGAATATCAACCAAATCTTTTTGGATAACCCCACCTATTTTTTTCTGTCTATTTGTTTCCATAGTGCAAAAATACTACTTTTAAGTTTTATCCCGAAGTTTCGGGGCAAATTTTAAAAGTTACCTAACAATTGGTGCGTTTTTAGACGCTTTTTCCGAAGAATAAAAAAACACTTTAACTTTTATCAGGCCTTCAAATCGATAAAATCGCTAGTATTGGAAGCAAAAACAACAGATAATATTTGAATAAATAAGCTTAGGATCGTTTGAAAAGAATGAAAATTTTCAACTAAAACCGCGATGTTTTTGTATGTTTTTTATTTTTAACCTAAAGAGTAATTTATTTATTGAAAATCAATATGTTAGTGTTTTTTTTGTACATTTAACATTATAATTCGTTCGTGACAACAGGCTGAATTTTAAATACCACTTTTTTCAGCATTATAGTAGTAAGGTTTTATACTCTTTTTCCAAAATTCATTTTTAATTGTTTTCAAAGTTATTCCCTTTCGGATGACGCTTTCTATGTTTTAGTTCAACCGTTGCAATTCATTGTAACGGTTGAACTTTTTATTGGAATTTATAATTTTTATTAAATAGAACCCTCATCGTTTGAATATATGAATAATTTTTACATAGCTTTCTTTTTCATGGTTCAACTGGGATGCATTACGGCACAAAATAACACAGGCTTTTTTGGAAAAATCATCGATTCAAAAACGCAAATTTCGTTAGGTTTTGTGGTAGTCAGTGTTCAAAATACGACTTTAATGCAACTCACTAAAACGGATGGTAATTTCAGTTTTGATACCGTTCCCACAGGAAATATTTTGCTTCTGGTACACAGTCAGGGTTTCAAAGATGGCTTGTATCCCGTTGAAATTACCGAAGGACAAATGCTGGATTTGGGAACCATATCTTTAGAACAAGACCAATCCATAGAGCAGCAAAACAGTATCATCACACTTATTGAAAGTGATTTTGGCGAAGACAACAGCAGTTCCGAAAGTACTTCCGGACTCTTGCAATCCTCCCGAGATGCTTTTTTGCAAGCTGCCGCTTTCAACTGGGGACAAGCTCGTTTTAGAGTTCGGGGATTAGACAGCGAACATTCCACAATGATGATCAATGGCGTTTCCATGAATAAAATTTATGACGGCAGACCGCAATGGGGTGCATGGGGCGGATTGAATGACGCGCTACGTAATCAGGAATTTACCTTGGGAACTGCCCCTTCGGATTATACGTTTGGGGGTATTTTAGGGACACAGGAAATCAATACGCGAGCCTCTATTTACAGACCAGGTTCTCGAATTTCATTTTCTGGGACCAATACCAATTACAGTTGGCGCACCATGGCTACGCATGCTTCCGGAATGAATTCCCGTGGCTGGGCTTTTGTAGTTTCGGCAGGAAAGCGCTGGGCGCAAGAAGGGTATTTTGAAGGCAGCAGTTATGATGCGAATTCCTTTTTTATAAGTCTCGAAAAAAAAGTAGGCGAGAAGCATTCGTTGAATCTCACGGCACTGTACACTCCGAATTCCAGAGCCAAAAATTCCCCTAATACAGCTGAAGTTACCCAATTGACAAACGTAAAATACAATTCGTATTGGGGTTTTCAAGAGAATGAAAAAAGAAACGCCCGCATCAAAACCATTGAAGAACCCATGATAATGCTGAATCATTATTTTAAAATCAATGATAAAACCAATTTGAATTCGAGTGTGACGTATCAATTTGGAACAATTGCCAACAGCAACATCGATTATCAAAATGCGAATAGTCCTGATCCAACGTATTATCGAAATATGCCCAGTTATTACAGCTCTCTTTATGCGCCTGATAATGGAGAATTCTCGGGTGCATTTACTCCGGATTATGAAAATGCAGAAAAAAGTAAAGCGGAATTTTTAGCCAATTCGCAAATTGATTGGACCGCATTGTACCGAGCCAATCAAAATCCGGTTTTGGATGCTAATGGAACAATTACGGGCTACGAACCCACAAAAAGCAAGTATGTTTTGTATGAAGATCAAGTAGAAGATCAGACAGCGGTGGCCACAACAAATTTGAGTGCGCAACTGTCGGAAAATATTTTTTTGAATGCAGGAGCATCTTTCAAAAAACTAAAATCGCATAATTCACAAAAATTGTTGGACTTGCTTGGCGGTTCCTATTTTGAAGATATCGATGCTTTTTATAGTGGAAATCAATCCCAGTCTGATTTGAATAGTCCCGACCGTCAAGTAGTTGTTGGGGATACGTACGGATACAACTATAATTATTTTGCCAATACTGTAGAAGCGTTTACCCAATTCAAATTCACCTACAACAAAGCGGATTTTTATCTGGCCCAGCATTTTTCTACTGCCAATTATCAAAGGGAAGGTCTGTACAAAAACGGAATTTATGAAACCAATTCCTTCGGGAAAAACGAAAAAACAGCATTTGAAAACTTTGGCTTCAAAGCCGGATTCAATTTCAAAATCTCCGGCAAACAGCTGGTGACTTTTAATGCGGCACATTTAACCAAAGCACCATCTTTGAAAAATACGTTTGCGAATTCCCGATTGAATAATGCGATTGTAGACGGTATTGAAAGTGAGAACATCAGCAGTTTGGACGCCAGTTACATCTATCGTTCCCCAAAACTCAAAGCCAGACTAACTGCGTATTATTCCTTAATTAAAAATGCTACTCAAATTTCCTTTTTTTATGCCGAAGGAATTTTTGATGATGGCTCCGGTTATTTAAATACCGATGCTTTTGTGAGTCAGACATTAACACAATTGAATAAGAAAAATGTAGGGGCCGAATTCAGTTTGGAATACCAATTAAGCCAAACATTTAAAACCACTTTTTCGGCCGCTTTCGGGGAATATACGTATGACAGTAATCCAAGAGTGACTTTGACAAACGATGCTGAAGCAACTCCAGAAAATACCAGTCCGGTTTTTGATTTTGGAACGGCTTCCCTCAAAAATTATAAGCAAGCGGGAATGCCACAACGCGCATATTCCGTGGGAATTGAATATCGAGATCCAAAATATTGGTGGATTAGCGCCAATGTAAATTACCTCACCAACAGTTATATTGATATTTCTCCTATTTCCAGAACCGAAATATTTTATAAAAATCCCGCAAGCGGTTTCAATTTTCCAGAGGCAACGGAGGAACGGGCTACAGTACTTATAAAACAAGAAAAATTTGATCCAACGATGTTGCTCAACCTTGTGGGTGGAAAATCATGGAGAATTTACGGAAAGAATGTCGGGATTTTTGCCAGCATCAATAATGTACTCGATGTTACCTATAAAACGGGTGGTTATGAACAAGCCCGAAACGCAAATTTCAGACAAATTAATCAAGATGTTTCCAGTGGCACGCCTTCTTTTGGACCAAAATATTTTTACGGATACGGAAGAACGTATTTTGTCAATCTTTATATCAATTTATAAATTAAAGCACATGAAATCAATATTTTGCAAACCGGTTATATTTTTACTGTTGACAATCACTTTCAGCAGTTGCGTAACGGATGAGGTTGTGGCTCCAAAACTCATTTGCACCCAGCGGGATTTAGTTGTAAATAAAACAGTTAACGAAGTTCTTGCTGTTGCGAATGCCATTGTAACACAGTACAAATACGAGGATATCATCGAGGCGTATGTGGTTTCCAGCGATGAATCGGGAAATTTTTTCAAGTCGATTTCCTTTCAGACTTTGGCAACAGCCACAACGCCAGCCATAGGATTTAGCGTTCCTGTGGATGCTACCAACTTGTATATTGACTATAGATTGGGCAATAAAGTATATATAAAATTGAAAGATCAATATACGGATATTTCATTTGGCGGGATGCGTATCGGAAGTATTTTTGTGAATTCCTATAATGAAGGTGGCGTGGGGCGACTTTCACAAAATGAGTATAAAAAAGTGCTGAACGCTTCTTGTACAACCGTAAAGGAGGAGGTTTTGGTTCGGTCGTTAACCATGTCGGAACTGCTGAATGATTCTAATTTGAATACGTTGGTCGAATTGTCTGATGTTCAGTTTTCAGCTTTGGCCATAGGGCGTCATTATTTTGAGGAAACCAATAATGTGGGCGGTGCGACAAATTGGGGATTAGTAGATAAATTAGGCAATCAAGTCTATTTTAGAACGAGTAGTTTTTCTGATTTTTCGACTAAAGTTGTTCCCGAAGGAAGCGGAAAAGTAAGGGGAATTTTGACAAAATACGGAACGGATTACCAATTATTGCCGCGATCCGAAAAAGATGTGGTGATGACCGGAAGCAGAGCTGTTCCTTTTTTCTCCCAAGATTTTGAAAAAGTTGTCGATAAGTCGAATTTGAGTCTTCCCGGCTGGGCAAATATGGTTCAAAAAGGAACACTTTTCTGGAAAGGCACCGTTTATTCCGGTAACGGGTATGCCGAGTTTGCCATTAGCGGAACTAAAGTTGTTTCGAATGTGGCTTGGTTGATCTCGCCAAAAATTGACATGGATGTTCATACGAAAGAAGTCCTTACTTTTAGAAGCGCTCAGCATCATTTAGACGTTGATTCCCAGTTAAATTCCTTGGAAGTGTATGCTTCCAGTAATTTTGACGGATTGAATTTTGCAACTGCCACTTGGATTCCTTTAATGGTTAATTTGCCCAAACAAGCCACGCCTTGGTATCAATTTGTAGGAAGTGGCGCAGTAGATTTATCTGCATTCCAAGGTAAAATCAGCATTGCTTTTAAATATACAGGCTCCGGAAAAAACCTGGCTTTGGATGGCGCTTTTCAAGTAGATGACGTCCAGATTTTTGGTGATAAATAATTTTTATAAAAGACTTTGCTTGAATTACTATATTTGCAGCATTAACGTTTAAATTAAATTATGAAATCTACTTTATTAGCCCTAATTTCTTTATTATTTGTTTCTTGTTTATCGGATAACGAAGCATCTAAACCTGTTGATTACACGGTTCAAAACGAAAAAGAAATCGTGGATTACATTGCGAAAAATAAATTGACTGCCACAAAAACCGATTCAGGATTGTATTATGTGGTTAATGAAGCGGGAACTGGCGCTCAACCAACAGCTTCATCTAATGTAACAGTAGCCTACAAAGGATATTTTACTAATGGAAATGTTTTTGATCAAAGTGATGCTTCAGGCATTTCATTTGGTTTGAACCAAGTGATAAAAGGATGGACAGAAGGTATTCCCTTTTTTAAAGAAGGAGGAAGCGGAGTTCTTTTAATTCCTTCTCATCTGGGTTATGGAAGCAACGGTAGTGGACCTATTCCAGCAGGATCTGTTCTTGTTTTCAATGTTAAACTGATTAAAGTAAATTAGTTAAAGAGAAAGATAAAACTAAAAAAGGCTGTCTAGATTTTCTAGGCAGCCTTTTCTGTTTTATGAATTTATGTGGTAGAATGAATTACAATACACGGATTATTATTATGAACTCGTTGGGTGTAATTAAAGAAAATTTCAATTAATCTTTAATAAAAAATTTGAACCGCATAGAGACATAGAAAAAAGAGTAAGATAGCCTAATTCTTGGGTTCACATAGCTATGGTTTTCTAGGAAAAAGTGGAACGCATTACGGAATTTTAAAATCTATATTTCTATGTGGTTAAAAAATTAAACAAATTGAATTACACCCAACGGCTTATTATTATTTAATTTCAACGATGCTTATCGCATAACCTCCACCGGGCGCACTGAGTTGTGCCAGTTTTGATTTGTTAGTCACCGTCATTTTACGAATCGTATAGGCTTGTGGATTGGTTTTATAATGTGCCTCTTTTGCATCAGCATAAATAGTGGCAACATATTTTTTTCCTTTTTCCAAAAAATCAAATTTGATGGTTGATGTACGAGAAGTATCGCCATTTACATTACCAATAAACCAATTGTTCGTCACTTTTGCTTTACGCGCAACAGTAACATATTGACCAGGTTCTGCTTCAAGGTATTTGCTGTCAGACCAATCTACGGCTACATCTTTGATGAACTGAAAAGCATCAGGAAAGCGATCGTAATTTTCCGGCGTATCGGCTGCCATTTGCAACGGGCTGTACATCGTTACGTACAATGCCAATTGATTTGCAATCGTACTGTTGACATGGGAATTATTATCCGGATTCAATTTGCTTAAATCCATTTCAAAAATCCCAGGAGTATAATCCATCGGTCCGCCTACTAAACGGGTAAAAGGCAACACTGTCACGTGATTGGGTTTAGAACCACCAAAAGCTTGGTATTCTGTTCCTCTTGCTGCTTCGTTACCAATTAAATTGGGATAGGTTCTTGAAATTCCCGTTGGACGAACCGCTTCGTGAGCATTCAACATAATTTTATATTCGGCTGCTTTTTCCAAAGCATATTGAAAGTGATTGACAATCCATTGGCTGTAGTGGTTTTCGCCTCTTGGCATAATATCACCTACATAACCACTTTTTACAGCATCGTATCCATTGTCTTTCATAAACTGATACGCTTTATCCATGTGGCGCTCATAGTTACGCACAGATCCTGAA
This sequence comes from Flavobacterium sp. ZB4P23, assembly GCF_003970375.1. NCBI lineage: Bacteria > Pseudomonadati > Bacteroidota > Flavobacteriia > Flavobacteriales > Flavobacteriaceae > Flavobacterium > Flavobacterium sp. ZB4P23. The sequence continues at coordinate 87,527 of NZ_RYDK01000004.1, forward strand.
GTTTCATGGTGCATCATCATTTTAATACCTTTTGATTTGGCATATTCATGCAATCCTTTGACATCAAAATCAGGGTATGGCGTCAGAAAATCAAAAACATAATCTTTGGAATGACCAAACCAGTCTTCCCAACCTTCATTCCAGCCTTCTACTAAAACGGCATCAAAACCGTGTTTAGCGGCAAAATCAATGTATTTTTTTACATTAGTGTTGTTGGCACCGTGTTTTCCATTTGGTTTCGCTTTTGAAAAATCAGAAACGCCAAGTTGTACCGTTGGAAATTCATCCGTATACGCCCAAGAACTTTTTCCGGTGATCATTTCCCACCAAACACCTACATATTTAACGGGTTTTATCCATGATGTATCTTCAATTTTGCTTGGGTCATTCAAGTTCAATGTCATTTTTGAAGCCAGAATTTCTCTTGCGTCATCACTAACAATTATTGTACGCCAAGGCGAATGATTTGGGGCCTGCATGTATCCTTTGTCTCCTTTGGCATCTGGTGTTAACCAAGATTCGAATACCATATTTTTATCATCTAGATTCAAATGCATGCACGAATAATTGATTAATGCTGCTTCATGTAGATTGATATACAATCCATCTGCTGTTTTTAGCATTAGCGAAGTCTGTACTCCTGTTGTAGAAAAAGACTTTTGAGAAACATTTGCGGTAGTTGCTTTTTCTGATAAGCCTCGGATTTCCGATAATTTTGATGTGGTGTAATCGTATTCTTGAGTGTCATAATCACCCGGAATCCAAAATGCAGTATGATCTCCTGTCATGGCAAACTGAGTTCTTTCTTCTTTAATTACAAAATAAGTAAGGTTTTTTTGCGAAGGAAATTCATAACGAAATCCTAAACCATCGTCAAACAAACGGAAACGAATCACAATCTTTCTGTCTGTTTCTTTTTGATTTAAGGTTACTGCCAATTCGTTATAATGATTGCGAATGGAAGCTACTTCTCCCCAAACGGGTTTCCAGTTTTCATCAAAAGTAGCTGTTTGGGTATCTGTTATCGTGAAATTATTTAACAACGAATTTTTATCAAAAAGTAATTTTTTTTCAGCGGGATTAGTACTATATGTCAAATCAAACAACATTGTTTTTTTGTCGCTTTTTAGTTCAAGACCCAGTTTACTAGGTTTTATAACGACGTTATTTTTGTAGCTCAAAGTGTAACTTGGAGTGCCGTCACTTAACAATGAAAAATCCATTGTGAATTTTTGGTTGGGTGATTTTAATTGTTGTGCCGCAACGTTACTCAAGAACGTTAAAGTGAATAGTAGTGAAAAAAGATAATGCTTCATTTTTATTGAATATAAATTACTAGTTGATTTTTGGTTTTATAATTCGGCTTGATTTTTACGAGATCGTTTTATTTAAAACAGTAACAAAATTGTAGTTATCGCTGCAATTTCTTAAAAAGTAAAAGTAAACTCTTTATTGTTTATTTCACACTCTTTCCAGTGGAATAAAATTTGGAATGATGTACTGTTTTGTTCAATTTAATTGATAGTAAGTCAAAATTAGCGCCTAAACTGTTTTCAAATGATGCACTTTATTAAAATAGAACTAACATTTAATGTGCGTAAGACAAAAACAAGGGTTTTTAAAATAACTTCAAATTCGACAAATTTTTTTAGCCACGAATTATCCGAATTTTCACTGATTTTTTTGAAATCAAATGGTGATTTGTGGCAAAATTTTTCTCGTTCTGGAGTTAAATAGCAGTTTCATCTGGAGAAATACACGGCTGAATTTATTTTATTCGCAGAAAAACATTTCAGCAGTATAATTTTCGGATCGACAAAAAAACTATCATTATTTACGGCTTCTAATTTTTTATAAACCCAGAACTCAATAAGTCCCTGACAAATCATTAAATTTGTAACTTATTCAAAAATATGTTAGAAAAAGAAGTAATAAATTTCGAAAAGACGGCTATAGTTGGTATTGTAACTCAAAACCAAAGTGAAGAGAAGCTGCGCGAATATCTTGACGAATTAGAGTTTTTGACTTTTACCGCAGGAGGGCAAGTGGTGAAACGTTTTTCGCAAAAAATGGAACGTCCTAATCCCAAGACTTTTGTTGGTACCGGAAAAATTGAAGAGATTCATCTTTTTGTAAAAGAAAATGATATCTCGACTTTGGTATTTGATGATGAATTATCACCTTCACAACAAAAAAATATATCTAAAATCATAACGGAATGTAAAATTCTGGACAGAACGCACCTTATCTTGGATATTTTTGCGCAACGTGCTGAAACTTCGTACGCCAGAACGCAAGTAGAATTAGCGCAATGTCAATATTTATTACCAAGGCTTTCCGGAATGTGGACGCACCTTGAACGCCAAAAAGGGGGAATTGGAATGCGTGGTCCCGGGGAAACGGAGATTGAAACCGACAGACGTATTGTTCGTGACCGAATCGCGTTATTGAAAGAAAAAATAAAAACCATCGACAAGCAAATGGGTGTGCAGCGCGGCAATCGTGGCGCTATGGTTCGTGTGGCTTTGGTGGGATATACTAATGTGGGGAAATCAACCTTGATGAATGCCGTTGGTAAAAGTGATGTTTTTGTAGAGAATAAACTTTTTGCTACGCTGGACACCACCGTCCGAAAAGTAGTTATTAAAAACCTTCCTTTCTTGCTTTCGGATACGGTAGGATTTATCAGGAAATTGCCAACACAACTGGTTGATTCTTTCAAAAGTACGCTGGATGAGGTTCGCGAAGCGGATTTGTTATTGCACGTAGTTGATATTTCGCATCCTGAATTTGAAGATCATATTGCATCCGTAAACCAAACTTTATTGGATATTAAGGCAAATGACAAACCGGTAATTATGGTTTTCAATAAAATTGATGCTTACCAGCATTTGACTATTGACGAAGATGATTTAATGACCGAAAAAACGCCAAGACATTATACGCTGGAAGAATGGAAATCGACTTGGATGAGCAGAGTAGGCGAGCAAAATGCGTTGTTTATTTCGGCTACTAACAAGGAAAATTTTGAGGAATTCAGAGAACGTGTTTATGAAGCCGTACGTCACATTCACATTACCCGTTTTCCGTACAATAAGTTTTTATATCCGGATTATAAAGACGCGGTGGAGAAAGAAGACAAAGACGCGGAAGAAATGGAATAATTTTCTCCAAAACATAAAATAAACCAATCCCTTTTGAAGTTTTAAGAGGGATTTTTTTTGGGCATGCCCAGCTGTATCAGGTTGTACGCTGCACAACAAGTTCTCATAAAACGTGGCTGAACGAAGTAATTAAAAAAAGATATAATTAGGGATGAATTAATTTGGAAATTATTCTCGTTTTAAAAAAGCAACTAAGAATGTTGTTAGGGTTGAAAGTCTCAAAACACTAATTATTGGAGTCTAAATTATTTTCAAAAACAGTAACAGCTACACCATTCTTTACATCATAATCGCCAATTTTGGTTCGGCGTAAAGCCGTTAAGTGCGAACCAGAACCCATGGCTTTTCCAAAATCAAATGCCAAGGAACGAATGTAAGTTCCTTTGCTGCAAACTACTCTAAAGTCTATTTCAGGAAGTGCAATTCTGGTGATTTCAAATTCGTGAATCGTTGTTTTTCTGGTGGCAATTTCAACAGTTTCTCCTGCTCTGGCATGTTCATACAAGCGCACGCCATCTTTTTTTATAGCCGAATAAATAGGGGGTTTTTGATCTATTTCGCCTAGAAACTGTTTTATGGTATCATGGATTAAAGCATCATCAATATGATCTGTCGAGAAAGTTTGATCGATCTCCGTTTCTAAATCATACGAAGGCGTAGTCGCTCCAATGTAAAAAGTTCCGGTATATTCTTTGGCTTGACCCTGAAGTTCAGTGATTCTTTTAGTGAATTTTCCGGTACAAACTAACAGTAATCCGGTTGCCAAAGGGTCTAACGTTCCAGCGTGACCTATCTTGAATTTTTTTGGCAGATTCAGTTTAGTGATTAATGCCCATTTCAATTTATTCACCGCCTGAAATGAGGTCCAGTTCAAGGGCTTGTCAATCAGTAAAATTTGTCCGTTTTGGTAATCTTCGGCTGTCTTCAAAAGGAATTATTTAGAATATGAAAAGTAGATCAATAAAAAGACACCTACAATTATTCGGTACCAGCCCCATGGTTTGAAACCATATTTTTTGATAATTTCAATAAAAAATTTAATTGCTATAATGGCAACGATAAAAGCCACGACATTACCAATCAGGAATAATTGGATGTTTTCGTTAGACTTTAAAATCAATTCATAGCCTTTCATTTGTGAAGTTTCGTAGGTTTTCAAGAACACAGAATAGCATGTTACCGCCATCATTGTTGGCACGGCCAAAAAGAAAGAGAATTCTGCCGCAGCATGCCGCGTTAATCCTTGTTGCATTCCCCCAATTATCGAGGCAGCGGAACGACTTGTCCCCGGCATCATGGCTAAACATTGCCAGAAACCAATAATTACAGCTTTTTTTACAGTAATATCTTCTTCTTGAATGACAGTGGGGCTTTGAAAACGACTGTCAATAAAAAGCAGAATTACACCTCCTATAATCAATACGATCGCAATAGGAATAGGATCTCCAAGAACGGCTTCAATCGTTTCGTCAAATAACTTTCCTAAAACCAGTGCTGGAATAACGGCATAAATGAGTTTGAGATAAAATTTGATGGCGATACTTCTGGAGGAAAAATCAAAAAATTTCTTCCAATATAAAGCTACAACGGCTAAAATGGCTCCGAACTGAATAGAAACCTGAAAAAGCTTCACAAAACCATCTTCTTGAATTCCAAAATAGGAACTTAGGAAAACCATGTGGGCTGTGGATGAAACGGGAAGATATTCTGTTAATCCTTCGATTATGGCAATTAAAAAAGCTTGTAATGTATTCATTATAGCGTGATCAGTGTTCTGTTTTTAGTAGTCTATTAATCAGTATTGTAACTTATAATTCGTCACTGTTTATTGTTTTTTTGGGCTTTTGAGAATGGCATATATAGTTATGCCAAAACCAATTAAAACAGTTGTTGGCGCAAGTCGAATTCTTCTAAAATTGAAGATGTCTTCGCTAAATACATTTGGATCATCACTTCCTCCGCCGGCCATTAGAACAAATCCCAAGGCAATTACACCAATCCCGATTAAGAGAATTTTATAATTTATTTTGTCAAAAAGAAATTCTGGTTTGTGGTTGTTGTTTTCCATTTTATGAGATTGATTTAAACGCTGAATGGTGAGAATTTGAGTAAACAAATAGCCAAATCAACGAATAAAAATTAATATAAATCGTCCGTTCTTAAATTCAAGAACCGTTGTGTTGCAAAATGCGTGCTTAACCAGGTAATTAAAATACCAATTCCTAGAACACTCAATAAAACAAGTCCAATTAATGCTTTGTCTTCTAATATGCCAAGATTTGGAAAACTGGTTTCTATATAAATCAGTACACCAGTCAAGGCTATTATGGCTAAAAAAGCTCCAATCATGCCCAGTTTTATACTTCGCATTACAAAAGGTTTTCTGATAAATGATTTGGTAGCACCTACCATTTGCATGGTCTTAATGATGAATCTGTTAGAATGTATGGACAAACGCAGCGAACTATTGATCAGTAATACGGCAATAAAAGACAAAAAACCGCTGATTATCAAAATCCACATGCTTACTTTTTTGATGTTGTCGTTCACCAGATTTACTAATTGTTTGTCATACACAATATCGGAAATCATAGCGTTTTTGCGTAAGCTAGCTTCGATTTTTGTGATGCTGTCTTTTATTACATAATCTCCTTTCAGGTGAATGTCATACGAATTTTGCAACGGGTTTTCTCCCAGAAATACCAGGAAATCCTCCCCTATAATATCGGTATGTTGTTTTGCAGCAGCTTCTTTGGTTACATAATCGTATGATTTTACAAAGTGACTTGCTTTTAATTCAGTTCCAAAAGCTTTTAATACCGTGTCATTGGCTTCGTTTTTGAAAAAAACGGTCATAGCAATATTTTCCTTGAAATCGTTCGCTAATTTTTTAGAATTTATAATGAAAAGACCCAATATTCCCAACAGAAATAAAACCAAGAATACACTTAGCACTACTGAGAAATAAGAGGAAATTAAACGGCGTTTTTGAAAATTATCAAAGGAAGAACTCATAGTTTACTGAAATTATTGGGTAAAAATAACAAAGAATTTCTTTATTTAAAGTTAATAACGCTCAAAGTTTCAACTTTCGTACAATAAACGTAAATTTGCGACCTAAAAATAGTCATCGTAATAAAAGGTAGAACCTCAGTTGCTCATTTGTTCAGAACCTTATAAAAAGGACTTGAGTGCGCGACAGCATGACTCCATTAAAAAACAATAAAAAAGAGGAATGACTTGAGTGCGCGACAGCATGACTCCATTAAAAAACAATAAAAAAGAGGAATGAAATACAATCCGAACGAAATAGAAGCCAAATGGCAGCAATATTGGTTAGAAAACGAAACATTTAAAGCTGAAAATAACGCAACAAAACCTAAATATTACGTACTGGATATGTTTCCTTATCCATCTGGAGCAGGATTGCACGTAGGACATCCGCTGGGATACATTGCCTCTGACGTGTATTCCAGATACAAAAGACACCAAGGTTTTAACGTGTTGCATCCTATGGGCTATGACAGTTTTGGTTTGCCTGCTGAGCAATATGCCATACAGACTGGTCAGCGTCCTGAGGATACTACTTCGGTAAATATTGACGGCGGAACGGATAAAGAAGGAAATAAAATTGCAGGATACAGAAAGCAATTGGACAAAATTGGATTCTCTTTCGACTGGAGTCGAGAAGTGCGTACTTCAAATCCCGATTATTACAAACACACACAATGGATTTTCATTCAATTATTCAATTCATGGTACAATAAAAACAGCGACAAAGCCGAAGATATTTCGACTTTGGTTTCGATTTTCCAAAAAGAAGGAAATGCAAATGTCAATGCGGTTTGCGATGAAAATAGTGAAGTTTTTTTAGCAAATGAATGGAACGCTTTCGCAAAAGAGCAACAGGAGCGAATTTTATTGCAATACAGATTGACCTATTTGGCCGAGACTGAAGTAAACTGGTGTCCGGGATTGGGAACGGTTTTAGCAAATGACGAAATCGTAAATGGTGTTTCAGAGCGTGGCGGTTTTACAGTGGTGCGCAAGAAAATGACACAATGGAGCATGCGAATTTCGGCTTATGCAGAACGTTTACTGCAAGGCTTAAACGATATTGACTGGAGCGAAAGCATTAAGGAAAGTCAGAGAAACTGGATTGGGAAAAGTGTTGGGGCGATGGTAACCTTTAATCTCCTCCCCTCAGCCGCCTCCAAAAGAGGGGGAGCCGAGCCTGGGTACATGACAGGGGATTCTCAGAATGCTAAACATTTATTGGTTAATGCCAAGGAAATGCGAAAAGAACCAACATTTGCTGAAGCGTTATTGTGGGATGCTGTTCGGAATAAAAAATTAGACAGTAAGTTTAGAAGACAACATTTAATTGGTAATTATATTGCTGATTTTGTTTGTTTGGAAAGTAGATTGGTTGTTGAAGTTGATGGAGAATATCATAATACTCCTGAACAAATAGAACTTGATGAAGAAAGGACTTTTGAATTAGAACAAAAACACAGATTCAAAGTTATTCGATTTTCAAATGATGAGGTAAAAAAAGATATTGAAGCAGTTTTGTCTAAAATTCAAACTGAATTAAATAATAGAAAACGAGAAGATATTACGAATTCAGCTTCGGCTCCCTCCCCTTCGGGGAGGGTTGGGGTGGGGATTTTCACCACTCGGCCCGACACCATCTTTGGAGTTACATTCATGACTTTGGCTCCAGAGCATCCTTTGGTTCAAGAAATAACAACTGAGGAACAAAAAGCGGCAGTCAATGCATATATCGAAAAAACGTCAAAACGTTCTGAAAGAGAACGTATGGCTGATGTCAAAACCATTTCTGGAGTATTTACTGGTGCTTACGTAGAGCATCCTTTTACGAAAGAACCAATTCCGGTTTGGATTGGGGATTATGTTTTGGCAGGTTACGGGACAGGCGCGGTTATGGCGGTTCCTTGTGGCGACGAAAGAGATTATGCTTTTGCGAATTTCTTCAAAGGTCAAAACGGAATGCAGGAAATCATAAACATTTTCGCGAATGTCGATATTTCTGAGGTTGCATACGGTTCGAAAGACAATGTAATTATCGCCAATTCTGATTTCCTAAACGGACTGACATACAAAGAAGCAACTAAAAAAGCGATAGAAGAATTAGAAAAACTAAACCAAGGAAAAGGAAAAATCAATTACCGTTTGCGTGATGCTGTTTTCTCGCGCCAGCGCTATTGGGGAGAGCCGTTTCCGGTATATTATGTGAATGGCTTGCCGCAAATGATTGCAGCAAAACATTTACCAATCATCTTGCCAGAAGTAGAGAAATACTTACCAACCGAAGACGGGCAACCGCCTTTAGGTAACGCTTTGGTTTGGGCTTGGGACAGTGTAAATAATAAAGTGGTTTCGAATGAGCTTCTCTCCCCTCCTTCGGAGGGGTTGGGGGAGGAAACTATATTTCCATTAGAATTGAACACGATGCCAGGTTGGGCGGGAAGTTCATGGTATTGGATGCGTTATATGGATGCGCAGAACGAAAGCGAATTTGCAAGTAAAGACGCATTGGCATATTGGGAAAGCGTAGATTTATATATTGGCGGAAGCGAACATGCCACCGGACATTTATTGTATTCCCGTTTTTGGAACAAATTCCTAAAAGACAAAGGTTTTGCACCAACTGAAGAACCGTTCAAAAAATTGATCAATCAAGGGATGATTTTGGGAATGAGTGCGTTTGTGTATAGATTAGACGGAACAAATACGTATGTTTCTAAAAATAAAATCGGTGGACAAAACGTGCAGCCAATTCATGTTGATGTTTCAATGGTTAATTCTTCTGATGAATTAGATATTGAAAGATTCAAAGCTTGGAGAGAAGATTATGCAGATGCGGAATTTATTTTAGATGAAAACGGAAAATTCATTGTAGGTCGCGAAATCGAAAAAATGTCGAAATCCAAATACAATGTAGTAACGCCAGACGATATTTGTAACGAATATGGAGCTGATACATTGCGTTTGTATGAAATGTTCTTAGGACCATTGGAACAAGCAAAGCCTTGGAATACAGCAGGAATATCAGGAGTTTTTGGTTTCTTGAAAAAATTATGGCGTTTGTATCATACTGGACCAGACGACTCTTTCTACGTTTCTGACTCCCCTTCTTCGGAGGGGTTGGGGGAGAATCTAAAATCATTGCACAAAACTATCAAAAAAGTGGCAGAAGATATCGAAGGTTTTTCATTTAATACTTCGGTTTCACAATTTATGATTTGTGTGAATGAATTGTCAACGCAGAATTGTCATTCTCGTGCAATCTTGGAGCCTTTAGCGATTGTGATTTCGCCGTATGCACCACACATCGCCGAAGAATTATGGTCGTTGCTAGGAAATAAAGGTTCGATTACAACAGTTGCTTTTCCTGTTTTTGAAGCTAAATATTTAGTAGAAAGAGAAAAGGAATATCCGGTTTCTTTCAATGGAAAAATGCGTTTCACGATGGTTTTGCCTTTGGATTTAACCAAGGAGCAAATCGAGAAAATTGTAATGAAAGATGAAAGAACCATCAAACAATTAGAAGGAAGAACGCCAAACAAGGTAATAATTGTTCCGGGAAAAATTATTAATTTAGTGGGGTAAATTTTTAACAAACATACTAATCCGTATAAATCTGCGCATATCCTTTTCATCCGCGTAATCTGCGTTCCATTTTTAGGAATGCCAAATTGACGCAATAAAAAAATGGTTCAGATTTTGATAATTCTTTTGTAACTTTAAATAATAAATTAAAAAACAAAAATATGGGAATGGGTTATTTGATTCTTGCCGGAGCAATCATGCTTTTCAGCTGGTTAGTTAGTTCAAGACTAAAAAGCAAATTTGAATATTATTCTAAATTGCAATTGCAAAACGGAATGTCCGGTGCTGAAATCGCCGAGAAAATGCTTGCCGATAACGGGATTCGTGATGTACGAGTAATCTCTACACCGGGACGTTTGACGGATCATTATAATCCATCTGACAAAACTGTGAATTTAAGCGAGGCCGTTTACAACCAAAGAAATGCGGCAGCGGCAGCTGTTGCGGCTCACGAATGTGGACATGCGGTGCAACACGCTGTAGGGTATCAGTGGCTGACAATGCGATCTAAATTAGTGCCGGTGGTAAATGTAGCCTCTACGTATATGCAGTGGATCTTGCTAGGAGGAATCTTGATGATGAAGACTTTTCCGCAATTACTACTGGTGGGAATTATCATTTTTGCAGCAACTACTTTATTCTCTATAGTTACTTTGCCGGTCGAATATGATGCGAGTAATCGGGCGTTGGCTTGGTTAGAAAACAAAAGAATGCTGACACAGCAAGAACAAGCGGGAGCCAAAGATTCGCTTAAATGGGCTGCTAGAACGTATGTTGTGGCTGCTTTAGGATCCATCGCGACACTCTTGTATTATGTTTCGATTTATATGGGAGGAAGAAGGAATTAGATGTTTGCTAAAAAAATACAAATCCGTCTTGTGTAAGAACAAGACGGATTTTTTTGCCTCTATTTCATCTCGACGGAGAAGAAATCTCATCAAGTTATTCGGAGTGTATGATTTATCCTACGCAGAAATAACAAAGTTCATGGAGTCACAAAGGGATAAAAGTGGTGCTACAATTGAATTTGTCTTTCAATTTGTTGGTCCAGAGAAATAAAAGTTTCTGTTCTGGAAACGCCTTCTATCGCTTGGATTTTGGTATTGAGTAATTGCATTAAATGTTCGTTATCTCGACAAATTATTTTAATAAGAATAGACCAGTTTCCTGTCGTATAATGGCATTCTAGTACTTCAGGAATTTTTTTTAGATCACGTACCGCCTCTGGATTTCTAGCCGCTTTGTCCAGATAAATTCCAACAAAAGCCATCGTGTTATAGCCCAAAATTTTATTGTTTACCGTAAATTTTGATCCCGAAATAACGCCGGATTGTTCCAGTTTTCGCAAACGTTGATGAATCGCAGCTCCGGAAATTCCAATTTTATTGGCGATTTGAAGAATTGGCTTTCGGGCATCTTCCATCAAGTCGCGCAAGATTTCTTTATCGATACCGTCAATTTCTACTACTAGTGAATTGATTTTCATAGGTTGTTGTTTTAAACTAAACTATTAAATTTAGTTTGAATTGAAAATCAAATTTAAAAAAAAAACGATTAAATTTAGTATTTGTTGAGTTTTATGTGATATTGAGCGCAGTCTGGATGCTAAAATGATTTTCGATTGTGCTCGAACTGACAGTAGTACTAATTTATATGTATCAGTAATACACGATAAAGAACCACAACGGAATTTTAGATTTTGTATTATCAAAAAAGCCATTCGGATTGCGAATGGCTTTTTTTGATTTTATTTCGAAAAGTAATTTTTTATTTTCCTTTGTTGGCTTCCATAACATATTTCTCTAAAGCCATTGTCATCGAGGGAGTTTCCGGGGTTGGCGCAAGAATATCGATTCTTAAGCCATGATCCAAAGCTTCTTTTTGGGTGGTACTGCCAAAAACAGCAATTCGAGTATTGTTTTGTTCAAATTCCGGAAAATTCATGAACAATGATTTTATTCCGGTTGGACTAAAGAAGGCCAAAACATCATAATATACATCGGCTAAATCAGACAAATCGCTCATCACTGTTTTGTAAAAAATAGCGGGAGTCCAGTCTACTTTTAAGGCGTCCAGCGTTATTGGAGCATCCGCATTGAGTTGATCTGAAGCAGGTAATAAGAATTTTTCGTCTTTGTATTTTTTAATCAGTGGGGATAAATCGGCAAAGTCTTTTGGTCCAACGTAAATTTTCCGTTTTCGATATACCACATATTTTTGCAGGTAAAAAGCGACTGCTTCTGATTGGCAGAAATATTTTAATCCCTCGGGTACTTTAAATCGCATTTCTTCGGCCACTCTGAAAAAGTGGTCTACTGCATTTCTACTGGTTAAAATAATTGCGGTGTAATGATTAAGATCAATTTTTTGAAGGCGGATCTCTTTAGCATTAACTCCTTCTACATGAATAAAAGGCCTGAAATCAATTTTTACTTTATGCTTTTGTTGAAGTTCAAAGTATGGGGAATTTTCCACTTTAGGCTCTGGTTGTGATACCAAAATTGTTTTCACTTTCATATTTTAACGTTTTCTAAGCACTCCCTTTTGTGAACCAATAATACATGAAATAATAGGGAGCTATTTCGAGAGCGCAAAGATATAAAATAAAATAAAACAACTTACCGATTATTAAATTTTGATAATTTTTTATTGAAATAAAATAAGTTATAACATTGATTGTCAATATAATGCCTATAATTAATAATGGAATATTTATTGAGATTGTGTCGTTATAAAACAAAATAATATTGAATGGCAGTATGATTAATCCAATATAGGTCCTGTAAGTTACCTTTTGAAGGTTGAACTGCTCCATAAATTCTTCAATATTGAATGAGGTTGCAATTATTTTTTCGATTAAATACTTTGCTAAAACGAAGAAGATCAAGAACGTAAATATTTGAATATAAAGCAACCAGTCCGTTTTTGAAACAGGGCCAAAATAGCTCAATGCAATTTGGATGAAGAACGCAAGGGAGATGATTTGAACCAAAAATAAAGCAACAGTGAATCCGCTTTTGAGATGACTGCTGTCACGGTATACTTTGGTGTATTTATTGGAGAAAATAAGGTTCGCAAAATCACCAAAACGATTTTCGAAAATGGATCTAGTAATAGCAATAATAGCAAATGACAGCACAAAAAGTACGGTCGCCCAGTCTTTGTTCTCTGTTATTCTTGGATGAAGTATGGTTTCTATCATAACGGGGTAAAATTACTAATTTTTATACCATTCTTTTTATTATAATTTTATTAAGGATCAAATGGCATAAAAAGTTTACTTTTGCGGTGAAATTAGCCTAAATATGAATGATTGTATTGTTATAATTCCTACCTATAACGAAATTGAAAATATTGAAAGTATTATCCGATCGGTGCTTTCGCAACACAAACCCTTTCATGTGCTTATTATTGATGATAATTCACCAGATCACACTGCTGATAAGGTTGTTTTGCTTCAGAGAGAATTTGGAGGCAGGTTGTTTTTAGAAAAAAGAAATAAGAAATCAGGTTTAGGTACAGCTTATGTGCATGGATTCAGATGGGCATTGGAGCGCCGATATGAATATGTTTTTGAAATGGATGCCGATTTTTCTCATAATCCCAATGATTTAGAAAAATTGTACAGTGCCTGTCATTTTGGGGATGCTGATTTAGCAATTGGATCTAGATATGTAACCGGTGTCAATGTGGTGAACTGGCCTTTAAGCCGGGTGCTAATGTCATATTTTGCCTCTGTTTATGTGCGCATGATTACCGGAATGAAAATTCATGATGCTACCGCTGGGTTTGTCTGTTACAAAAGAAAAGTTTTAGAAGAAATCCATTTAAATTCCATTAAATTCGTTGGGTATGCCTTTCAAATTGAAATGAAATATAGAACATATTGTAAGAATTTTCAAATCGTAGAGGTTCCAATTATTTTCACTGATAGAACCAAGGGGCAATCCAAAATGAGTAATTCAATAATTATTGAAGCCGTTTTTGGAGTTATTTCGCTTAGATTAAAAAGACTTTTCAATACATTATAAGAAAAAAATACGATGAACAGGGTTTTAATAAAGAATGCCAAAATAGTAAATGAAGGAGTCATTTTTGAAGGTGATTTGTTAATTGAGAATGACCTTATTGTTGAAATTGCAGAAAGCATCAGCGCTAAATCCTCTGAATGTAAAATCATTGATGCCGAGGGAAATTATTTAATTCCCGGAGCCATTGATGATCAGGTGCATTTTAGAGAACCAGGACTCACGCACAAAGGCGACATCGAATCCGAATCTAAGGCCGCAATTGCAGGGGGAATTACGTCCTTTATTGAACAGCCGAACACGGTTCCGAATGCGGTTACCCAAGAAATATTAGAACAAAAATACGAGTTGGCTGCCCAAAAATCGTATGCGAATTATTCGTTTATGATGGGTGCAACCAATGATAATTTAGAAGAGGTTCTAAAAACAAATCCAAAGAATGTTGCCGGAATCAAAATATTTTTAGGATCCTCAACCGGAAATATGCTGGTGGATAATGAAGCCACTTTAGAAAAAATATTTTCCAGTACACCACTGCTTATCGCGGTACATTGCGAGGATGAAACGACTATCCAAAATAATTTAGCAAAATACAAAGCAGAGTATGGAGAAGATGTTCCCATTACCGCACATCACCTGATCCGCAGTGAGGAAGCGTGTTATATTTCGTCTTCCAAAGCGGTTGCGCTGGCGAAGAAAACAGGAGCGCGTTTGCATGTTTTTCACCTTTCAACTGCTAAAGAAATGGATTTGTTTACCAATAAAATTCCATTGGAAGACAAGAAAATCACAGCTGAGGTTTGTATCCATCATTTGTGGTTTACCAATGATGATTATGCAACCAAAGGCAATCTGATCAAGTGGAATCCCGCGGTAAAAACTGTGAATGACCGGAAAGTGCTTTGGGAAGCCTTGCTGGATGATAGAATCGATGTGATTGCCACAGATCATGCGCCACACACATTAAAAGAAAAAAAACAATCGTATTTGAATGCGCCTTCCGGTGGGCCTCTGGTTCAACACGCTGTTGTGGCTATGTTTGAAGCCTTTCATCAAGGTAAAATTAGCGTGGAGAAAATTGTGGAAAAAATGTGTCATAATCCGGCAAAGATTTTCAAAATAGAAAAACGTGGTTTCATTAAAGAAGGCTATTATGCGGATTTAGTGATCGTAAATTCAGGTTTGCCGTGGAGTGTTAAGAAAGAAAATATTATGGCTAAATGTGGGTGGTCACCATTTGAAGGTTTTACTTTTAAGTCCAGAATTACCCATACTTTTGTAAATGGACAATTAGTATATAACGCATTTAAGGTAAAAGACATTCGTGTGGGCAAACGGTTGTTGTTTGAAAGATAAATTTTTGATAAATGAAAAAAATTATAGCATTTTTAGCGATCGGGACTCTCTTATTAGGTTGTAAAGAGGAAGTAGTCAAAAAACCGGAACGGCTTATTGATAAAGACGTTATGATAAATGTGATGTATGATTTGTCTGTTTTAGAAGCGATAAAATACCAAAATCCAGCCTCCCTGGACACGTTCAAAATAAATCCTACACAATATATTTATAAAAAATATAAAATTGACAGCCTGCAGTTTGCCAAAAGTAATATTTATTATGCGTCCGATTATGAGGGTTACAAAGTGATGTTTGAGCAAATGACCCAACGATTGGAGGATAACAAAAAACAAGTTGATTCTTTACTTACCATAGATAAAAAGAAAAAGAAATCCCTTCTTTTGAAAAAGAAAAAAACGCCTGTAATTGTTAAGGATACTTCGCGATTAAAACAGAATGAAGCGCCCTTTTAAAGCGCTGAAATGTCTTTTATGTAGTCGGTGATATTTGTAAAATCTGTTTTTAATCTGTTTTTAATCTTTTCATTGGAATACCTGTTTTTCGAGTAGGAAGCTTTTGCGGTAGCGTGCGATAATTTTCTCTTTTGTTGAAAAATAGTAGAAACGCACCAATCCAATCTCCAGAGAATTTCCATGAAAAAGGGTTTTGTATGAGTTTCAGGTCGTTTCACGCCCAATGCATCCGCCATAGTATTCAGGATGTCCCGGTAAACACTGTTTTCTGCAATCAAGGTAAAGCGTTCATTCTTGATTTCGCTTTGCATCAATTGATGCGCAATTCGGACCACATCAGTAACGGCAACAAATCCGGTTGAACCTAGCGTGTAAAATTGCAATCCCTTTTTTACTTTCGTAAAAAGTTGTCCGCTTCCTTGCTCCCAATCCCGAAACTTCGGGACAGGCCCGAGAATGATGCCTGGATTTACAATTATCACATCTAAACCTTCTTGTTGTCCGCGCCAGATTTCCATTTCGGCACCATATTTAGAAATAGCATAATCAGTATGGTACTTTTCCGGATTCCATTCGGTTTCTTCGGTGATGAATTTTTCATGAGGCAGCAAATCACCCAAAGTGGCAATGGAACTTACAAAACACAGTTTTTTTATTTTATAAGCGATACAAAAATTCACAATATTTGCGGTGCCTTCAATGTTTGTTTTTCGCAAAGCATCTTCATCTTTTGGATCAAAGGAAATCAAAGCGGCACAATGGTAGACGGAATCAATATTCTGGAAGGCGATTTCTAACGAAGGGATTTCGGTAATATCTGCGGGAATCCATTCGATTTGCTCGAATAACGATTCCTTTTTGTAGATGGCAAATAGGGATTTCGTTTTCTCCATCGAGGCGGCACTTCGATAAATAGCACGTACTTTTTCTCCATTTTCAATTAAATGAAGCAATAAATGCGTGCCTACTAAACCCGTTCCTCCTGTGACTAAAATCATGCTACGAAAATACGAATAATTTTTTTCGAATAACCTATTAAACAAATAACCGAATCCACAATAAATTTTATCTTTGTGGAAATTGATTTTTATACAATGAAAAATATTATTTCCGAATTACAATGGCGCGGCTTAGTTCACGACATCATGCCTGGAACCGAAGAGCAACTTCTAAAAGAAATGACAACTACATATATAGGATTTGATCCAACATCGGATTCCTTACATATTGGAAGCTTAGTACCTATAATTCTTTTGGTTCACTTGAAAAATTTCGGACATAAACCGATTGCATTAGTGGGTGGAGCAACAGGAATGATAGGGGATCCATCTGGGAAATCGGATGAGAGAAATCTCTTGGATGAAGCGACTTTAAATTATAATGTGGAGGGGATAAAAAGTGTTTTATCTCGTTTTTTAGATTTTAATTCAAGCGAAATAAATGCGCCAGTTCTGGTAAATAATTACGATTGGATGAAGAATTTGTCATTCATTAATTTTGCTCGTGACGTGGGCAAACGAATCACGGTGAATTACATGATGGCCAAAGATTCTGTAAAGAAAAGATTGTCCGGTGAAGGCGAAGGAATGTCTTTTACGGAGTTTACGTACCAATTAATTCAAGGATATGATTTTTACCATTTGCACAAAGAATACAATTGTTTGTTGCAAATGGGAGGTTCTGATCAATGGGGAAATATTACAACTGGAACTGAATTAGTGCGTCGGATGAATGTAGGTGAAGAGGCCAAAGCATACGCGATGACTTGTCCGTTAATCACAAAAGCGGACGGAACCAAGTTTGGAAAATCCGAAGGAGGAAATGTTTGGTTGACGGCTGATAAAACATCGGTTTATAAATTTTATCAGTTTTGGTTGAATACCACCGATGTGGATGCGGAAAAATACATTAAGATTTTTACTTTTTTAGATGCAGCAACAATAGACGCATTAATAGTAGAGCATAAAACGGCACCGCATTTAAGAGTCTTGCAAAGAAGATTGGCCGAAGAGCTTACCGTTTTTGTGCATTCCAAAGAAGACTTAGAAAATGCCATAAAAGCATCGAATATTTTGTTCGGAAATTCCACTTCAGATGATTTGAAGCAATTGAACGAAGCTACTTTCTTAGATGTTTTTGATGGTGTTCCTCAAGCAGAAATCAGCAGAGCCGAGATTGAATCAGGAATCAATATTGTTGATGTTCTAAACGAAAAAACAGGATTTCTAAAATCGAATGGCGAAGCAAGACGCGCTTTGACAGCTAATTCTATTTCAGTAAATAAAGAAAAAGTAACCGAAGAATTCTCGCTTTCGAACAAAGATTTAATCAACAATCAATTTGTATTATTGCAAAGCGGTAAGAAAAATTATTTTGTGCTTCGGGTTAAATAATTGTATAACTTTACTTGAAATAACGAAAAGCTATGGAAACTCAATTTTTAACTGACGAAAAAGGAAATAGAACCGCAGTTGTATTGCCTATCAAGAAATATAATAAATTGATTGAAAAATTGGAAGATTTAGAAGATGTACGTCTTTATGATGAAGCCAAAAAAGAGGATGACGGTTATCGAATTTCTATAGACGAAGCTTTTAAAATTATTGAAGAAAAGCGCAAATTAGCGAAGTAATGGCTTATGCTATCGAATTTCGAAATAAAGTTTTGAAAGCTTTAATCAAAATTAATGAGCCTCACTATTCAGCAATCAAAAAGCAAATCTATGATTTAGCTGAAAATCCACGGCCGCAAGGGTATAGAAAATTGAAAGGAAGAAAAGGATATAGAATTCGTGTTGGAGATTACAGAATTATTTATGAAATTTTCGATGATATTTTGCTAATTGATGTTATCGACTTAGGTCACAGAAAAGATATTTATGAATAATTTTGCTCGTTAATTTGGTTAACCGATGAAATAAATTAACGATTAACCTTTTTACAAGACCATCAAATTACAACCTCGAATATCAGAATTATCAAAACGTCCCAATACTTCAAAAGAGTTGTTGGGATTTTTTTTGCCCAAATCCTGCGTAGCAATAAAGGAACAGGAATTGATGTTAGCTAAATCAATCACGTTGATACCGCCCGTTTTTCCGTCTGGAATGTAGGTCAAAGCATCTTCGGTATCGCGAACAAGGATTTGCATCCAAGATGGGCATTCAAATACGCCGTTTCCTAAGGAATACGCTTGCGAAAGCAACTCGGTCATTCCATATTCAGAATGTATGGCTGAAACGCCAAATCCTTTACACAATTGTTCGTGTAGTTCTTCTCGAATCATTTCTTTACGTTTTCCTTTCATGCCGCCTGTTTCCATGATAATGGTGTGCTGCAGTTGAAACGAATGTTTTTTTTCTGAAAGTTCAGTTTTTTGCCCAAGGTCATCAATAGCCTTCTTTTTTTTATCTGAAAAAGAACTTTTTTCGTTGAAGGTTTCAATTAAGTCCAATAAAGCAAAAGTAACCCCAATCAGGATTACATTTTGACCCGCTAGATCTAAAGCGATAAGTTTGGCAATCAGTTCGTCGTGATTGTGCAGGTAAAAACCACTCTCAGGATGATTGGAAAGTTCAATTAAATCCTTGACCATGTAAATTAAGGAAGATCCTTCCCGTTCCAGATAGGAAGGAAGCAAGGCCAAAACAACATAATCTTCAATATTGCCATAAAATTCGGAAAACCCTTTGCGGTAACTTTCTTCATACAGAGTGACGTCCGTAACTAAATGTTTGCTAGTTATGGGAATTACTTTTTTATCCAAATTTCCCCCTTTATGGGCTACGGGGCTTGTGGTTCCGCTGCTGGTAAAAGTTTCCTGAATGGGATTGGTATTCGAAACCACTTCATGACTCTTAAAAAACTGAATCGGTAAAAATGGAATTTGTTGTAGCGATTTTACTTTGTGAGGATCTGTTTTTAAAAAATCGCAAAATTCCTGATAGACCAAGTTGTTTTCGTATTGGAAACGAAACACTTTCAAAGCAATTTTCTCAAACTGTTTTTGACTGGAAATGGCAAATATATCGGAAGATGTGATCAATATTTTTTTTGCAAAAGTAATCAAAAATTTAAAGGCAAACCAATAACGGAATGGTATAAACTTGAATCTGGGAGTTGATTTGGTTTAAGCATTATACAAAAAAGCCCCAACAGGATTGGAGCTTTTCTGATGTATTTTTGAAATTATCGGATGATTAATTTTCTGGTCGCTGATGCTTCTTTTTCATTGATCTTGATGATGTAAACACCAGAGGTTAGATTAGAGACATTTAGTTCTTTTGAGCTCAATATGGTTTGAAGTACTTTTTTTCCTAAAACATCAAAGATGATAATTTCTTTATCAAAATCGTTTTTTGTAGAAATGTACACTCTACCATTACTCACAGGGTTCGGGTACAAGCTTAATCCTTCAATTGAGACGTTTTCTTGTGTCTTTGGTTGTTGCTTAGTTTCCTGAGCACTAATGCCAAGGGAAAATAAAAAAACCAATAAAGTAATAGTATAAAAGTAGTTTTTTGCCATTAGATTAATTTGAATAGTAAATATACAAAATATATTTCAAAAAGCATACCAAAAAAAAACATCCTGAATTTTCAGGATGTTTGATATAAATCGATTGGATTGTTAATTACAAATTCCCTAACAAATTAACGCCATCAACAATTGCCCATGTTCCAGGAGTTAATGCCGCTCCAGTTGCTGAAGTGCTTGTTGTGTAGTTTGCAGATGGGAAAGCTACAGTAAATGTACTTGCACCAGCTCCAGATAATGGAGTATTATCAGAAATTTTAACATTCAACATTTTTATTTTACCTGAAAGAACTTGATTTGTGTTCGTATTGGCATCTTGAATTCTAACGGCAACGGCATTTGTTGTTGTAGTTCCGGAAGTTACAGAATTAGTATATCCTGAAATTACGACATTAGAATATTCTCCGTTTCCTTCTTTTTTAAATTGGATTGCATCTATTTCTGTAGGATTGCCAGACTCAGTTACAGTTCCAGCGGCTCTTCTTAAAGTGATGTTTGATACTTTAGGACCAAATGAATTATTTACACTTTTCGATTCGATTTCCATTCCGAAATTTCCAGCTCCAGTTTGATAAGCATACCAGTTAGTATTTGCTTGACCTTGCCATCCATCTTGCCAGTCAAAAGAATCATCTGTATTGCCGTATGAAATAAGATTTTTAGCACTTACTGTTCCTCCATAAAATTCAAAACCATCATCGGCTCCTTTATAAGCAACAAGGTTTTCTAAAACTGTTCCGGAACCTACTGAATAAAATGAAAATCCATTCATCTCAGAATTTCCATCAAGAATCTTTTTACCAGCGTATTCTACTCGTACATATTTTAATGAACCACCATTATGTGATGCATTTGTACCTCCGTAAACAATATTTGTACCATCCTCAGAAGTTGCTGTTGTAATCGGAGTTCCATCACTTGTTTTTCCTGATACAATTGGAGCATCACCAAACATGATAATACCACCCCAAGAACCTGCAGTTTTTGATTTTTCAGTAAAGACAACAGGCTCTGCAGCTGTGCCTGAAATATTTAATTTTCCTCCATTTTCTACTAATAGAGCATCAGAACCATCCGTAACGTCAGCAGTAATTACTGAGCCCGCTTCAAAAGTTAGTGTTGCACCACTTTTAATTCTTACGGCTCCAATCAATTTGTAAGTACCTTTAGTGTAGGTTTTTGATGTTGTAACGTCACCTGTGATATCGCCTGTTGCAGTTGGTGTAGTTGTTACTGTTTCATTATCACTTGATGTGCAACTTGTAAAAACCAAGGTAAGTAATGCAAGACTAAATACTAATTTTTTCATTTTTAATAATTTAAAATTATAAGTTTTTTTGTTTATTATTTTAATCAAAATTACTCTAGAGTTTTTGTAATTTAGTTATGTAATTGTTACTAAAGTATTATATAACAATCAATTTGATGTAAAGTTTACGTTACTATAAAAACCAAAAAAAGAGCCGTTACAGCTCTTTTTTTGGTTTTTAAAACGTATACCCTATAGTAAAGGAGAACCCAACACCCTTTTTGAATTCTCTTAAAACTAGAGAGTCTTCAGTAATGTTCAAAGTGCTTTTCCTTCCTAACTCTTTTTTATAGCTTGGATTTAGTATATTGTCTATTCCAAATTTAAGTTCAATACTTTTAGAAATAGAATTTGTCCAGACAAAATCTAATTTACTAAAAGATTTCTCGTAGATATGATCAATTCCTGAAGAACCTACAGCAAAGATTCTATCTCCATAAACGTTATACACTAAGGTCATAGAGTTTTTCCAATCTTTGTTAAGAATGAAATCATACTTTAAATCAGAATTAATTAACCAGCTTGAAGCACCTTGTAATTTACGGTTGGTACTGTTTTCTAATTCATTTCCTTGTTTTTTAAGATCAATTTTAACATCAGTACTCATTAATGATGTGTTGAAACCTAGAGAGAAATTAGAAAGCGATTCGTTTATTCTGCTCAATTGGATTAGCATTTCTATTTCGGCACCATAAATAACGGCTTGCTGCGAGTTTTTAAAAGTAGTAATCTGACCACCACTATTCGCAGTAGGTTTGAATACTCTTTCAATTGGATTATTAATCATTTTTCCAAATACTCCTATTGCAAACATTTCTTTATTATTAGGAAATAATTCGTATTTAAAATCTACATTGTAGTTTTCGCTATCCTTCAAATCTTTATTTCCACTTTCAGAGGTTCCGTCAGCATTAATGTAATTTATTGGCAACAACTCCACAGCTACAGGTCTAGTGATTGTTTTTGCTAATGAAAGTCTAAGGTTGCTGTTTTCATTCAAAATACGTTTTGCATTTACTGATGGTAAGATATCAAGTTTGTCATCAGTTTTTTTGCGATAAGCGCTTCCAAAAGGATCGCCTTGCTCTCTATATTTTATTTCACGAGTAGAGCTTTCTGCTCTAATTCCAGCATTTAAATCCCATTTTTCTCCAATATTCATGAACAAATTGAAGTATCCCGCATTAACGAACTGATTTAATTTGACTTTATAATCACCATTGGATTCCTCTTTAACATATACAATTCCATTGTTTATGTCTTGATTAATATTCTCACTAACAGTGTTGACATTTGCAGTGTAAGGTTGTGTATTAGTTCTGCTTTTCCCTGAAAAGAAGCGATAAGTAGACTGCATGTCATTTAGGGAGCTATTATATCCTATTGATAATTTATTGGATTCTTCTTCATTTCCAAATTTTAAATTATATTCTAAGAGAGACGAATAATAAAAGTTTCCTTTTACGTCTAGATATTGACGGTTTAAATTATTACCACCGTATATCATGTCAATTTGATTGTCATTTATTCGTCCTGTAATGAATTTTCGGTCGGGCTGTTGGAATGAAGTCTTTACATAAGAACCTCCAGCTTTAAGGGAATGTTTGCCATCTTCAGTTAACTTATAGTCTCCAAATAATTGTGTATTCCAATACTTAGATTCCTCATATTGGTTCATTCGTATTAGATTATCAGTAATATTGGCAGCGCTATTAACATATCCTATTTGATCTTGAATTTTACTGTCAGTCGCTTTAATTAAAAAAGTATTGAAGTTTAAGTTGAATCGGTTTGTTTTGTATTTCATTCCAGCTAATCCAGAAAAAGTAGTCTGATAACTATATTGCTTGTTGTATAAATTATTATCGTAATTACTCTGTCCAAGGTTGAAGGTTCTGTCTACACCTTCTCTGTAAGAGTATTTATTATCAAAATTGAAAGACATAATGTAACTTATATTACTTTCGTTTTTAAGATTGAATTTTTGAGCATGTAAAAATCCAATGCTTGAATTCAAGGGGCTTTTAGTATTGTTAACGTCCCATGATTTTTTACCAAAACCATTTTCATATTCTGAAGGAGAAAGTTCTGCACCGTTAGGAATAGAACCAAAAGCACTAGGAAGTGCTCTGTCATTCCCAAGCATTCCTAAAGACCCTTTAGTAGAATTTGCATCATTGGACAGCAAAAATGCTTCAAGATTGTTGTTTGTGGTATAACCAAAACCAATATTCAATTTTGTGATATTTTTCGGCTGAGGTGTTTCAATATTGACAGTCGCTCCAGCAAAATCTCCTGAAATATTAGGATTGAATGTTTTGTATACATTTAAAACTCCTACAACGTCAGTAGGAAATAAATCCAAAGGAATAATTTTTTTGAAAGGACTATTAGAAGGGGATTGTAGATCGTTTATCAACAAGTTATTATAACGGTCTTCTAAACCTCTAATAAATAAACCTCTTCCGTCTACTTTTGTAATTCCGGTAATTTTCGTTAATCCTTCCTCGACATCGCTTACCCCTTTACGAGCCATTTCTTGTGAACCGATACTTTGTTTTATCACGACCGCTTGTTTTTGATCTAATAAAAGAGCGGTTTCCTTTTCTCTATTTACAGTAGATCGCACCACTACATCTTCTAGTTTGTAGCTTCCGGAACCTAAAGTTTTGTTTAATGTTACAGTTTGATTAGCAACTACCGTTACAGGAACTTCTACAGATTCATATCCTACAAAACTAAACTGTAAAGTATATTTTCCGGGAAGTATTGTTATGGCATATTTACCATCAATATCAGTATTTGTTCCTATATTAGTTCCTTTAATGAGAACGTTAGCAAATGGTAATGATTGGTTGTTAGAATCCTTATCTGTCAAGATACCTGCTATAGTTCCTTTGTTCTGTGAAAAAGAAACAGCGGTTATAAATAACGTTAAAAATAATAATTTGAATTTCATCTGGTTTAAATTTTTTGCAAAGTAACAGCCGAAATGTAAAATGTAAGTTATTGGTTTGTTATGATTATGTTTTATTTTACATCATAAAGAGGCTTCAATATTAAATTACCGTTAACAGCTTTTCAATAGCTCATTTATGATTACATTTACAATTCAAAATAATTTTTGGTGCTTTATGAAGAAAAAAAATACTAAAATTCTACTAGTAGACGATGAACCGGATATCTTAGAAATTGTAGGGTATAATCTCGCTCAAGAGGGATATCAAATCAGTACTGCCACAAACGGGAAAGAGGCTATAGCAATCGCTAAAAAAGAATTGCCGGACCTAATTATAATGGATGTAATGATGCCGGAAATGGATGGCATGGAAGCTTGCGAGAACATCAGAAAAATACCGGAACTCAGTAATGTAATCATAACTTTTTTAACCGCCAGAAGCGAAGATTACTCTCAAGTTGCGGGCTTTGATGCCGGAGCTGATGATTACATCACTAAACCAATAAAGCCTAAATTATTAGTCAGTAAAGTAAAAGCCTTACTGCGCCGATTAAAAGAAAAAGAACAAAATAGCGAAACTCTTAATGTTGGTGGAATCGAAATCAATCGGGAGGAATACAAAATTGTAAAAGATAATATCGAAATTGCCTTACCCAGAAAAGAATTTGAATTGTTTTATTTATTGGCTTCAAAACCGGGAAAAGTTTTCAAAAGAGATGAAATTCTGGATAAAGTGTGGGGCAATGAAGTAGTTGTTGGTGGTAGAACTATAGATGTTCACATCAGAAAATTACGTGAAAAAATTGGCGAAGAGTTGTTCAAAACAATAAAAGGAGTGGGATATAAGTTTGAAGTATAAATGACAATAAATTTTAAAAAAACATATCGTTTTGCCGTAAAGTCGGCCCTGTATATTACCCTTTTTTCTACTGCATTGGTAAGTTTGCTGATTTACCTTTTTTTTACTTTTTCCTACCAGTTTAGCCTGATTTTTGCCATTTCAATTGCTACTTTTTCATTTATAGTGATTCAATATCGGGTGGAGCGTTTTATTTATAAAAAGGTAAAAAAAATATACGATGACGTTTCTTTATTAGAATCTAGCACCTTCAGAAACCAGCCCATAACCACTGACATGGCGACTCTTACAAGGGAAGTCAAGAAGTTTGCTACTGACAAAAAGCTGGAAATTGAAACCTTAAAAGTTCGGGAGGAATACCGGAGAGAATTTCTAGGTAATGTCTCTCACGAACTAAAAACACCTCTTTTTATGGTTCAGGGCTATCTGTCAACCTTACTTGACGGAGCCATGAATGACAAAACAATCCGAAAAAAATACCTGGAACGCGCCGAAAAAGGAGTCGAAAGACTGATCTACATTGTGCAGGATCTGGACATGATTACCAAACTCGAAATAGGGGATTTGCATCTGGAAATTGTCGAGTTTGACATCGTTAAACTCGTTCAGAATGTATTTGATTTGCTCGAAATGAAAGCATCTAAAAAAGATATTTTGTTGATGTTTGACATGAAATACAACAAACCCGTTATGGTCATTGGAGATCAGGAAAAAATACAACAAGTGGTGATGAACCTTATTGTAAACTCAATTAAATACGGAAAATTAAAGGGCTCTACCGAAGTAAGTATTGAGGATTTGACAGCAGAAAAAGTCATCGTTCGTGTCACCGATAACGGGGAAGGAATTGAGAAAAAAAATATCCCAAGACTTTTTGAACGTTTTTATAGAGTAGATAAAAGCGGAGCAAGAACAGAGGGAGGCTCTGGGCTGGGATTGTCCATAGTAAAACATATTATCGAAGCACATGACGAGAAAATTTATGTAGACAGCACGTATCATGTTGGATCTGAGTTTTCATTTACCCTGGAAAAATCCAAGTCAGGGGAATAAGTACGGCCATCTAAATTCCTTCAGGTCAAATAGAATTAATAATATCCTTTACCTAATAAGCACAATTATTTTAGGATCATTCACTTGTGTTATTGATGTTATTAAGTTGATGTCAAAATAATAATTTAGTAACGGCAGTCTTACTTTCGAGGGTCATATTTGCAAAAGACACCGGAAGTTTGTTGTGGTATATTTATGATGACATCCAATTGTAACCGTACCATCACGATTCTTTTTTGAACTATAAAGCAACACTCAGGCATAAATCATCATGAGGTTGTCGTACAATGAGACAGTTGTTTTGAAGGCCAACTAATTCCATCAGAGCAAACAAAATTTCACCTTTCACTTTAATACAGATATGGAACAAATATATATAGTAATGCTTGTGGTTTTAGGCATTTTGGCAATAATTGATCTAGTTGTCGGGGTTAGTAATGACGCAGTAAATTTCTTAAATTCGGCAATTGGTTCTAAAGCAGTGTCGTTTCGTACTATTATGATTGTGGCCAGTCTAGGTATTTTAGTAGGAGCGCTATTTTCCAGTGGTATGATGGAAATTGCCCGAAGTGGTATTTTTGTTCCCGGCATGTTTAGTTTTAATGATGTTATGATTATTTTCCTGGCCGTAATGATCTCAGATATTATATTATTAGATGTTTTTAACTCAATAGGATTACCAACTTCGACAACAGTATCCATTATTTTTGAACTTTTAGGGGCAGCGCTCTGTTTGGCAGTCTATAAAATTTATGTTTTGGATGATAGTTTTGATGCTTTAAGTGATTATATCAACACTGAAAAAGCATCACAAATTGTTTTTAGTATCCTACTGTCTGTCATTCTTTCTTTCACTCTTGGAAGTTTTGTGCAATATGTTTCTCGACTAATTTTTACTTTTCAATATGAAAAAAGAGTCAAATATATAGGTGCAGTTTTTGGAGGATTAGCCATTACTGCGATTACTTTTTTTATCCTGATTAAAGGATTGAAAGGAGTTTCTTTTATCGATCAAGCTACTCATGTCTGGATAAAAAGCAATCAATTACTGATAATAGGAGTAAATTTTGTTTTTTTTACACTGCTTTCTCAAGTGTTGATGACTTTCTTCAAAATAAATATTCTCCGAGTAATCATCATAGTGGGGACTTTTGCTTTGGCTTTAGCTTTTGCCGGGAATGATTTGGTTAACTTTATCGGCGTTCCTATTGCGGCCTATAATTCCTATGAAATTTTCAATGGTTCAGGAATTTCTGGAGATCAATTTATGATGGGAGCTTTGGCTAATGATAATATTGTGGCGCCATTTTATTTTTTAGTTTTTGCAGGAGTGGTTATGGTTATAACACTTTGGACTTCAAAAAAAGCCAAAACTGTCATCGAGACCGGCCTTAATTTATCCAGACAGGGTGATGGCGTAGAGCGTTTTTCACCCAATATGTTATCCAGATATATTGTGCGATTTGGCGTTTATATCGGACTGGGAATTAATTATTTTTCACCAAAATCAATCCAAATAAAAATTGATAAGCAATTTGAGAAACAGGAAGTCAAAGGAAAAAAAAGAAAGGACGAACCTGCTTTTGATATGGTTCGTGCTGCTGTAAATTTAATGGTAGCCAGCATTTTGATATCGATAGGGACTTCTTTAAAGTTGCCACTTTCTACAACTTATGTTACTTTTATGGTGGCCATGGGAACTTCATTTGCAGATCGAGCTTGGGACCGCGAAAGCGCAGTGTATCGTATTGCAGGGGTTTTTAATGTGATTGGGGGATGGTTTGTAACAGCAATTGTTGCATTTGTTTCGGCCTTTATCTTTGCGTATTTCCTCAAAGTAGGTCAAGTATATGCTTTCATCGGATTGCTGGTTGGATTAGGAATTCTTTTGTATCGAAGTTCAAGAAAGCATACTAAAACCATTAAAGCCCAGCAAGAATTATTGCTCTTGAAAAGAGAAGATATTGTTACCATAAATGAAGTTATTAGGGAGTGTACCATTCAGATTTCCAGAGTGATAAGCGGTTCAAACACGATTTATAGAGAGGTTATCGAAAATCTTAGCCTTCAGGATTTAGGGAAGTTAAAGGAGAATAAAAAAGACCTCAAAAAACTCGAAAAAGAAGTCGATGAATTAAAGAGTAATGTATACTATTTTATAAAGAATCTGGATGAAACCTCGGCAGAGGGCAGTATGTTTTATGTCATGATTTTGGGTTATCTTCAAGACATGATTCAGTCCCTTGGATTCATCTCACAAAACAGCTATGCACATATCAATAACAATCACAAACAATTAAAATTCAATCAAATTAGGGATTTGAAAAGCTTAGACAATAAGCTTGAAAAATTATTTGAAGATATTATTGTTATTTTTCAAGAAGGTTCGTTTGACAAAATTGATGTTCTTTTAGAAACCAAAATGGAGATTTACGATCAAGTATCTAAATTAATTAAAAAACAAATTGAAAGAATTAGAACGGTAGAAACCAGTCCTAAAAACAGCAAGTTGTATTTCGCGTTACTTTTAGAAACTAATGATTTGATAAAAGCAACGATGCACTTACTCGAATTATTCAAAGAATTCAATAGCCATGCTAATTTAAAAGGTACAAATCTGTAATTCAGTAGTGCTTCTTTTTTTGGTAAACATTCAATACTAATCTTAAAAAAACCATTTGAGAGAATGGGTTTTTAGGGGTTAAGGGTACTTATTTTTGTGTTTTGGAAAATATCAAAAAGCGATTTCCAGTCAATATTGCAATGCAAGGTTTGTAAACCACGGTAGGACGCTACTTCACTAAGATTTTCAATTTTGAAATCGTCTTGATTTGCATAGGGAACTAACCCTTCTTTTTTTAGCTTTCTGGCTAAATATTCCTGTTCGTATTGGCCTGGAGTTGGAATAAAAAAAGCCTTTTTACGGAGTTGGGCTAGATCCATAATTGTGGTGTATCCGGAACGGCACAGCACCATTTCACTTTCGTTAAAAGCCTGCTCTAACTGGAAAGAATTCATGTAATTATAATAGGTAACAGGATTGATTTGAGTTACTATTTGTTCGGTTTCAATCTTTCCTTCAATAAATATGACATTCCCGTGGTATCGTGCGATTTCTTTTTTCAGGGAATCCTCCAGCAAGCCGCGCTGAGGTTCTGGTCCGGAAAGAATAATCATTAAATCATATTTTTTTGGGACTAATTTTTTTTGCAATCGACTCAAAGGACCAATGTATCTAATTTTGAGATTTGGATCGTCAACATGTCCCATTTTTCCGGTTAGATTAATTGATCCGGCAAGATCTGGAACCCAGCATTCTGTGTATTTTTTTATAATATGTTGGTGGATCTTACTGGTAATCCAAGTGGTATTGCCAGTCATTACATTCAATTGATGGGTAATAAATACCGAAGGAATTTTTTTGCTGAACACACCCAGTCGGTTGTCGGATATAATCCCGTCTATCCTATATTTTGAGATCCATTTTTTAATTATTTTTTTTTCTTCCCAAATTGCTTCAAGCATTTTTGGGCTATTTTTTAATAATTTCCATTTAAAGTGAGCTCCATTTTTTGCATATTCTATCTGGTAGGATGGCAGTTCCAGCGTTTGTACAGTAGGGAATTCCTTTTTTAGCAAAGCCAATGCAATTCCATCAGAAGCAATTATAGGAATGTAGTTGTTCTCTAATAAGGCCTTAATAATTGGAATACAACGTGTAGCATGGCCTAAGCCCCAGTTTAATGGCGCAATCAAAATAGTTTGTTGGTTGGCATTCAAATCCATGTGGCTCTGTAGTTTAGTGGTTTAAATTTGAAAGATAGACAATGAACGTGTATTTAATATTGCGAGGGCATTACCAAACTATTAAATTGTGGTATTAAAAATAGGCTCTCAATTGAATATTTCCAGTATGTATGGCCTGGGTTGTTTCACTTTTCCGACCCTGATAATTAAAATTAACATCTAAAAACTGGGTGATATTTTTTTGTAAAAGAAGCCTCCAAGTGATGTTTTGTCCGGTTTGTAGCCCTTCCAGCATTTGAAATCCAACCGAAGAGAATTCATTTCCTTCGAATTTATTTTGGTAAAAAGAGACTTCGCCGTTCATCGTGAATTTTTTTGTGCCTGCATACGAAAAGGCAGTTCCAAAACGGTTTTGCAGCAGCGTTTCTGAAACCCCAATTTGGTTTTTTTTATTCTGTAATTCATAAAAGAGGTCCCAGCTCGTGCTTTTAGAAAATAGATAACTGATTTTAGGAGCTAATTGATAACCGTTTATAGCATAGTTTTTCTCCGGGAAATTTTCTGATTCAATGGTTGTTTGTATCGTTTTGGCAAAAAAACCTAGCAGCCAGCTTTTCTGGTACAAATGATTGTACTGCAATTGATGCGAATTGTTGGTAGCCTCTTGAAAACCTATAGACAACAAGTTTTTAGTTTTATTTTGCAGATAGGAATACGTGGCGGAGTGGTTTTGTTTTCCTCTATTGTAAAACAAACTGTTCCTTAAACTCGAGTTTAATCCCAACACATTTTCAGTAGAACTGCTGAACGGATTTAATTCGAAATTATCACCCTCACTTCTAGTTTTTCGGTCGATTATAAAAGCGGTTTGATTGTAGAAATACGAAAGTATTTTCTTAAAACCTTTTTCGTTCTGCCATTGATTGGGATTCAGGGTCACGGATTGCGAGAATTTGTTTTGATGTGTTTTTATGTAAACCCTGTTGGGAAGAAAGATGCGGATGAATTTTGCCTGGTCAATAAACGTGGCGACTTCAAACTCCTGTAATTCCTGAATTCCATTGCCGTTATAGTCGTTCCAGGTGTAAATTCCCTGGCCCGCAGGAACTTCCAGATACGTGAATTCCTGTTGGGGAATGGTCCCGGAATTCGTTTCATAAACCGTTGTGCTTTGTATCAATTGATTGAAAAAACGATCCGTGTACACGATTCTGGAGTTCAATGTTGGTTCTTTTTTTCGTGTAGCGTCCACAAATTCCAAGATCCTATAATTGGCAAAAAGGGACAAATCGCTTTTATTAGTTTGAATTAATTTTGATTTCAACAACCAAGTTTGAGATGAATTTACCCTTTGGATCAGACCATTTTGTAAACTGTCATTGGATCTTCTTAGGTATCCCAATTCTACAAAAACTTTGGTGCTGTCTCCGCGACCGGTAAAAAATCCGTACTCTGTAAATTTTTGACTCAAAGCCGAAAATTCATTTGAAATTTTATTTTTCTCCTGATTGTCCTCTAAGCGCAAGCGAGAGCCAATCCAGTTTTTGTCAAAATGAAAACGGATTTGGGATTGGTTTCTTAAAAATTCAGAGGATGAAATCGTTCCGTCACTTTTTAGGGAACTGCCTTGATTTTGAAAAGTCCAGTTTTTTATTTGAAACAAGCCATTTAAAACGTGTCGATTTCCCGAAAAATTTCCCGAAAAATCTAGTTTTTCAAACTGATACCGCAATAGTCCTTTGTTTGTTGTGTTGGGTTTAGGGTTTAAATCCAATTGCAGTCCGGAAATTAACAAACTTTGATTTCCTCTAGCCTCAGTTCCTAAGTTCCAATCCCGGTCAAATTCGATGTTGTAAAGCCGTTCTACAGCCCTGAAATTTTGCTGAATAAATTGATAATTCGCAAAAGCATCTACTTGCCATTTTTTTGAAAAAAGCCGTTGCTTGGCATTGATTTTTGCAGCCAGGCCTTGATTGTTTGCATCGTCAACGGGCGAAAATAAATTGCTGTCGTTATTGCTGAGACCAATTTCAAAATCGAGAACTGTTTTCTCAGTGGGATTGTATTTTCCTAAAAAGGTAGTCACTTGGATTTTTGTAGGAGCAATCAATTGTATGATGGGTGCATAATTTCCTTGCGGAACGCCGTTAATAGGAGCTATATACTCATAAACCCTGGTGATCGTGGCTGAACTTGTCAAAATGTAATTTCCATTATTCAGTCCTACTAAAGTAAATCGCACATTGAATAATTCCTGCTGTGCTTCATTTGAGTACTCAAAAATTTCCACAGCATTGAGGATTGTTTTTCGGTACAGCACCTTGTTTTCAGAATAGGAATCTGCAAATGCTGACGGGGCAACCATTAAATCAGGATTATCTCCCGCATTAACTAATATCTGGGCTTGTTCTTGGGATAAATTTTGTTGTAAAGGTTGGTTTTTGAGGTCGTTTTCCGAATATAAATAGCCTCCAAAACTCCAGTTTTTATTCTCGTGTGTGGCGCCTGCATAGGTTATAAATCGAGTGTAATTTCGATCTGAATATTGGTATTCTATGGCAATTCGCATTTCGGAGGTAATCGTGAAAAGCGGGGTAAACACGATTTCACCCGCATTATAATCAATCGTGTAATCATTGTTTTCGCCTCGTTTTAATAAAACACCATTTACATACACCCGCTCTGAACCTGAAATAACGAGTACATACAACTCTCCATTTTGCCCTTTTAATTTATAGGGACCCTGATTGCCTTCTTGGCCCACGATATCGCTTTTTGCATATTGTCCTCGGACCAGCGCTGCTGAGGCAAATACATTTGTTTTGTTTTCTTCGGTTCCAAAGGTGAAGGTGGTGGCGAGTCCCCGCACTTTTTTATTGAAATTCAGGAATTGGGATTTCTTGTTCTCTAGAAAAATATCACCCGCTCGAATGTTCCAATCGGCACTGAATAATTCCATGAATACATTATCGAACTGGTCTAATTTTTGGGAATAACCGCCATCCTGCAGCGGAATGTTACTGTCTTGAATGGAGGCTCTTAAGCTTACTTTTTCAGAGATTTTTCCTGTGATTTGTAAGTCTAAATTGGAGTTCAAAACGGCATTTTGATTGTTTCCTATGGTAATGCCACGGGTAATACTTCCGGATGTATTCAAGCCGTCAAAAGGCACATTTTTATTTGGGTTTTTATTTTTGAGGGTATATAAATCACCTGATCCGGCTTCGTTGCTTACTACTTTGGCAGAATCATAAATGCGGTATTCTTTAGTAAGGATCTCCGGAAATTTCAAATAGTGTACGGTTATTGAATCGTTGTATTGGGCGCTGTTTTCTTTTAAAAACAAAGTCCCTTCACTGAAATTTACCGTATAAAAAGTGATTTCGATGGGTTTGCCATTGGCGTCAAGCAATTTGAAAAAACTGGAATTAATGCTTTCTTTTTCAAGATGAATGGTGTCACGGGAAAAAGGGATTTTTTTTGTTTTGTACAACGAATTTATTTCCTGTGCGTGGAGCCCAGAAATACAGCTTATTACAGTCCAAAAAAGTAATTTTTTCAACATAAATACTATAACTCGAAAGTGTCAAAAGTAGTATTTATAATTTGATAATTACAAAAGGTTTTGATTTTAGCGTTTGGGTTTTAAAGTATTAAAAGAATGGAGATCAGAATCAATTTCTGATCTCCATTTATATTTTGGGTTGCGCATCTTTTTTAGGGTTACACTTCCTTTGTGATCACTTGTATGGTTTCCCGACTGACCTGTTTCAATAACACAACTTTGTTTTTTTCAACGGTTTCGGCTGCTGTTTCGTTAAAATGTCGGATGGTGTATAAGGTGACATTTTCATTAAACTCTACCTTAAACTTTTTAGACAAGATAGCATTCAGGGCTTTGAAATTGTCAAATTTATCTTCTACACATACGGAGAAACTAATTGCTGAATTCTGAATCAAGTTCACTTTTATTTTGAATTGATGGAATAATGCAAAAATTTCGCTGATGTTTTCTTCCATGATAAAAGAGAAATCGATAGAGGAAAGCGAAATCAAAAGCTGGTTTCTTTTGACGATGAAACACGGTAAATAAGGTTCTAAGTCGACTCCTTTGGAAACGCTCGTTCCTTTTAGTAACGGATTTATAAAGGATTTTACATACAACGGAATTTCCTTTTTTTGCAAAGGTTGTAGTGTTTTTGGGTGAATAACCGTTGCCCCATAAAAAGCCAGTTCTATGGCTTCACGGTACGAAATCTGATTCAATAAACTCGCATTTTCAAAATATCTTGGATCGGCATTCATTACTCCGGGAACATCTTTCCAGATGGTCACGCTTTCGGCATTTAAGCAATACGCAAAAATTGCAGCCGTATAATCAGATCCTTCTCGGCCTAAAGTGGTGGTAAAGTTATTTTCGTCAGAACCTAAGAATCCTTGTGTAATGTTTAGTGTTTTACGTTTTACGTTTTTGGCAATGTTCTTCTGTGTCAATTCCCAATCTACTTCCGCATCCCTGTATGTAGCATTGGTTTTTATGAAATTCCGAACATCCAGCCATTGTGTTTTTATGCCCATGAAATTCATGAAATGACTTAGGATTGTGGTCGAAATTAATTCGCCATAACTGACAATTTGATCGTAGACAAAATTATAATTGGGTGATTTATTGTGGGTCAGGAAATACTCTAAATCTGAAAATTGAGTGTTAACAGCTTTGAAGACTTCGTTTTTTTCGTCCTCGAATAAATCTATCAAAATTTGATTGTGGTACTTTTTTACTTCTTGAACAGATGAATTTAATTCAGCGGATTTATCGAAATAATTTTTTATGACAACCTCGAGCGCATTTGTGGTTTTTCCCATTGCAGAAACGACCAACAATACGTCTTCATAACCCACTTTTTGTAAAACGTCATACACGTTTTTAATTCCTTCAGCATCTTTTACAGAAGCTCCTCCAAATTTGAATACTCTCATATTTTAAACAAAAATTGTTCTTTATTTTATTTCAATTTATTCTCCACAAAATTGGTGATTCCCAATTCGTCCATGTGAACAACATACCAATCACGGAGTACTTTGGCGCCTGATTTTTCATAAAATTCTATTGCCGGAGTATTCCAGTCCAATACATTCCATTCTACTCTTCGAACCTGATCTTTTTTACCCTGTTTTATAATTTCAGAATATAAAGCATATCCTAATCCGGTGCCACGCATTGTCTCTTTTACCACTAAATCTTCCAGGTGAATTGTTTTTCCTTTCCAAGTAGAAAATCGGTAGTAGTACAAGGCGATACCTACGATTTGCTTTGCCTGTTCGCTATTGCTCGGGTCCGCTTGAACCTCGGCAACAAAAACATGAAATAGTGGCACCGGGCCAAAACCATCTCGAATTAAATCGGCAACAGTTACAAGGACGGCATCGGGTTCTTTCTCAAATATTGCTAATTCTTGAATGAGCCCTAAAACAGCTTCCATATCTTCAGGATTTCCTTTTCTGATCGTCATGTGCGGAATGTATTTGTGTTTTTTAGTTGAATAAGAAATTTGCTTTTTCGATTGGCTATTGGATCAATCTCCAATACGGCTCATTTCATAATTTTTTATTTTAATGCTTCAATATCACAATAAAATTAGATTTTTACGTATTAATTTTATGTTTTAATCAGCAAATATACAATACGGTTAAACTAAGTAAATATTTTTCAAATCAATTTCACAAAAAAAACGATATTTGTGACTTCAAAACAACTACAACGATTTCTTAATGGAAGAACGCAACAAAACACTTGGAGAATTTATCATTGAAAACCAGAATGCTTTTCAATATTCGTCCGGCGAATTATCTCGAATTATCAACTCCATCCGATTGGCTGCCAAGGTAGTCAATTATAAAGTAAACAAAGCTGGACTGGTTGATATTGTGGGTGCTGCCGGAGAGCAAAACATACAGGGGGAAGATCAGCAAAAACTAGATGTATATGCCAATGAAGTTTTTATTCAAACATTAATTAATCGCGAGATCGTATGCGGAATCGCTTCTGAAGAAAATGATGATTTCATTACTGTGGAAGGAAGTGACCACAGCCACAATAATAAATATGTTGTATTGATGGATCCCCTTGACGGCTCGTCTAATATTGATGTTAATGTTTCTGTAGGGACAATATTTTCGGTTTACAGGAGAATTACCCCAATAGGAACTCCAGTTACGTTGGAAGATTTTTTACAGCCGGGGATCAATCAGGTTGCTGCAGGCTATGTGATTTACGGGACTTCGACTATGTTAGTTTATACAACTGGGCACGGTGTGAACGGATTTACGCTGAATCCTGCTATTGGTACTTTTTACTTGTCTCATCCTAAAATGAAATTCCCAACCGATGGCCATATTTATTCCATCAATGAAGGTAATTATGTCCATTTTCCGCAAGGAGTAAAGGATTATATCAAATATTGTCAGCTGGAAGAAGGAGACAGGCCTTATACTTCTCGATACATCGGAAGTTTAGTTTCTGACTTTCATCGCAATATGATTAAAGGAGGGATTTATTTATATCCTACAAGTTCAAAAGCATCCAAAGGGAAATTACGATTGTTGTATGAATGCAACCCATTAGCTTTTATCGCAGAACAGGCTGGAGGAAAAGCATCGGATGGATTTGATCGGGTGATGGAAATTGAACCAACGGAACTGCATCAGCGTGTTCCTTTTTTCTGTGGAAGCTACAATATGGTTGAAAAATCGGAAGAATTTATGCTTAAAGCAAAACTAAGCAAGTACTAAAAACAAAAAGCTTCCGTCTTGGCGGAAGCTTTTTTATAGGTATAATCTACGTATTGATATTTTGTATTTCAGTAATGAACGTATCCAAATCTACTTCTTTTTCTACAAGCAGAAGAGCATTTTCTACAATTTGATTTATATTTTCAGGGTCAAATCCTATTCCAATGCCAATTTTTCGTAACATCAGCTCTTGTTTGTCTCCTAAATGGTGGTCAACATGAACGATTCTGGCTAAATCATACAGTCGCTCTATCCTTTGTTCATATAAATAAGGAGGATTGATAGGGTATTTTAGCGGATCCTGTAAAATTTCTTCATATTCTGCAGGAGAAATTTCTAATCGAACGGCTAATTTATCGACAAATGCTTTTTCTTCTGGAGAAATCTTCTCGTCAGTTAGTGCTACGCGGACAATAGATGAAAAATGACCTCTATTTCTTTGTTTGAATTCGCTATCAAATAAATCTGAAAATGACATAATTGTGGTTTTTGTATCGTACAAAGATATATCTATTTTAAAGTATTAATTTTTATTTTTTTTTATATTTTTTCTTTCGACATACCTGCTTTTGATTTGTATTTATTTGAATGTTCAAATGAATCATTTTCAAAATTAATCGTAAGTTTACAACCCTTTATCAACTTAATACTTTACTGATGTCAGAATTTTGGATTTACTTTCAAATAGGATTAAAACACGTTTTGGATATTCACGCTTATGATCATGTTTTATTTTTAATCGCCCTAGCGGTTCCTTTTTCTTTCAAGGACTGGAAGCGAATTGTACTTTTGGTTTCCCTTTTTACCATTGGTCATACCATGGCTTTACTGCTTTCTGTTTTTGGTATAATTGCCATAAAAGTAAATATTGTTGAGTTGTTAATCCCAATTACAATTGTGATAACCGCATTGTTTAATCTTTTTACGGCAGGAAAATCGAGCAAGAAAGAAAGCCTCAATCTGATGTTTTTTATCACGCTTTTCTTTGGGATAATTCATGGGTTGGGTTTTTCAAATTATTTCAAATCGATTCTTGGAGGAAATGCTATGTCTAAAGTCTTGCCACTGTCAGAATTTGCACTAGGTATAGAAGCCGCCCAGATTGTAGTGGTTTTTTTGGTTTTGATTTTAGCCTACATTGTTCAGACTGTTTTTAGATTTTCAAAACGCGACTGGACATTAGTAATGTCAGCATTTATAATAGGAGTAGTGATACCAATGATTGTGGAAAGTGAAATCTGGATAAGATAAAATGAACAAAAAAAAATTAAATAAATACGACAAAGCATACCTTAGAATTGCCAAAGAATGGAGCTTGCTGTCCTATTGTAAACGAAAACAAGTTGGTGCAATTATT
This sequence comes from Flavobacterium sp. ZB4P23, assembly GCF_003970375.1. Lineage (NCBI taxonomy): Bacteria > Pseudomonadati > Bacteroidota > Flavobacteriia > Flavobacteriales > Flavobacteriaceae > Flavobacterium > Flavobacterium sp. ZB4P23. Next base: position 125,777 of record NZ_RYDK01000004.1, read on the forward strand.
GTGCGTGACAGAATGATAATCTCAGATGGGTATAACGGAACGCCCTCCGGTTTTGAAAACTGTTGTGAAGATGAGCAAGGATTAACCCGCTGGGATGTTTTACATGCTGAGGCAAATGCGATCCTCAAGGTAGCGCGATCAACACAATCCTGCGAAGGAGCCACCCTGTATATCACACTTTCTCCTTGTAAGGAGTGCAGTAAATTGATTCACCAGTCGGGAATAAAAAGAGTGGTCTATCACAATGGCTATCGCGATGATTCCGGCATTCAGTTTTTGATAAAAGCCGGAGTAGAGGTTGAGCATATTCCAGTTTTGGAGGAATAAAAGAACGTGCAAAAAAAATTAAAACGATGATGCACGTCAGGTTATATTATTTTTTTAATAATAACTTTATATGAAATTTAATACAAAATATTTACCGCTACTCCTTTTCTCAACACTTGCTTTTGGCGTTGTGTTGGGCGGGATGTTGCATTTTCCCGGTAGAGCTGATTTCACAGCTAAAAATAATTCTAAAACTAAGCTGAATACACTCATTGATTTTATTGATACTGAATACGTTGATGCGGTTGATACGGATTCTATTGTAAATCTTACCGTTGATAATATTCTTGCGCAACTTGATCCGCATTCCGTATATATTCCCGCTAGCGAGCAGCAACAGGTAATGGAAAGCATGAAGGGTAATTTTGTGGGAATAGGAGTGAGTTTTTATATGTATAAAGATTCTGTAGCGGTCATAAAACCTGTAGAAAACGGCCCTTCGGCAAAAGCAGGAATAAAATCAGGTGATCGGATTCTATATGCTGATAAAACCAAATTGTTCGGACGTAAGTTGCCCACAGACAGTTTGTTTTCTAAATTAAAAGGGGCCGTAGGTTCTAATATTGAGCTTACAATATATAGAAAATCAGAACGTAAAAAACTCAAGCTAAAACTAAAACGCGATGTTATTCCCTTAAAAAGTGTTGATGCCGCTTTGCTCTTGAGTAATGCGACAGGATACATAAAAATAAATCGTTTTGCCGAAACTACTTACAAGGAGTTTATGCAAAATTTGTCTGCACTTAAGCAACGAGGTGCGAAGTCACTTATTATTGATGTTCGAGATAACGGTGGCGGTTATATGGAAGAAGCAATTGCTATCGCGGATGAATTGTTGCCAAACAAACAACTGATTGTTTTTACCAAAAACAAAAAAGGTACTATAGACAAGACATTTGCAACCCAAAAAGGTAGTTTTGAAAAAGGAAATGTTTTTATTCTAATTAATGAAAACAGCGCTTCAGCAAGTGAAATTCTTGCAGGAGCCGTTCAGGATAATGACCGGGGAACTATTGTAGGCCGCCGTTCTTTTGGAAAGGGATTGGTGCAACGAGAAATAGATTTTGCTGACGGTTCAGCAGTTCGCTTGACCACTGCCAGATATTATACGCCCACAGGCCGGTCTATTCAAAAACCTTATTCAAAAGGGAATGAAGCGTATTTTAAAGAATCAGAAATGCGTTTTGAAAATGGGGAACTGTATCAAAAAGACAGTATTAAAGTTTCAGACACCTTGCAATTCAAAACTAAGAAAGGTAAAATTGTATATGGCGGTGGCGGTATTGTTCCTGATGTTTTTGTCCCGCTTGAGGTGGAACATGGAAATGAAAGTACCGCTTATTTATTGCAATCGGGAATCGTAGGGAATTTTGTTTTCGAACAATTGGATAAAAATCGGAGCGCCTTTAAAGGACTTACTTTTGCTCAGTTCCAATCTAAAATGAATCAAACAGAGGAATATTTCAATTCATTTCAGAAATTTATTTTTGGCAACGGATTGGATTTGAAATTTGGAAAAAGCAAATCATTGGTAAAACGATACCTGGCTGCTGAATTTGCTCGGCAATTGTATGGGGAACGGTCTTATTATGAGATTATATTGAAAGAGGATGCCATGATTAAGGCAATTTTGAAAAAATAATAATCACTATATTTCACAGTATGGAAAGTAAGTTTTCTGGAATGACAGTTAATGAGCGTTTGTATGTTGGAGGCCTTATAAATGACTTTGATAATGCTCTGGAACAAAAAAATGTGGAAGGAATTAAAGCTGTTTTAAAGAAAGTGGCACTAAATGAAGATTCTATTTTTGAGATGCTTATTAGCTTAGGACTTGATGCTTAATTAGAAAATTGCACTCTTGATTTTGTTTGTCCTTAAAAGGAAAATTAATTTTGATTGTCCCAATCTTTTCTATATCGAATGAGTTCGTTATCTATCATTTTCTTTGACGTACTTAATAAACAGGCTGCATCTTCAGAATAAATAGGCGGAAAATAAGTTATTTTAATTTCAGTGGTCCGTTTTCCAAAGCATTTTAAAAAATGCGGAATGAAAGTGTCGTCACCAATAAAAGCGTCTGTTTTTTCTTTATAATCTATTGCAATAGGAATCACGGCAGCTTTAATCTTAGTAGCCATTACAAAAGAGCCGTAATTGAAATCAAGAGTCGTTGGCAAAACCGCTGTTGTCCCCTCTGGAAAATTAATGATCGAATATCCTTTGGCAAGAACTTCTCGGATATTTTCGGCGGTTTCTTGTCGGCTTTTTGGACACTTTCTATCTACAAATAAAACGCCGGATATTTTGCAGATGTAGCCAATCATAGGCCATGAGGCAACTTCTTTTTTCCCTACAGGAAAAGCATGTATTTGGTTTACGATAACAATTGGGTCAAAATAGGAACGGTGATTGGCTACGATTAGTCCTTGAACTTTCGGCTTGTCGCCATAGATAATAGTGCGTATGCCCAAAAGGGTATTTGAGGTGCGAATTATAAAATCCCGCAGTACAAGAGCTTTTTGGGCGTTAATTTCGTTGCTTCGAAAAAAAGAAAAAAGAAAAAACACAATCGAAAAAAAAGAAACAAATCCGATAAAAATCAGGAGTCTTGCCAGTCCCAAAAAAAATGATCCCATAAAACAGTGAATTGAAGGTGTAAACCTAACACTATTTTTTGAGAGATTTTCCAGAATGAAATTCTATTTATCTAATGCTATCATGAGCATGAGTCTGAATTCCGTCATTCCATAAAGTTAGAATATCTGTTGCTACTGCAGCTCCACTGCCTGCAGCAATGGCCAGTTGGCTTCTCCATCCCGCTAAAGTGCCTATCACGTAAATGCCTTCCTTGACTTTGTGATCGCTGTTTTTGAGTTGGATTCGTTGTTTTTCGGGAAGGGATTTTTGATGTGGTTCTACAGATGGCATTAAACCTTCAATAGCAAAAGTATTTGCAGATCCGACACCTACAACAATTATGCGGGTCTTGTAGGTTTTTTTATTTGTAGTTACAGCAAACTCAGGAGCGGTGCCCTCAATTTTTAGTACTTTTTCGTTGGGAATTTGTGTAATGTGCGGATATTTTTCTAAAAGATGTCCTGTGCTTTCTTTCAATAAATCAGCGCCTAATGTGCCTGCAGGGATTCCGTAGACATTATTGAATAGCGCTTCCTTAAGGGCAGAGGTTTTTTGATGGGTAAACACCCCGATTTTTTTATTAGACACAAAGTGTTTGTTGTTTGCAGAACCCAAAACTAGAGCGCATGACATGCCAGATACGCCACCGCCAAGGATAAGTACATCAAAGACCAAGGCTATTTTTCGTTTGTTTTTTCTTCTATTTTCTTTGACATTCTGAATATTAGAAGAATCAATACAGCACAAAAAGAGGCTGCCATTCCAATAAATGCAACTACGCTATCTCCTTGGAATGGATTTTTGAAATCCAGTAAAGTAACATTAAATAGGATTAGCGCTATTGCTAAAAATACCAAGATGTTAGTGAAAATTTTCATAAGATGTTTTTGTTTTTGGTAAAAAATGCAGATGTTTGGAGGGGTTATTTATTTAGAATAAAATGCTCCAAAAAAATCAGATTTTTTATTTTACAATAATTTAAGGGTAAATTTAGGAAATTATATTTTAGACAAACAAACCTTTAACATTCGCAGCGAATAATTTAACAGCAATCGCCAGAAGTACTACGCCAAAAGTCTTTCTGATTACACCAAGTCCGTTTTCGCCTAATAATTTTTCTATTTTTGAGGATGATTTTAAAACGATATAGACCAAAATGATATTTAATAAAATGGCAATTACAATATTTATGGTATAAAATTGGGAGCGTAAAGAGAGTAAAGTGGTCATTGTTCCGGCTCCAGCAATCAAAGGGAAGGCAAGGGGAACAATTGAGGCAGAGCTGGCTTCTTCGTCCCGGTAAATCCGAATTCCTAAAATCATCTCTAATGCCAAGAAAAACAACACAAAGGATCCGGCTACAGCAAAAGAATTGACATCGATTCCAATTAGTTTTAAGAGTTCTTCTCCGGCAAAAAGAAAAACAATCATGATGACGGCGGCTACAATGGATGCTTTTTCGGATTCAATATGTCCGTGTTTTGCTCTTAAATCAATGATAATCGGGATGGATCCCACGATGTCAATTACGGCAAAAAGTACCATTCCTACGGTGATTATTTCGCGAATATCGAATTCCATAACAGACTTTTTTTATTTATGGTAAAAGTAGATAATTTCCCTGATTATTGGAGGAGTAGATTTTTTAATTTTAATGCCTTTTTTTTGAGAAGATTTTTTTTCCCAGGAGGGAATAGTTGACCTGTATTTCATAGTCCTAAAAAAGTAACAGTTTGATTTTTATCGTTTTTAGGGCACAACTAAGGCAATTAATACTCAATATTTTTTAAAACCATTTCAAATGGTTCTGTGTTTTTGGTTGGTGAAAGAGGATGAACTGTAAAGAAATAAAAAATGCAATTGTTTGTATAAGTTTGAAAACAAAAGTAAACGAAGTTAAAAAATCAGGAGTATAAAATTAGGTAAATTCGTTTTAATTTTATTCGGTTTTGTTTACGAATTTATGAGTTGCTGAGGTGCTTTTTCAAATTTCTTGAATATCTTTGCAGAATGTTTCAACTAGGAAAAACCATAGTCTCAGAAGACTTACTCGAAAAAGATTTTGTTTGTAATTTGACTGCTTGTAAAGGCGCTTGTTGCGTAGATGGTGACGCTGGTGCACCATTGAGTTTTGAGGAGACTCAAATCCTCGAATCTATTTATCCAAAGATCAAGCCTTTTTTACGCAAACAAGGAATTGCTGCAATTGAAGCGCAAGGAACTTGGGTAAAAGGTACCGATGGTGATCTTGAAACGCCACTGATTGACGACAAAGATTGTGCCTACGCAATATTTGACGGTAAGACCGCTCTGTGTGGTATTGAACAAGCCTATAATCAAGGAGCAATTAGTTGGAAAAAACCAGTTTCTTGTCATTTGTATCCAGTTCGGGTGAAAGATTTTACGGAGTTTGCCGCTGTTAATTATGACAAATGGGATATTTGTGATCCCGCCTGCTCTTTAGGTCAGGAACTTGAAGTTCCGGTATATAAATTTGTCAAAGAAGCCCTGATTCGTAAATTTGGCGAAGACTGGTATGCTGAACTTGAAAAGGTGGCGCAAGACATGAAAAAATAAGTAAATAAGAATTCTGTTTTTCTTGTTTAATTATTTAAAAAAACTATATTTTACGGTGCTTCATTCCTTTAATTATTATTTAAAATACTGAATTTAAGTGTTTTAAAATTTGTATGAAAAATATCTTAATTTTTCTATTTGTTAAAAACTATAGGGGATTGTGAATAAGTTTGGCTTTTATTAACCGCAATATTTTACAATCTTTGTATCTCTCAAAAAGCTTAAAAATTTGTTAAAACCTCAAAAAAACAAACAATTATAATGACTCAAGTTGAACCAATTTTACAAGAAAATAAAAATCGTTTCGTAATTTTTCCTATCAAACACCATGACATTTGGGAATTTTATAAAAGTATGGAAGCCAGTTTCTGGACGGCTGAAGAAATCGATTTGTCACAGGATTTAAATGACTGGAACAACAAACTCTCGGATGATGAGCGTTATTTTGTGAAGCACATTTTGGCATTTTTTGCTGCTTCAGATGGCATTGTAAATGAAAATCTGGCAGAAAATTTTGTAAACGAAGTGCAATATGCGGAAGCGAAATTCTTTTACGGTTTTCAAATTATGATGGAAAACATTCACAGCGAAACCTATTCGTTATTGATTGATACCTATGTAAAAGATGAAGTGGAGAAAGATGAATTATTCAATGCTTTAGAGGTTTTTCCGGCGATTAAGAAAAAAGCGGACTGGGCTTTGCAATGGATTGAATCGGATTCATTTGCAGAACGTTTGATTGCTTTTGCAGCAGTGGAAGGAATTTTCTTTTCGGGAGCATTTTGCTCGATTTATTGGTTGAAAAAACGGGGTTTAATGCCAGGATTGACGTTTTCTAACGAATTGATTTCTCGTGATGAAGGAGTTCACTGTGATTTTGCCGTGCATTTACACAACCACCACTTGGTGAATAAAGTGCCAAAAGAAAGAATCAGAAGCATTATTGTAGATGCTTTAAACATTGAAAGAGAATTTATCACCGAGTCACTTCCGGTAAGTTTGATAGGAATGAATGCCGTATTGATGACACAATATTTAGAATTTGTTGCTGACAGATTGTTAGTGGAATTAGGTTGCGACAGAGAATATAATACTACAAACCCATTTGATTTTATGGATATGATTTCGCTTCAAGGGAAAACAAATTTCTTTGAAAAGAAAGTGGCTGAATATCAAAAAGCAGGTGTAATGAACACTGATGGTGATGCTCAGAAAATATCTTTTGACGCCGATTTTTAGATTTTTATCAAACCATGAAGGAATTAAGATCGATTAAGTTTTGTCTTAATTTTTCTAAATATTTTAATGTTAAAGAAATATTTTGATTTTTTAAATCTTAAATGATTTACTGATTTCTTTTTGTTTCTAATACTGATTAGCCCAGATAGTAATGGAAATCCTTTCTAGTCCTGAACTTTTTTCAGGACTAGAAAGATTGAAATGGATAGCTGGATATGGCTCCAAAAAAAATTGAGCAAATGAAACAATAATTGAGATTGTTTCGTTCCTCGCAATGACTAACAAATAACGAAAAACAGCGAAGGGATTTTCTGTTTTAAAAAACAAACAAAAGTATGTACGTAGTAAAAAGAGATGGCCACAAAGAGCCGGTAATGTTCGACAAAATCACAGATAGAATTAAAAAACTATGCTATGGTTTAAATGATTTAGTAGATGCCGTGAAAGTCGCAATGCGAGTAATTGAAGGGCTTTATGATGGAGTTTCTACGTCAGAATTAGATAATTTAGCAGCCGAAACTGCGGCTTCAATGACTATTGCGCATCCTGATTATGCACAATTGGCGGCGCGAATTGCAATTTCGAATTTGCATTCCAATACTAAAAAATCATTTTCGGAAACAATGAACGATATGTTTCATTATGTAAACCCGAGAAATGGACAAGATGCACCTTTATTATCTGAAGAAGTACATCAGGTGATTATGAAAAATGCGGAATTTTTAGATTCCCATGTGATATACAATAGAGATTTTAATTATGATTATTTTGGGTTTAAAACTTTAGAACGTTCTTATTTACTAAAAATAAACGGTAAAATCGTGGAGCGTCCGCAACACATGTTGATGCGTGTTTCGGTCGGGATTCACTTAGATGATTTAGATTCAGTGATTGAAACGTACGACTTAATGTCGAAAAAATTCTTTACGCATGCAACGCCTACATTATTCAATGCAGGAACTCCAAAACCTCAGATGTCTTCTTGTTTCCTTTTGGCGATGCAAGATGATAGTATTGACGGAATTTACGACACGTTGAAACAAACGGCTAAAATCTCGCAATCAGCTGGTGGTGTTGGACTTTCGATTCACAATGTAAGAGCAACGGGTTCCTATATTCGTGGTACCAATGGTACGTCAAACGGAATTGTTCCGATGTTGCGTGTTTTTAATGATACAGCCCGTTATGTAGATCAAGGTGGTGGAAAACGTAAAGGAAGTTTTGCGATTTACATCGAAACTTGGCATGCGGATATTTTCGAATTTTTGGACTTAAAAAAGAATACCGGAAAAGAAGAAATGCGCGCCAGAGATTTGTTTTTTGCGATGTGGACTTCGGATTTGTTCATGAAAAGAGTACAAGAAGACAGTTATTGGACGTTGATGTGTCCTAATGAATGTCCGGGATTGTATGATGTGTATGGCGAAGAATTTGAAGCCATGTACATTGATTACGAGAAACGTGGAAAAGGTAGAAAAACCATTAAAGCACATGAATTGTGGGAGAAAATTCTAGAATCGCAAATCGAAACTGGAACGCCTTACATGTTGTATAAAGATGCAGTTAATAGAAAATCAAACCAGAAAAATTTGGGGACGATTCGTTCTTCGAATTTGTGTACCGAGATTATGGAATTTACATCCAAAGATGAAATTGCAGTTTGTAATCTAGCTTCTCTTTCCTTGCCGATGTTTGTTTCTAATGGAAAGTTTGACCATGAATTGATGTATACCGTTACAAAACGGGTAACTAGAAACTTAAATAAAGTAATTGATAGGAATTATTATCCGGTAATCGAGGGAGAGAATTCTAATAAACGCCACAGGCCAATTGGTCTTGGAGTACAAGGATTAGCCGATGCTTTCATTATGTTGCGTTTGCCGTTTACGAGCGACGAAGCTAAAAAACTAAATCAGGAAATTTTTGAAACATTATACTTTGCTGCGGTAACCGCATCGATGGAAATGGCCAAAGAAGAAGGTCCTTATTCGACATTTAAAGGCTCGCCAATATCTCAAGGAGAATTCCAATACAATTTGTGGGGAATGAAAGATGAGGAATTATCTGGTCGTTGGGACTGGGCTTCCTTGCGAAAAGAAGTGATGGAACACGGAGTGAGAAACTCGTTGTTAGTGGCGCCAATGCCAACAGCATCGACGTCACAAATTTTGGGTAACAACGAAGCATTCGAACCCTATACTTCTAATATTTACACCAGAAGAGTACTTTCGGGAGAATTTATTGTGGTAAACAAACACTTGTTGCACGATTTAGTGGAGCGTGGTTTGTGGAACGAAACATTGAAACAAGAATTAATGCGAAATAACGGTTCGGTTCAAGACCTGAATATTCCGCAAGACCTGAAAGAATTGTACAAAACAGTTTGGGAAATGTCTATGAAAGACATTATCGACATGTCTCGTCAACGTGGTTATTTTGTGGATCAATCACAATCGTTGAACTTATTCATGCAAAACGCCAATTATTCTAAATTGACATCGATGCATTTCTATGCTTGGCAATCTGGATTGAAAACGGGAATGTATTATTTGAGAACAAAAGCTGCGGTAGATGCGATTAAATTTACATTAAACAATGATAAAAAAGCGGAGCCAATCGAAATCAAGGAGCAATCAATCGTTATTCCTGCAGTCGCTGAAGCAGTAGAAATGACTTCGGATGAATACAGAGCCATGCTCGAATTGTCTAAAAATGCAGGTCCGGACGAGTGTGAAATGTGTGGGAGTTAATCTTAAAAACTTAATGGCAATGAAAATATTTAATACAAAACATATTGAAAACACTTCGAGTGATATTTTTAAAAAGATTCATTTGATTGTTGATAATCTGACAAAAAATGAAATTTTAAAGAAAAATTTGATTGATATAAAATTTAGAATTTTTAACGATGTGAAATTGGAAGCTCTTGATTTTAATGTTAATGAAAGAAGTCAGCCTTCAAGTGAGTTATTTGAATTAACAGAAATTGAAGTGAAAAGATTTTCTCAAGGGATTGATTATTCACCCGGAATAAAATATTTAAAATATTTTTTTGAAATCACTTTGAAAGAAGGGAATCAAGACTTATTATTTAATTGTCCAAATAAATATAATCCAGTAGAAATAAAAGGAAGAGTTGTTAAGGATAAAATTACACTTGAATTCCAAACAATATATCAAACAATTAGTGAAATATCAGAGAATCAAGTGATACTTCAAAAACGTTTTAAAGAAACTTTTGATAAATTAGAGGAAGGAAAATTAGCTATCAATGAAGATGTTAAAAAATTTAATTCAGAATATGAGAATCTAATTTTAGATTTATTAAAAAAGAAAAAAAAGAAAATTGAAGACGATGATGATTTCAACAATAGTCTAAATAATTTTTAATTGTAAAGCTATCATTTAAATGATAGCTTTTTTTAACCCCAAATTTCATGAAACTAAACATCTTTCAAAAAATTGCATTCTTAATATATTTATCAATAATCTTATTGATTTGCGTTTATTTTGTTCCTTATCAAGGAATTCAAAATAATTTGGATTTTATGATGAGGCATTATAAAACTACCAGTTCATACCATTCTGATATTTTGAACGATGGATATGGGTCAATGAGCTATTTAAGATTTCTAATTTATCTTGTCATACCTACATTATCGTTTTATTTTGTCTGCAAATATTTGAATAAGATGAATTCCATAGAATCAAGTAGTTATAAGAAAATGGCAAAGAGGGAGTTGTATTTTTTCTTTGTTTTTATAGGTGCTATAATTGGGACTATATTGTTTTCATATGGTAATAATGAATATCATAAAATTAGAAAAGATACTTTGAAAAATGAGATTTTAAAGATTGAAAATCTAATAAATAAAGTTGAGGAAGAATTACTTATAATACCCCTTCCTGAATCGAATGTTGATGAATTTGGGATAGTCATAAAAAAACATCCATTTGACTTAAATGAAGCTTATGAGATTGTCGAAAAAAAAAGTGAATCAACATCAATGAAAAAAGAAGATGTATTTAAAGAGGGGAAGGAGGTTGTAACAGATAAAGACCATAATTTAATAGTTAGTGAATTAAGAAATTATGCTAAAGAAGGCGCAACTGATGATGAACTGCGAGAGTTTAAATATGCTTTTGTTAAAGCCATAATAAATAAAAAAAGGGAATTAAATAAACAAAATTTTGAATTGAAATTAAAAGAGATATTGTTTTATAATAAAGAAGAAATTGAAAATAATATAATTTTGCTGTTTTTTGGAATGTTTATATTGCTTTATATAATCAGACCATTGTTTTCAATGTTTAAAGGAATGTTGAAAGAAGTGAATTAACAAATATTTACATGAATTTAAAGGAGGCATAAAAAAAATGGGTGATTCTAAAATTTTTTAAAAACATAAATACATGAAGAAAGAATTAATAAAAAGTTTGACAAATGATTTTGAAGGCCATTCTCAAAATACAGAAAATGGAATTGAATTTTGGTTTGCAAGAGACATTCAGCATTTATTAGGATATTCGGAATGGCGTAATTTTAATAAAGTAATTTCTAAAGCAAAGACTTCTTGTGAAGTCTCTGATAATCTGATATTAGACCATTTTGTTGACGTCAACAAAATGGTAGTTATTGGGTCAGGTACAGAGAGAGAAATTGATGATATAATGCTTACTCGTTATGCTTGTTATTTAATAGCTCAAAACGGTGATCCGAGAAAAGAACAAATTGCTTTTGCTCAAAATTATTTTGCGGTTCAAACAAGAAGATTTGAATTAATTGCAAAAAGAATTGATGATTGGGAACGATTAAATGCCAGACAAAAACTGACTTTATCTGAAAAGGAATTGTCGGAACTTATTTTTGAAAAAACAGGTAATGATAAAAATTTTGGGATAATTAGAAGTAAAGGAGACCAAGCTTTATTTGGTGGAAAAAACACTTCGCAAATGAAAAAAAAGCTTGGTATTCCAGAAAGTAGACCACTTGCTGATTTTCTTTCGACAATTGTTATAAAAGCTAAAGATTTTGCTACTGAAATTACCGTTTTTAATACAAAAGATAAGGGGTTGTCTTCAGAAAGAAGTATTTCTTCTGAGCATGTTAAAAATAATTTAGGAGTAAGAAAATTATTATTGGACAGAAAGATTGTTCCTGAAAATCTTCCACCAGAAGAAGATATAAAAAAATTAGAAAGAAGAGTAAATTCTGAGACCAAAAGTATAAGTAAAAATCCTGATAAATTGACTTAATTTTGCTATATTTGAGATGGTTATCATCATAAAGAATCATTTTTAATACGAACTACTATGGAAAATAAAAAATTTACTATTACAGATGATTTATTAGCTTCCAAAAGCCAGCGTCTCCTGAATCTACTTATCGATATATTGATTATTTATATTATAGCAATAAGTATTGTCGCTACCATTAATATAATTGGAGATACAACAAACAGTCATGAGGCATCGAATTGGGTTTCATCATTAAGTTTGATTGAAAATTTATTCTTTGGACTTATTATTTTGTTTTTTTACTATGCATTTACGGAGATGTACTTCTCCAGAACCTTTGCTAAGTATTTTACCAAAACGATTGTAGTACGAGTTGATGGATCTAAACCCAATACCAAAAACTTTATGATACGAGCAGTATCCCGCCTTAATCCTATGGACCCTTTTTCATTTCTGGGTAAAACAGAAAGAGGTTTGCATGATACTTTATCCGCAACGTATGTGGTGAAAAAACACGAGTTTATAACCAAGAAAAAATTATTTACGGAAGAATAAGAAAGTAGATAAGATAAAATTAGCAGTCATTTTAGACTGTTTTTTTGTTTATAAACACAACCTTTTCTTTATATTCGCTCCTTGTAAAAACCAAAAATATAATGATGCACTGGGAACAACTTTTATCACTAAAACGACAAGGAGACAAAGGCAAACGATTGCGGATAGAACAAGACGACACCCGTTTGGGTTTTGAGGTGGATTATGACCGTATTATCTTCTCGGCTGCCTTTAGAAGTTTACAAGATAAAACGCAGGTTATTCCGTTATCAAAAACTGATTTTGTACACACCAGATTGACGCACAGTTTAGAAGTTTCTGTCGTGGGGCGTTCTTTAGGGCGATTGGTGGGTAAAAAAATCATCGAGAAATATCCGCATCTACAAGAAGTGCATGGCTATCACATGAATGATTTTGGGGCTATAGTTGCCGCTGCATCATTGGCTCATGATATTGGGAATCCGCCTTTTGGGCATTCCGGTGAGAAAGCAATTGGTGAATATTTTTCCATTGGGAAAGGACAACAATACAAAAACCAGCTTACGGCAAAAGAATGGCAGGATTTAATTGATTTCGAAGGAAATGCGAATGGATTTTCGGTGTTGACGGCCAGTCGTCCGGGAATTGAAGGAGGACTTAGAATTTCGTTTGCAACTCTGGGTGCTTTTATGAAGTATCCAAAAGAAAGCTTGCCGAAGAAACCAACCGCAGCTATTGCCGACAAAAAATACGGTTTCTTTCAAACGGATAAAACTTTTTTTCAAGATGTGGCTTTAGATATGGGATTGATTCCAAATAAAACAGGGATGGATATTGGTTTTGAAAGACATCCTTTAGCGTATTTAGTCGAAGCGGCTGATGATATTTGTTATACCATTATTGATTTTGAAGACGGAATCAATTTAGGACTAGTTTCCGAAGATTTTGCTTTAGAATATTTGATAAAATTGGTAAAAGACAGCATTGATACTTCAAAATACAAGACCTTAGAAACCAAAGAAGATAGAATAAGTTATTTGCGCGCTTTGGCAATTGGAAGTTTAATCAATGATGCCGTAAAAGTATTTGTCGAAAATGAAGTGCTGATCCTGAACGGAAAATTCCCGTATGCCATAATGGATAAGAGCAAATACAAAGCGCAGATGGACGATATTATCAAAATAAGTGTGGATAATATTTACCAAAGTCGGGAAGTCATTGAGAAAGAAATTGTAGGCTACCAGATTATTCAAACCTTGTTAGATAAATTCATAACGGCTTTCAATAATAAATTCGATGGGAATGCATCTAATTACGACTCTTTAATTCTGAAAATGTTGCCTGAAAAGCATCATTTGGAAAAAGAAAATTTATACGGAAGATTACTTCATATTTGTCATTTTATCTCATTACTGACAGATGGAAATGCGTTGTTGTTTTATAAAACAATTACTGCTGTTAAAAATTAACAATTGTGTACTAATCATTAATTTGTTATTGTAGATTAAAAAAATTAGATTTGTTTTCAGCTTTTATGATTGATGAATTATTAGATTTTTATGAAAAAAATTATACTTTTTTTAGTTTTTTTAACGCATTTTTTTGCTTTAGGACAATCGAACACTTTAATTATTCAACGATATTTAAATACTCCTAATGCTAAAATTAATGTTTCGAAAAGCGATTTTAAGGATTGGGTAATACAAAGCGATGGTGGAGCGACCAGCTCCGGAATACAAAATTGTTATGTAGTGCAACGTTATAAAGGTATTGAAATCTTTAGGGCAGTTTCTAATTTTTCAATACAGAATAGTGAAGTTATTGATGTTCAAAAACGAATAGTGGATGGCGTTTCTAAAAAAGTAAATACAACCAAACCCTCATTATCAGCAGTAGATGCTTTGACTAAAGCGTATTCGCTCTTGGGCATGAAAGCCGATGAAATTTTCACTGTTATAGAAAATAAAGAAGCTCATAAATTTAAAATAAGCAATGGGTTAGGCATTCAGGAGCCAGTCACTGCTAATTTAGTTTTTCATCAAGCCAGTAATGGTAAATTAATTTTGGCGTGGGATTTTACCATTTATACACCAACTCAGGACCATATATGGAGCGTGAGAATTGATGCCACTGATGGGGGACTGTTAGAAAAAAATGATTTTGTTATTTCTTGCAGTTTTGATCATAGTAAAGCAATCGGTCATTCTCATGAGTCTTGGGCAAATTCATTTGACTCCAGTTACAAACAAATTTTTTCGGCCTCTCCAACGCAAACAACTAGCGGGTCCTACCGAGTGATACCATTCAATTTTGAAAGTCCCAACCACTTTGCTTTTCAACTTGTTTCGAACCCAGCGAACAGCCATGCATCTCCTTTTGGCTGGCATGATGTTGATGGTGTGGCGGGACATGAATTTACGATAACCAGAGGAAATAATGTATGGGCTAAAGAGGATTTTGTCAGCACTAATTCAACTTCGGGTTTTAGCCCTTCAGGTGGAGCATCACTACTTTTTGATTTTCCTTATGGTGGTACAAATGTACAGGCATCAACCTATATAGATGCGGCAATTACGAACCTTTTTTATATGAATAATGTCATGCATGATGTTTGGTATCAATATGGTTTTGATGAAGCAAATGGAAATTTCCAAGTGAATAACTACAATCGTGGCGGGAAAGATACGGATCATGTTAATGCTGATGCACAAGATGGATCATTAGTGGTACCAATGAGTTTAAATAATGCTAATTTTTCAACTCCGGTGGATGGGAGTAGCGGAAGGATGCAGATGTTTCTGTGGGATCGAGGTCCAGAAATTAAGCCAATAATAATTAATTCGCCTGCAAGTATTGCTGGAAGTTATGTAGCAAGGCAAAACTCCTTTAACCCAGGACGTGTTGATTTGCCTGTGGCTCCCAATTTCCTGCAATCTGATGTAGTGCTCTACTTAGATAGTACGGGCGGCACCTCCCAAGGGTGTGTAGCACCTTCTAATGCTGCGGCAATGAGTGGAAAAATCGTTGTGCTGAGAAGAGGGAGCTGTACGTTTGTAGTAAAAGTAAAAGCGGCGCAAAATGCTGGGGCTATTGCTGTAATTGTTGTTAATAATGCTGATGGAGATTTAATTATGTCGGGAGCTGATGAATCGATTACCATACCTGCGATAAGTGTTACTCAGTCCGTTGGGGAGAATATTATAACCCAGATGCAGACTCAAACCGTGAATATAAAGATTCAATTAGAGGCTTCTCCTTTCATAAATTCAGATGGTGATTTCGATAATGGGATTATTGCACACGAATATGGTCATGGGATTTCTACTCGTCTGGCCGGCGGGAGCAATAACTCCAGTTGTTTGAATAATGCGGATCAAATGGGAGAAGGTTGGTCTGATTGGTTTGCATTAATGATGCAAATTAAACCTGGAGATTCTGGTGGTGCCAAAAGAGGAATAGGGACTTTTGTTTCTTCACAAGCCACAGATGGCAGGGGAATACGAGATTTTCAGTATTCTACGGACAGGGCGATTAATCCAATGACATACGCCTCTACCAATAATTATCAGTTTATTGACACAGATAATGTATCAAAAACCTCCGTACACGGGGTAGGTTCCGTTTGGGCTACTATGCTGTGGGATTTAACGTGGGCTTATATCAATAAATATAGTTTTGATAATAATAAATATACAGGATCAGGAGGGAATAATAGAATCATGCGAATTGTATTAGATGGAATCAAATTACAAGCTTGCAGTCCTACTTTTATAGATGCAAGAAATGCTATTATAGCTGCAGATCAGGCAATAACAGGCGGTAAGGATTTCTGTTTGATTTGGGAAGTTTTTGCTGCCAGAGGCCTTGGGTTTAATGCATCTGCTGGAGACAATAATGTCGGGAATGATCAAGCTGAAGATTTTACAAGACCCGTATCAGGACCAAATTGCGCCTTAGCGGTAGACAACTTTGAGAGTGATGTGATGCGCGTATTTCCAAACCCATCCAAAGGGCCAATAACAATTAAAATTGATCAATACTCTGGTATGGTAAATATCCAAGTAATAGATCTTAACGGACGAGTGCTTTATGATGTTAAAAACCAAGAATTCAGTAGAGCAAAATCAATTGATTTAAGTGCATTGGCAACCGGGATTTATATATTGGATATAAAAGGAGAAAATTTACATTATGTTGAAAAAATAATTAAAAATTAATAGCATAAATTTTAAAGCCCTGAAAAAATTTTTCAGGATTTTTTTAAAACAAATATTGTATTCCAACACCTATAGCTTGCCGTACTTGTACTTTTGGGCCTTCAGTGACTTGAATTCCCGCTATTTCTCTTTTTGATTTAATGTCATCATCATAAATAATATGTGCGCCAATATTCGCTTTTACGTATTGGTTTACCACTAATTCAAATTGGAGGTCGTAATCGATATCTATGTTGCCAAAATGATTCACATAATCAGAATATAAACTTAGGCGATTTTCTAAATGAATATTTTTAAAAATTTCTTTTTTCAGATGACCCGTAAATAAAAATCCGAGCTCTGTTCTGGATTTTTCGCCTTTTTCGATCAAATTTCCGTTCAGATCGTAAATGGCTTTAGAGACACCAAAAGCACCTTGATTCGCTAATCTTTGATCTAAAACCAAGGTTGTTTTAAATGTAAATGGGGAAATATAAAACGTTCTTTTTTTCTCTTTATTTATATTCTCAGCTCCTATTCCCATGAAGGCATAAGCTGGAGCAAAGGGCTTTGATATTGCAGTTTCAGTATTTGGATAAGAATAACCATTAGTGAACTGCGTATTGAAATTTAATTTTGCGGAATGGTACCAATTCGAAAGGGTGTCTTTTCGATAACCAAATGTTGAGTTTAATAAAAGGGCATCATCCGTTTTTCTTACTTCGATGCGGTCTTGTTTGTTTAAACCATATCGGATTAAAAGTTCATTGGTCCAATTGTAATTGCTTCGGTTGTACGTTCTCAGAAATTTTCCGTTGAACAACCCGGAAACGGAGCTTGTTCCTCCGGGACTCCAGTTGATAAAAGCGACTTCGGATATGTCAAATCCTAAACTATTTTTTTTTGTCCAATACGATAAAGGGACATGTGGTTTCTTAGTTCGTATATTGACTACTACGGTCAGCGGTTTCTTTACTTTTGTGAGTGTTGTTACAGGTTTAAGTGCAGTTTTCATAGTACTGACTGTTGCTTCTTGGGAAAAACTATTTATAGAAACTGAAAATAAAAAAAGTAAAAATGCAGTAGGGAGTAATTTCATTACGGGGGAGATTAAATTTAAACGTGCAAAATAATTATTTTAATAGCTTGAAAAAAGGATTTCAAGACTTTTAACGTCAATTTTGCAATATTGTTGTAATTCAGCGACTGTTCCCTGTTCAATAAATTCGTCAGGAATGCCTAATATTTTTATTTTTGAAGTGTAATTATTTTGGGAAGCAAATTCAAGTATAGCACTCCCAAAACCGCCATTTACTACGCCGTCTTCTAGCGTGATTATAGTTGAAAATTTAGTAAAAATGGTATGTAGTGCTTTTTCGTCTAATGGTTTGACAAATGAAAAATCATAATGGGCAATGGTTTCCTGATGGTCTGTCTTGGCTATAGCCAAAGTGACATTGTGACCAATAGTTCCATTTGATAATACTGCGATATGTGTTCCTTTTTTAATACAAATGCTTTCTCCAATTGCTATTTTTTTATACTTTCCCAGATGTTGATCGTGCCAATTCTGAATCACACCACGACCTCTTGGATAACGGATAGCGATGGGTTGATTCAATCCCAGTTGTGCAGTATAGAGAATGTTTTGAAGCGCTATTTCGTTCATGGGGGAATAGATAATCATATTAGGAATACAGCGCAAATAAGCAAGATCAAAAACACCGTGATGCGTTGCGCCGTCTTCTCCCACTAATCCCGCTCTGTCCAAACAGAAAATTACCGGTAAGTTTTGCAGTGCTACGTCATGAATGACTTGGTCGTATGCTCTTTGCAAAAAAGTAGAATAAATATTGCAAAATACGATCATTCCTTGTGCCACCATTCCGGCCGCTAAGGTAACGGCATGTTGCTCGGCGATTCCTACATCAAAGGCGCGTTTTGGGAAAGCTTCCATCATGAATTTGAGGGAACTTCCCGAAGGCATTGCAGGTGTAATTCCTATTATTTTTTCGTTTTTTCGGGCCAAATCCAATACGGTCAAGCCAAAAACATCCTGGTATTTCGGCGGTAAATTCTCTTCTGATTTGATGTGAATTTCCCCAGTTGTAGCGTCAAATTTCCCCGGCGCATGGTATTTAACCTGATTTTCTTCGGCTTGTTGCAGTCCTTTACCTTTGGTGGTGATGATATGGAGAAATTTTGGTCCTTTTACTTTTTGCAAGCGTTTGAGTTCCTTGATAACCGCAAAAAGATTATGCCCGTCAATAGGACCCGAATAATCAAAATTCAATGATTTAATCATGTTGTTCTGCCTCGGATTTTTCCCTTCTTTTACGGCAGTAAGATACTTTTTTAACGCACCAACGCTCGGGTCAATGCCGATGGCGTTATCATTAAGGATCACCAGTAAATTAGCATCAGTAACTCCGGCGTGATTTAATCCTTCAAAAGCCATTCCTGATGCGATGGAGGCATCTCCAATCACTGCAATGTGTTGTTTATCGTATTCGCCTTTCAAATTAGAAGCGATCGCCATTCCTAATGCTGCTGAAATGGAAGTCGAAGAATGTCCTACGCCAAAAGCATCATAGATACTTTCACTTCTTTTTGGAAAACCGGAAATACCGCCGAGTTGCCTGTTGGTGTGAAAATTTTCTCTTCGGCCGGTGAGTATTTTATGTCCATAGGCCTGATGGCCTACATCCCAGACCAACAAATCATTTGGTGTGTCAAACACATAATGCAAAGCGATGGTGAGTTCAACAACACCCAAACTGGCCCCAAGATGGCCTTCTTTTGCGGCTACAATATCAATTATGAAATTGCGTAATTCTTGAGCGACCTGAGGAAGTTGGGTTTCATCAAGCAGGCGTAAATCGGTTGGATTGTTTATGTTTGAAAGTAAATTATCTGACATAAAGCAAAGGTACGATTTGAAATTGTATTTTTACATTTGATAAAAAACTTGTTTTATAAAGAATCACAAAATAAAGCGAAGATTTGCAAAGAACTTAAATATGCGAATTCGCAGACTTATACTATGATAAATCCTTTCACCGACGAATATTTTATGAAAAAGGCTTTGCTGGAAGCCGAAATGGCTTTTGAAAAAGGCGAAATTCCTGTTGGTGCTCTAATTGTTATTGATAATAAGGTCATTGCTCGAGGACATAATCTTACCGAATTACTCCATGACGTTACGGCCCACGCCGAAATGCAATCCATTACTGCTGCTGCGAATTATCTTGGCGGAAAATATTTAATGGGTTGTACGCTGTACGTCACACTGGAACCTTGCCAGATGTGCGCCGGCGCTTTGTACTGGAGTCAGATTTCGAGAATTGTCTATGGAGCCACTGATGAAAATAGAGGTTTTGTGAAAATGGGAACACAATTGCATCCTAAAACAACTGTTGTGAAAGGTGTCTTGGCTAATGAAGCTTCGGAGTTGATGAAGCGGTTTTTTGTGGAGAGAAGAAAATAATTCTATTTACACAAATCCCTAGCCCAGATAGCAGTGGAAATCCTTTTCTTTTTTTCTTTAAAAAAGAAAAGATTGTAACGTATAGCTGGATTAGCTCCAGATTGCTTCGTGCCTCGCAATGACCGCTTGCTTCGAAAAATCTCGCAATGACGCACAAAAAAACCGCCAATCTTACGAAAGGCGGTTTATAATTTATTCTATGACAGCATTTTCTTTTTTGTCGTAGAAATGATATTCTAAATACGTGTAAGCATCACGAGGTATGATTTTCACCCACTTTTTATGTTCAAGAAACCATTTTGAACGTAATGATGGAAAACCTTTGGTAAGGTATGCAGCCACAAACGGATGTACATTAAGCACAACATCTTTGTGGTTTTTTAATACTCTTTCCAGATCAAAAGCGATTTTATCAATGATTTGAATCGGCGCTTCAATTTCGCCACTTTCATTGTTTGGATCTTCTTCTCTGGTCTTAATATTTACTTCTGGTCTTACTCTTTGTCTTGTAATTTGAACTAGTCCAAATTTGCTAGGGGGTAAGATCTTATGTTTTGCTTTATCATCGCTCATTTCTTCCCTGAGGAAGTCGAACAACACTTTGCGATTTTCAGGATTAGACATGTCGATAAAATCAACCACAATGATTCCGCCCATATCACGAAGACGCAGTTGTCTTGCAATTTCGGCTGCTGCTATCATGTTGACTTCCATGGCTGTATCTTCCTGGTTGGTAGCTTTATTAGAACGGTTTCCGCTGTTTACGTCTATAACGTGCAAGGCTTCAGTATGTTCGATAATAAGATACGCCCCTTTACTCATGGATACTGTTTTTCCAAAAGAAGTTTTGATTTGTCTCTCTATGTTGTATTTCTCAAAAATAGGTGTGTCATTTGATTGATAAAACTTCACTATTGATTGTTTCGAAGGGGCAATTTCTTGCAAATAATCCTTCGTTTGGTTGTACAACTCTTCATCATCAATTTGAATACCACTAAAGGTATCATTAAATACATCTCTTAATATCGAAGAGGCTCTATTGAGTTCTCCTAATACTTTGGAAGGATGATGAGCAGTTGGTAATTTTTTACACATTGCAGTCCATCTGCTGAGCAGGTTCTGCAAATCTTTTTCTAATTCGGCTGTATTTTTGCCTTCGGCTACTGTGCGAACAATAACACCAAATCCTTTTGGTTTGATGGATTGTACTAATCGTTTCAAGCGTTCTTTTTCTTTTTTGTCTTCTATTTTTTGAGAAATAGAAACACGATCAGAAAACGGAACCAAAACTATAAATCTTCCGGCAAGAGAAAGCTCAGCGCTAATCCTTGGTCCTTTTGTAGATATAGGTTCTTTGACAACTTGTACTAAAACAGATTGATTGGCACTCAAAACATCAGTAATGGTACCATCTTTGTCTATTTCTTTTTCAAACTGAAAGTTTTTTAGGGAGAAATCTTTTAATTTACCTGCGCTTACAAGTTTTATGAATTTCAGTTGGGAAGCTAAATTGGGTCCTAAATCATGATAATGTAAAAAGGCATCTTTTTCAAAGCCAACATTTACAAAAGCAGCATTTAGTCCGGCAACTGGTTTCCTGATTTTGGCAATAAAAATATCGCCAACTTGGAAGTTGCTTTTTTCTTCTTCTTTGTGTAATTCAATTAGTTTTCCATCTTTTAATAAGGCAAAATCTACGGCTTCAGAACTAGATCGGATGATTAATTCTTTATTCACGCTGTACATTTTTATCTATTCGCTGTGGCGAACAAATGGATTAAACAATATTTTTAACAGGTATTGAACCCGGGGAAAATTAGCTGGCAGTTTGCAGTGTTAAGTTCGCAGTTGACTGACTACTAAAAACTGAATACTGATTACTAACTTTCAATTTCAATGAACATTTAAAAAGAAAAAAGTAGTTTAAAACTACTTTTTCTTTTTGTGACGATTAGCTCTCGCTCTTTTTTTACGTTTGTGAGTTGCTACCTTATGTCTCTTTCTTTTTTTACCACTTGGCATATCTTATGATTTTATGATTAATTAATATTATTATTTTGCTTCGTTATTTATTTTCACCCCTTCAACAAAAACTTTTGCAGGTTTGAATGCAGGAATGTTGTGTGCAGGAATTTTTATTGTAGTATTTTTAGAAATGTTTCTTCCAGTTTTCTCTGCTCTGGTTTTCACTATAAAGCTTCCAAAACCTCTTAAATAAACATTGTCTCCAGTTTCTAATGAATTTTTTACTTCATTCATAAAAGTCTCTACAGTTGCCTGTACATCTCCCTTTTCAAGACCTAATTTTTCTGAAATTTTTGCTACGATATCTGCT
Source organism: Flavobacterium sp. ZB4P23 (assembly GCF_003970375.1). Lineage (NCBI taxonomy): Bacteria > Pseudomonadati > Bacteroidota > Flavobacteriia > Flavobacteriales > Flavobacteriaceae > Flavobacterium > Flavobacterium sp. ZB4P23. Next base: position 148,350 of record NZ_RYDK01000004.1, read on the forward strand.
TTCGTCATTTTCTTTCCTATTTATAATGTTGTACTATTTTTTTGAGTTTGCAAATATAGGAATTTAAAAAACAATTATTCAAGCTAATTCATTAAATTTTAATCACATAAACTTTTACTTTTGCAGTCTAATATTTAAAAATGAATTTTTCTAACCTGCTGATAAAATGGTATTTACAAAATAAACGGGATTTGCCATGGCGAAACACTACGGATCCGTATCCTATTTGGCTCTCCGAAATCATGTTGCAGCAGACACGCGTTGCCCAAGGAATGCCTTATTTTATGTCTTTTACTGCCGCTTTTCCTACTGTTTTTGATTTAGCAAAAGCCAATGAAGAACATGTTTTGAAACTTTGGCAGGGATTAGGATATTATTCCAGAGCGCGAAATTTGCATAAAACGGCGCAATATGTGGCCTCAGATTTAGGGGGAAGTTTTCCGGATAACTATGCGGATTTACTAAAATTAAAAGGCATTGGGGAATATACCGCTGCGGCCATCGCTTCTTTTTCTTATAACGAAGCCGTTCCGGTTGTTGATGGAAATGTATTCCGAGTTTTATCGCGTTATTTCGATATAGATACAGATATTGCTCAGGCTTCTGCCAAAAAAGAATTCGCTGCTTTGGCATTCGAACTGATGCCAAAAGATAACCCGGCAACCTTCAATCAAGCCATTATGGAATTTGGGGCTTTGCAATGTGTTCCTAAAAGTCCAAATTGCGGTATTTGTGTTTTTAACGAAAGTTGCGCTGCTTTGCAAAAAAACAAAGTTAATCAGTTGCCTGTTAAGACTAAAAAACTAAAAGTGAGAAGCCGTTACTTTAATTATCTGGTTGTTGCAGATGAAAATGACAACACCATAATTCAAAAACGAACAGACAAAGGAATTTGGCACAATCTCTATGAATTCCCTTTGATAGAAACCGAAAAAGAGGAAGATTTTGATTGTGTTAGCGAAGCTATTCAAGCGGATTATTTTAAAGAAAATACTGTCGTAAGTATGTTAGAATACAACGAAAAAAGTATCCTTCATAAATTGTCACACCAGCATTTACATATTAAGTTTTGGAAAGTGAAAATTGAAGGAACAATTGAAAACGGAATTGACGTTGAAACTTTGAGAACTTTTCCGTTCCCAATTGTGATTCATAATTTTATTGAAAAGGATTTATAGAGTTTCTAAAAAAATGTATCTTTGATAAAATACCATATTCTAAAATGAACGGAACATTAAATAAGGTTATGCTAATTGGTTTTCTTGGCGACGACATCAAAATGCATTATTTTGATGGAGGCAATTGTATTGGAAGATTTCAGTTGGCCACAAACGAAGTGTATATCAACAAAACCACCAATGAAAAAATCACTTCTACGGAGTGGCACAATTTAGTTGTTCGCAACAAAGCGGCGGAACTTTGTGAAAAATACCTTTCTAAAGGCGATAAAATTTACGTGGAAGGACGCATTAAATCCCGTCAATGGCAGTCAGATGATGGAAGTACAAAACACACCACTGAAATTCAGGTAACCGAATTTACTTTTCTGTCAACTAAGAAAGACACTGAAAGTAATAAACAAATTCCTGTATCTGATGTCCCGAAAAACACTAATTTTGACACCGAAAAGAATGTCTTGCCTATAAACGACTTGCCATTTTGAGTGTTTAACTAATCCTTACCAATTTGGACTCAGAGCCCAGTTTGCTTTTTGCTTACGCAATAGATACTAATTTAGCATTTGGTTTTACAGTAATAATCATATTGCTGTTTTGTTCCGCATTAATTTCAGGTGCCGAAGTTGCCTTGTTTTCGTTGTCACAAAAAGAGATTGATGAAACCATTCAGGAGAATGATTCTAAAGGAAAAATTATTGCCGCGCTATTAGAAAAACCTAAAAAACTGCTGGCCACACTTCTGGTTGCTAATAATTTTGTCAACATAGCGATAGTAATATTGTTTTCATATACTGGCAAAAGCATGTTTGCAGCGATAACCCAACCGGTATTGAAATTCATCTTGGAAGTATTGGTAGTCACTTTTTTGATTTTGCTCTTTGGAGAAGTCTTGCCTAAAGTATATGCCAGTCGAAATAATACCAAGTTTGCCAAACTTATTGCTTACCCTATTTTCTTTTTAGATAAGCTTTTGACGCCTATTAGTTTACCAATGCGTGCAGCAACGATTTATTTGCATAACAAATTAGGAAAACAAAAAACAAATTTTTCTGTTGATCAATTATCACAGGCTTTAGAACTTACGGCTTCGGATGAAACCTCTTCCGAAGAGCAAAAAATATTAGAAGGAATTGTGAGTTTTGGAAATACGGATACCAGACAAGTAATGAGTCCGCGAATCGATATTTTTGCTTTAGAAATAGAAGAATCTTTTGCTGCTATTTGTCCCAAAATTATAGAAAAAGGATATTCCAGAATTCCGGTATATCGAGACAATATAGACCAGATAGAAGGCGTTTTGTTTGTCAAAGACTTGCTTCCGCATATTAATACAAATGAATTTGACTGGAAAGCATTGCTGCGAGAACCTTTTTTTGTCCCTGAAAACAAAAAGCTGGATAATTTGCTGAAAGATTTTCAGAACAAGAAAAGTCATTTAGCGATCGTGGTAGATGAATATGGAGGAACCTCAGGGTTAGTTTCTCTTGAGGATGTTATTGAAGAAATTGTTGGGGATATCAGCGATGAATTTGATGATGAGCAGATTAGTTTTTCTCAAATTGATGAAAAAAATTACCTTTTTGAAGGAAAAATAAACCTGAGAGATTTTTATCGGATTATTGATGTTGATGAAGAATTATTCGAAATTAAAAAAGGAGAAGCCGAAACATTAGCCGGATTTATTCTGGAAATTTTAGGCAATTTCCCTAAAAAAGATCAAAAAATTGTATTCGAAAACTGTCTGTTTACTATAGAAGCAGTGGATAAAAAACGAGTTAAACAGATAAAAGTAACGATTGAATAATCCTTCCATGGTCCTCTGCGAAGGAAAGAGAGCCATTGGAATGCGTTTTCTTAAAATTTGTAAGATTAAAAAAAATAGAAATGTTTAAAAAAACAATCCCTTTTCTGGTAATAGCACTAACGTCATTGTTGAGTTTTAGTTGCAAAGACGCCGTGATCCCAAAACCATCCGCTTATTTGCGGTTGGATTATCCGCAAGCCAGTTATATGAATTTTGAAAACGAATGTCCTTTTGCTTTTGAAATGAATTCAGAGGCCGTTATCCAGAAAGAGCCCAATTGTGGTTTCACGATTACCTATCCAAAAATGAAAGCGACTATTTATCTCACCTATAAACCAGTCACTAAAAACATTAATGAACTGTTGCGGGATGCACAAAAATTGACTTATGAACACGTGATAAAAGCAGATGATATTCTGGAACAACCGTATTTGAATCCCGATAAAAAAGTGTACGGTATGTTTTATCAGGTAGAAGGAAATGCAGCAACGAATTCCCAGTTTTATGCTACGGACAGTACTAGTCATTTTTTGACGGGATCCGTTTATTTTTATGCGAAACCCAATTATGACTCGATTATGCCAGCGGCAAGTTATATCAAAAATGATATGCAGCGGCTAATGGAAACCTTGAAGTGGAAATAACAACAATAGCCATTTACCGGAATAGTACAAAATAAGCAATACTCTTTTTAGAATAAATAAGGCTTTTAAGTTTAAATTAGCCTGTTAACACTAACTGTACGCTTTTTTTAATGACCTTCAACATCCTTGTGTGGTTCAAAAAAAAACATCCCCGTAAAGAGAATGTTTTGTTGCGATAAAGGTAAAGTTCTATTTAGGACTTCATTTTAGAAACCTTGTATGTTTTGCCATCAGCAGCGGCTTCAACTACTGTTGTCAATTTTTCTGGTGTTTGAACTGTTTTGTCAAAAGTTACAGTGGCCATTTTAGTATCAAAATCTACTGTTGCTTTTTGAACACCATCCTGTGCGGTTAGATCTTCTTGAATCGTTTTGGCGCAGCCTACAGCGCACGTCATTCCTTCTACAGAGAAACTCGCTGTTTGAAGATTAGCAGCTGCAATTTCCTTTTTAACTTTTGGCGCAGTTGTTTCTGCCGTTTCTTTTGAAGCTATGTCTGTTTCTTTTTCTTTGCAACCTACAAATAAAAGACTTGTAAGTACCAGTGTTGCGATTGATTTTTTGAAATTCATTATAATGTATATTTTGAAGATTAACTACTTTTTTATGAATTACAAAATTAATTAAAAAAAGAAGGACTAATTCATAAAATAATTACAATTTTGGGCAAAATTATTTTTATGGAATCGAAGCAGTTAAAATGGGTGTATTTGTTGGTTCTTGCCTTGGTTTGGGGAAGTTCCTTTATACTGATAAAAAAAGGATTAATAGGTTTGACAGCGTTACAATTGGGATCGTTGCGAATTATTTTTGCAGCTGTTTTTTTAGTATTAATAGGGTTCAAAAGTTTGTCTAAAATCCCAGTATTTAAATGGAAATACATTGCTTTAACATCTTTATTCGGGACATTTATACCCGCTTACTTGTTTGCAATTGCACAGACTGAAATTGATAGTTCCGTGAGTTCTATTTTGAATTCCCTGACCCCTTTGAATACGCTGATTCTTGGCGCTTTGGTTTTTGGACTGCAGTTCAAAAGAAATCAAATTTTTGGAATTCTAATTGGTTTATTAGGAAGCGCTTTGTTGATTTTGAACGGCGCCATGCATCATCCGGAACAAAATTATTATTATGCTATTTTGGTTTTAATAGCTTCGATATGTTACGCAGTCAATGTCAATTTAATCAAAAAATATTTGCATGATTTGAGTCCGCTGAGTATTACTACCGGGAATTTTATGGTGCTGTTTGTTCCGGCATTCATAATCTTGTTTTTCTCCGGTTTTTTTGAAGTGGTACATGATGTGAAAGTGCAGGAATCAATTTTGTTTATAATGGTTTTAGGTGTGGTAGGAACTGGAATTGCGAATATTCTGTTCTTTAAATTGATCCAGATGTCATCGCCGGTTTTCGCTACTTCGGTAACGTATTTGATTCCCGTAGTTGCTTTTTGCTGGGGATTATTGGATAATGAAATGCTAACGCCAGTTCAGTTTTTTGGTGCGTTTATTATTTTAATCGGCGTGTATTTGTCGGCTAAGAAGTAGTAGCTGTTCTTGATCAGTTTGTGTTTAGGATCTTATTAAAAATAATAAAGGCTGTCTAAAAATAGACAGCCTTTATTTATTTATTCAAGATTTGATTATAAAAAATCATTATCTGAAACACCTTCATTGATTTTTACATCAGACATTTTTATGTCTAATTCAAAACCTACATTCTGGATGATGTTAAAAGGAACTTTAACTCCTTTCACTTCTTTGTAATCTCCATAATTTGTAGTTTGAGTGATGCTTTGCCCGCCTTGTTCAACAATTTTAGATTCGGCTAATTTTAAACCGGAAGTTACATCGTAAAACAAGGTTGTTTTTCCGTTTTTGACGGCGTACGCATCTTTCCCATTAATGGATTCAATAGTTTCCAGCGTTAAACCTTGGTTTTTAGCAAGAGACAATTCTTCAAATGGTGTGGCAGCTGCTTTCATATCAGCAAGTGTACTGCCTTCAATATTTTGGCGTTGCCCTTGTTGCATTACGTAAGCTCCTTTTTCATTTACCACTTGTTTCATTAGGCTCATTGTGCCCATCGTTAATTCAACCATCAATTTTCCTTTGGCATCAATTTTTGAGGTGAAGCTTAATGGAGAAGGCGCTTGCGGAATAGTTGTTGTCCCGTTCATTACAATTGTTTTTACAGCCAATGCTGCTTTTTCTCCACCGATAGCTTTGATGTAATTCTCAATGACACTTTTGGCAGTGACTCCTGCTGGAACTGGTTTTTTTAATTCTGGTTTAGCTGTTGCATTTCCGTATTTATCAAAGTAGGAAACTGGTATTTTCAATTTTTCCAGATTAGTAGCTACATCAGCTGCTTTTCCAACAATTACAATTCGGCTGTTGTCCGTTAAAAAATATTTATTTGATACTCTTAAAATGTCATCTGCTGTTACAGCGCTGATATTTTTGATGTAGTTTTCGTAGAAGTCAGCTGGTAAGCTTTGTGTTTGAATTCTCAAAGCATATCCTGCCACGGTTTGTGGCTTTTCAATTTGCATTACAAAACGTCCAATGTATCCTGCTTTTACGCTGGCTAACATTTCATCCGTCACTTTCTCAGTTCTGATTTTTTTGAATTCTTTAAAAATTTCAACAACAGTACTGTCCGTTACGGCATTACGAACTTGCGTAGAAGCACTGAAAGTAGAAATGCGTTTGTCTCCGTAAATGCTTGTTCTTGCACCATAAGTCCATCCGTGCGCTTCTCTTAAGTTCATGTTGATGTAACTGTTAAAGTCGCCACCAAGGATTTGATTGGCCACCAAAACTGCGAAGTAATCTGGATCAGTCATTTTAAGATTTGACATATTTACAACCGCAACTTCTGATTGAACTGCATTTGGCATGTCAATAAAGTTGATTTGTGTAGCGGAAACATCTATTGGATCGCTATAAGAGATCGATGGAGCAGCTGCTTTTTTCCATGAGCCAAAGAATTTCTCTACCATTTTTTTTGTCTCGCTGAATTTTACATCACCCACAATAATTAGGTAAGCGTTGCTTGGCACAAAATATGTTGTGTAGTTTGCTTTTACATCTGAAAGAGTTACGTTTTTCAAGGTAGCTTCGCTAACATATTCGCCTGCAGGATGGTTTTTTCCATAAGTCAAAACATCTACAACTCTTGCTGCTACTGCTGAAACGCTTTTTTCATTGGCTTTCAAGCCTTCAATAAGTTTCGCTTTTTCTTTGTCAAATTCCTCTTGGGTGAAGTTTGGGTTTAATGCACCATCTGCCATTAGCTCTAAAACTCTCCCCGAATATTTAGATAAGGAACTTGCTGAAGCGCCATTAGAACTAAAATTGATGTTAGCGCCTAAGAAATCTACTTCTTCATTGAAAGCTGTTTTCGAAATTTTAGTGGTGCCGCTTCCGATTAATGTACTGGTCATGTCGGCAACTCCTTTTTTGTCGCCTTCAGCATACGGATCATTGTCTAAGGTAAGACTGAATGCTACTCTAGGAAGTTTATGGTTTTCGACAACCATAACTTTTAATCCATTTTTTAATTCAAAAGTTAACGGTTTTCCGATTTTTATTGATGGTGCTACACCAGGTTTTGGCTGAGGGATGATTTGTCCTTGCATAATTACGGTTAAGAACAAGCTTGATAAAATTAATATTGATTTTTTCATAATGATGTATCTTAGTTTTGAGCTTTGTCTTTAGATGGAACATAATCCAAAACTAATCTTTGGTTTGGATTTAAATATTTCTTAGCAATATCTCTGATTTCTTCCCGAGTGATAGAATGATAGATTTCAATTTCGGTATTGATTAAGTTTACATCACCGTATAACAAATGATAGGAAGCCAGGTTGTCTGCAATACCGTCAATGGTAGAATTGCTGTTGACATATTGGTTTTCGAATTTGTTTTGTAGTTTTTGTAAGTCTTTTTCTGAAATTAATTCTGTTTGTAATTTTACAATTTCAGAGTCAATTTCGGCAAGAATATTTTCGGTTGTGTTAGGCGCTTGAGGCAAACCGTAAATGATATAGCTGCCGTAGTCTTCTTGGCTGTTACTAAAAGCGCCAATTTGCAAGGCCATCTTTTTGTCATCAACTATTTTTTTGTATAGTCTAGAACTTTTTCCATCGCTTAAGATAGATGAAATCATATCCAGTACTCTTGCGTCTCTGGTTTTCATAGATGGCGTTCTGTAGGCTGCTACAATTGCAGGGATTTGGATATTAGCATCTTGAAATTCTGCTTTTATAGTTTGAGTAATCGGTTCTTCAACAAATGTTTCTCTTTGTATGGGAGCTCCTTTTTTGATCGGTCCAAAATATTTTTGAATCCATTCTTTTGCTTGCTCTTTTTTGAAATCACCAGCGACAATTAAAACAGCATTGTTCGGAATGTAAAATTTCTTGTTGAAAGCTTGGAATTCTTCTAATGTTGCAGCGTCTAAATGGCTCATAGAACCTATAGTTGCCCAACGGTATGGGTGTTTTGTGAAAATATTCTTTTTTACTTCCGCCAAAAAATTTCCGTAAGGCTGATTGTCAACGCGCAATCTCTTTTCTTCTTTCACCACTTCGTTTTGAGTATCAACACCAATTTGATTGATCACTGGGTGCAGCATTCTTTCTGCTTCCATCCATAAACCTAATTCTAAGTTGTTAGATGGGAAAACCTCGTAATAATAGGTTCGGTCATCCGTTGTGTTGGCATTATTTACACCACCGTTTCCAGTTACAATCTTAAACCACTCACCGCGTTTGATGTTTTCGGTTCCTTCAAACAATAAATGTTCAAAAAAGTGAGCAAAACCAGTTCTTTCCGGATTTTCATCTTTAGCGCCTACATGGTACATTACTGAGGTAATAACAGTAGGGGCAGAAGGATCGTTGTGCAAAATCACATGCAGTCCATTGTCTAATTTGTATTCTTCAAAAGCTACTTTCTGAGCAGAAGCTACTCCTCCTAGCATAAACAAAGCACCTAAAGCCATTAATGAATTTTTCATAAGGTTAATAATTTTGTTAATATGCATAATTAGTAGTGGTTTTTAATTTTTGTTACATAAAAGTGTTTCGCTGTGAGAAATTTAACACTAGTTAAGCGTTTTATTTTGTAAAATTATTTCAAAAGTCTATTTAATAAGTAATTATGATGTATTGGGTATTTTTTTTTCTTCAACAAATTGCGAGGTAATTATTTAATTGTATATTTGCAACCTTAAAAATTTATAAAACAATTTGTTATGTATGCAATCGTAGAGATAGCAGGGCAACAGTTTAAAGTTAGCAAAGACCTAAAGGTTTACGTTCACCGTTTAGCAAATGAAGAAGGAACTCAAGTTTCTTTCGACAAAGTTTATTTGTTAGATGATAACGGTACAATCACAATAGGCGCCCCAGCTATAGAAGGTGCTTCAGTAGAAGCCAAAGTGTTACAACACTTAAAAGGAGATAAAGTTATCATTTTCAAAAAGAAAAGAAGAAAAGGATACAAAAAGAGAAACGGACACCGTCAGTATCTTACTCAAATTGTAATCGAAGGTATTACTGCAGCAGGTGCTAAAAAAGCGGCTCCTAAAAAAGCAGCAGTTGAAGCAACTACAGAAGAAGTTGAAGCTCCTAAGAAAAAGGTAGCTAAAGCTAAAAAAGAAGATACTCAAGAATAATAACAAAATAAAACTAATACGTCATGGCTCACAAGAAAGGTGTCGGTAGTTCTAAGAATGGTAGAGAATCAGAATCAAAACGTTTAGGTGTTAAGATTTTTGGTGGTCAAGCTGCTATTGCTGGGAACATCATCGTAAGACAAAGAGGTTCAAAACATAATCCAGGTGCAAATGTTTACATCAGTAAAGATCACACCCTACACGCAAGAGTAGATGGAGTTGTTTTTTTCCAAAAGAAAAGAGATAACAAATCTTATGTATCTATACTTCCATTTGAAGTTGAAGCATAATTGATTTTCTCAATTATTAAAAAACCCGTTTCGAAAGAAATGGGTTTTTTTTTTGACCTTAGCCAAGCGCCTCCGGAATCTTCAAAGGAAAAGAAGGCAAAGTCAAAATTGATGGTTTGCCTGATTTGTAAATTATATTTGATTTTATCAGGGTATAAGTATTGATTATATTCGTAGTTTTTTATTGCTGGTCTAGGGGAGTTTAATGAATTAAATTTCGGTTCAAATAAAATGCCGTATACTGTTTTGGAAGGGATATTTTGTAATTAGAAACTGTTGTGATTCTTTTATAGGTTTTACAAATCAGAACTGTTTTTAGAAAATCATCTTCTAATTAAAATATAAATTTTCACTTGTATAGGTGATTACTGCTTGTCTGTAATTTTTTTGGACACTCAAAGACACTGTAGTGTTTTTTTTCTTTCAAATTTTCCCTCTCCATTATATTCTTTATAAACGCATCTCTTTTTTTGATATAATTTCACTAATTCAGAAGGTTATTTCTAGTTTTAAACGGTATCTGATTTTATATGGCAACATAAAGATTAGATTCATTACTCTCTAATAGTTTAAATCTATAGGATTTTTTTTTAATTAATAAATTGAAATTAATTTTTAAATAATTTATTGTTTTAATATTGATTAGAAATTAAGTTTATTTTTTTTAACCTTTTTTTTTGATAAAAAATTAATTAATTAATTCTTTTTTGGATTAAAATATAATAATTATGTTTTTTAAAGTCAAAATTTTGATTAAAATTTATTTTAATCAATTTTAATCAATTTTAATCAAATATTTTTTTTGGAATAATAGTTACGAGAATGTTGGTTTTACGAGTCAAAACAGCATACCGTGATATAGTTAATATGATTCTGTTTAATCAGATTAGACATTAAAAATGATCTTGTCTAAGTGGTTTATTGATTGTTCGTTTGAATTAATGATTTTAAAGACTACAAATACTATTAATTAATAAATATTAGCGCTAATGAAATAAAGTATCAAATTACACAGCATTAAACAATAAGGACAAACTCAATTAGTACACCAAATTTTACAGCACAACTATGAATAAACTATTACTCACATCTAGTTTTTTGTTTTTTACCTTTTTAATTTTCGCTCAAAAAAGTAAAACTCAAAATAATGAAAAATATTTGCAATCAAATACAAATATCCAGGAATTTAAATTTAATAAAAGTCGCCAGAGTCCTTCTTTACTAAAAATTAAACCGGACTATAATTTAAATTTAGCTGGTGTTCCTGCTTTTTTAGTGGAAGTACTGCAATTAGATAAAAATTCATTTGAATTTAAAGAAATTCACACCAATACCACCAAGGGGAATTTTAATATCGTTACTTTTTCTGCCTTCTATAATGGGGTGAAAGTGGAGCATGCGCGATATAATATTGTTCTTAAAAAAGATAAAGTAACTGCAATTACACTAGAGCATTATGTTATGGGTGCTAATGTTTCTAAGACAAAGTCATTGTCCCAAGACCAAGCATTAGAAAAGGCAAAGCAACATGTTGGTGCTGAGAATTATGTTTGGGAAGATATTTCAAAAAGTTTAAAAGTTACGGTGAATCAGAAAGAGATACAACAATTACAAAAATCATATAATGAATATTTGCCTAAAGGCGAATTAGTATATGTTGATAATTATAAGACAAAAGAGGTTGACTTAACGCTTGCATACAAATTCAATATATACGCATCAAAACCATTATCAAGAAACAATGTTTTTGTTGATGCTGCCAATGGCCAGATTTTATTAACGGATGCAATTATTAAACATGCAGATGAAATTAATAAAAACATCGAAAAGAATAAAATAAACACCACTAATTCAGCAGCAATTTTAGCCTCAGTTGAAGGGAACGGAGCTACAAGATATGCTGGAAACAGAAAATTTCAGACTACATTAGATGCAGTCAATAATCGCTATTCATTATTCGGGACTATTCCGGTTCTTGTGAATGGATTGCCGGTTGTTATAGAAAACGAAACGCGTTCTTATAATGGAGTAGGTGGAGCGCCTATTGGTGTGCCTAATATTCCATCGTATTCTATTTATGATGGTGATGCTCCATCAGGACAATTAAAAGTTGAAATTGGAGACAACAACTGGACCGCAGATGAACACTGGAGAAGTCGTTTCACTACTCTAAAATACCCTGTTGACAATGAAACAAAAAATGATGATATTGCTTTAGATGCGCATTGGGGAGCTGAAATAGTAATTAAATATTGGGGAGCTATTCATAATCGAAGTAGTTATGATAATCGTGGTACCAAAGTTATTAATTATGTACATTATGGTGATGCGTATGACAATGCTTTCTGGAATGGTACTGCAATGACCTACGGAGATGGAAGTTATCAAGGCGGTACAAAGCCTAATGGTTCTTTTGGGCCTTTAACATCCATGGATGTTTGTGGGCATGAAATAGGACATGGTGTCTGCTCTAATACATCTGATTTAGTTTACGCCAGAGAATCCGGTGCTATGAATGAAGGTTTTTCGGATATCTGGGCAGCATCTGTAGAAAACTATGTATTGACTACAATTGATAGTTCGTTGCCTTATGACCCGTGGGGAATTGGAGAACAAATTGATGAACGTGATGGTGGGTTAGCTCCGGGCGCAGCTGGATCTACTGCTTTGCGTTGGATGGATGATCCAAAAGCAAATACAGATCCCGACAGTTATGGAGGTAAATTTTGGTCTGACCCACAATGTGTACAACCTAGTTTAGCGAATGACCAATGCGGAGTCCATAGTAATAGTGGAGTTCTAAATAAATGGTATTATTTATTAGTAGAAGGTTCTGGAAAGAGTTTTACTCGTGGGAAAGCTAAAGCGGCTGCAGATGATCAAATAAATGATGCTTTGAAGGTCTACAGTGTCAAAGGTTTAGGTTTTCTTATTGCTGAACAGATTACTTTTAAGGCCGAAGTGCTACTTACTCCAAACGCTACTTTTCAAGAGATGAGAGATGCAAGTATACTTGTTGCAGGACAAGAATATGGAACGTTTTCTAATGAAGTGAAACAAGTAACGAATGCCTGGTATGCGGTTAATGTAGGGAATGAATTTATTGCGCCTGATCCAAACCAACTTTTCTTTGAATCGGCTAATGTTTCTGTAGTCAACGAGCAGACAGCAACACAAGGGTGTGCTGTTTTTAATACAATAGAGGTTAAGGTTACTGGGGTAAACATCACTTCTCCTCAAACCATTAATTTAGACTTCTCAGGTTCTACAGCAACTATTAATAAAGACTTTACTACATCAGCAACTAGTTTGTCTTTTGATAAAGATGGGACTAAAACAATTTTACTCAACATTTTTAATGATGGTATAGTTGAAGGTGTAGAAAATATTATAATCAAGTTTAATGTAAATACTCCTGTAGCGCAATCTAGAATTCAAAACATCACAATTGTTGATAATGATTATGTACCAGCTATTGGTATAGGTACGGTAGAGATTTTTAAAGAAACTTTTACTACTTCAAATATTCCATCTGGTTGGGAAACTAAAAGTGTAATAGGATTGGATCCCAATGTTTGGCTTTTTAATGGGCCAAATACTTTAGGAAAAGCATACGTTTCAAATGGCACTGCATCTCAAGGCGCCACTTATGATTCAACCCAAAACGGAAATCTACTTCTCATAAGCAAATTGATTGATACAAAAGGGATGAGCGATGTTACTGTAGCTTTTGACTGGGAAGCAGGAGGAGAAACGGACCAAGTAGATAATACTGCGTTGTTTGATTATGGTGAATTTGTATACTCTTTAGATGGCGCTAATTATAATTCTTTAGCCTTTTTTGCAGGTACAGCATCAGGAGCTGTTATGTCTTCAGGTAAGTATAATAAAGCGACACCGGCATTAAATAATACACAATTTCATTTAGCTTGGAGATGGTATAATGATGCTTTACTAGGTACTGCTTTTAGTTTTACTTTAGACAACGTAGTAGTAAGCGGAACACCGGCTTCAGTAGAATCTGATTTGATGCAATTTGATAGTGAAACCGTGAAAATTGGAAATCAAGTATACTTTTTGAGCGATCAAGATGGAGATGTCATTGGTTTGATAGAAAATGCGACTAAGGATCTGGGTTGTGTTACGCTAACTATTAGTGAGTCAGGTAGTAAATCTAACTTTACTAATATAGCAGGATCTCATTCAGGGAAAGTTATCAAAGTAGAAGCAGATGGATTGAATGCACCAACAACTTCCTATGACTTAACACTATTCTTTACAGATGCTGAAACAAGTGAATTTTCAGACCCTAGCGGGTTAAGAGTTATAAAAGTAAATAGCAACTCTATCAATGATGCTAAAAATTACCCTAAGAATTTTCAAATAAACGGAGGGTTAGGTGCTGCATATTCTGCGGAGCAATATCGTACTTATAAAGGAAATCATACCGGATCTGGAACTTTTGCTTTGGTAACACAAGCAACTTTATCTACGCAAAAAATTAATGGGGAAGAATTTAAAATATACCCAACTGTATTGTCGGCTGATAAAGTAATTACAATTTCCAGTGCAAGAACGCCAATTGATCGAGTTGACATTTATACCCTAAATGGAGGTTTAATAAGCGCTTTGCAATTAGAAAGTAGTAATGAAGCTAAAATACCTGTTAGTAAATTATCCAGCGGAATGTATTTTCTTGTTATAAATGGTAATAAATCAGATACATTTAAGTTTCTGATGCAATAAATAATTGATTCAAAATCCCCCATCGTAGAAATGCAATGGAGGATTTATTTTTTACCTAAATTTAAAGATAATGAATACTAAAAATAATTTTCTTTTACCCCTACTGTTTTGTTTTTCCTTAAGCATATCATGGGGGCAGAATAAAAGTGATTGGACCGCTTTATCCGAAAACAGTCGGCTCAAAATTAATAATATTAGTTTTGATAAAGAAAAAATGCCCACAAAATTTAAACTTTACACGGTTGGTATAGCCACTGTTAAAAATAAACTACAGAATGCTCCTAAAAGAGGTGTGTTTTTTGGGACTTCTCAAAATATAATCAATGTGCCTAATGAAGACGGTTCTGTTGAAAACTACCAAGTTTTAGATGCCCAAATTTTGCATCCGGATTTGGCTGCAAAATTACCAAATATTAAAAGTTATGTTGGTAGTTCATTAGTACATCCTGGTAAATATATTCGGTTTAGTCTGTCGCAAGCCGGATTTCATGCTCAGGTTTTTGAAGCTGGAAAATCAACTTATTTTATAGATCCCTATACAAGTGATAAGTCAGTATATATTGCTTACAACAGAGATGATCTAGTCAATAATTCATCTGATGTTTTTACTTGCGAGACTGATAATTCACTTTCTAAAAAAACTGGAAATACGCAAATAAATAAAACGATAGGTGCTACTGATGATAGTAAAATTCGGTTGTATGAATTAGCAATGTCGTGTACAGGAGAGTATGGTGCCTTGTTTATTGGTAATGCTACTACCGATTTTGAAAAAAAATCAAATATCATGGCGCAAATGGTTGTCACAATGACACGAGTAAATGGTATTTATGAGAAAGAATTAGGTATCACATATCAGTTTGTACCTAAGAATTTTGATGTAATGTATTATGATGGAACTACTGACCCTTGGGGTACAGAATATAATAAGCAAACTCAATTGACCATAGATGCTAATATTGGAGACGCAAACTACGACATAGGGCATAATTTTAATACAGCTGGCGGCGGTAATGCAGGTTGTATTGGTTGTGTTTGTAATTCCGGAAATAAAGGAAGCGGTATGACTGGTAGATCAAATCCTACTGGAGACTCTTTTGATGTTGATTATGTAGCACATGAAATTGGACATCAAATGGGAGGGTATCATACCCACAATGGGACAACTACCTGTTTGAAAAGCGGGAATAATACCGAAGTGGAACCCGGAAGCGGATCGTCAATAATGGGGTATGCCGGAATTTGTACGGGGCAAAATGTACAGGAAAATTCGGATGATTATTTTAATTATGTAAACATACGAGACATAAGTGCTAACATTCAAGGGGGTGTGAGTTCCGCTTGTTTTGATGAAATCAAGGTTAGCAACTTACCGCCAAAAGCCAATGCGGGAGCTAATTATAGCATTCCTGTAGGTACCGCATTTCAGTTGTCAGGAACAGGTTCTGATCCTGACTCAGGAGATCTTCTTACTTATACGTGGGAACAAAATGACAATGAAGAGATGCAAAGTCCTGTTCAGCCTGTCCCAACGGCTATTCAAGGTCCTATGTTTAGAACCCGAAGAGGAACCACAAAACCTAATAGGTATTTCCCCCAATTAACTGATATTTTAAGTAATAATCTGATGCCTACTTGGGAGGTAATTCCCCAAGTTCAACGGAGTTTTGAGTTTGCTTTTACGGTTAGGGATAATGTTGTTTATGGCGGACAAACGGCAGCTGATTTAATGACATTAAATACAATCCAAACGGCAGGACCCTTTAAAGTTTCAAGTCAAAACTCAAACACGACTTGGATACAAGGTGAAACTCAACTGATAACTTGGGATGTTGCGAATACCAATTTACTTCCGGTAAACTGTTTGTTTGTAAATATTTTATTTTCGGCTTTAGGGGATTTTACCGATACTATTATATTAGCGGATAAGGCTTTAAATAGTGGTTCTAAAAGCATCATTGTACCCTCTTCTTTAACGGAATCAGGGCGTTTAATGATAAAAGCGGCTGACAATGTTTTCTTAGATGTAAATGACGCAACTATAATAATTAAGCAAGTTACAACTCCAACATTCTTTTTGACAGCGCTTGAAGTCTCAAAAATCCAATGTGCTAATGATAATAAATCAACTTTTAGTTTTGATTATATTCCTTCTGCGGGTTTTACGGGGGTAGTGAGATTTGCTGCGACAGGTTTACCATCTGGTTCCACAGCTAGCTTTACACCAACAACAGCAAGTACCTCAAAAGAAACAATACTAATGACCGTTAGCGGATTTTCTAATTCAAACCCTAAGGATTATTCTATCACTTTCGCGGGTACTTCTCCGTCAGAAACCAAAACTCAAGTTGTTGTATTAACGCTAAAGGGAGGTGTTTTTTCGGAGCCTGTGCTGAGTAGTCCAGCTAATACAAGTGTGAAACAATCAACTTATCCATCCTATATCTGGTCTAAAGATGGGAATAACAGTGCTGAATTTTTTGATGTGGAAGTTGCTTCTGATTCAAATTTTCAATCTATAGTAGAAACCGCAACTGTCTCAAAAAATGGATATAATCAAAATAAAGGGTTAAGCGAAAATACGTTATATTATTGGAGAGTTAGGCCTAAAAACGAATGTGCAAACGGTGTTTTTAGTAGGCCAAGTAGCTTTACAACTGGTTCAAACAAGTGTTTTAGTAGGACTAACACTAATCCTTCTGTAATAGTATCAACCTTAACAACAACAAGCACAATAGATATAGCAACTGATATCCCAATTTCAGATATTAATGTTTCGATGAAAATTACCCATAGTTATATAGGAGATATAGTTGCGGTACTGACAAGTCCATCAGGGACCAATGTTTCACTGATAGCTAGTAAGTGTGATTCTAAGTCGGATTTGGATGCTACTTTTGATGATCAAGGGTTGGCTGTAATAAACTGTTCTTTAACAAGTCCAGCAATCTCTGGTGTTTTAAAGCCGGCGCAACCGCTTTCTGCTTTTAATGGAGAAAGTGCTAAAGGCGAATGGAGACTTAATATAACGGATACAGGATTAGGGGATGATGGTATACTTACATCATGGGCAATAGCATATTGTGGAGTAGAAAGCTTAAGCCTTAGCGCTAAAAAATTCGATACTTCCCTAATTCAGGTCTATCCAAATCCTGCAAAAAATAGCATTACGGTTCAATTTGAAAAAACACAGCACTTAGATGTTGCAGTATTTGATTTGTTAGGAAGACAGATTTTAAGTACAGTACTAAAGTCTTCTAGTAATACAATAGATGTTTCTTCTCTTTCGTCTGGAACGTATATCATGCAGCTAATTGATGATGAGAATAATAAAACCAGTAAAAAAATTATTATTGAATAATTTCAAAATGTGATAAAAGCGTTATGCTGAAGCATTATTGATTTTCTCAATTATTATAAATAAGTCGAAAGTTTAAAAGTCGTAAAGTCAAAAGAATTAACTTTAAGTAAAGCAGCTTTAAATCAGATTGTTATGTAATTTTATCTTGATTTTAAAATACGACATTATACCATGGTTATTACTTAGTACCCATTTCAATTATTATTGGAATGGGTATTTTGTTTTAATTTAAAATTAGAACAAATAGTGAACTGTTTGGTGGTAAATATTAAAAACAACTTAGTGTTGATTTATTCTAAGGTTCTGCATAAAATATAGAGATTCAACACAAAGTAAAAAAACGCGGGTAAAGAAACCAATAAAGAATCTTTCATCTTTATTCTTACCCCTGTACCAAGAAGCATAAGCAAAGCTAGGCCTCCGGAAGCAAGAACTAAAACAGTATGATTTTGAAGCCCAATAAATAAACCGATAGCCCCTGCCAATTCTAAAACAGCAATTAATGGTCCAAATTTTTCAAGTCCAAAGCGTTTAAATTCATTTTTCATATTCGACGAGGCAAAATACGCCATTCCATAGATAAGAAAGGAGGTTGCCGAAAATAAAATAAGTAAATGCAATAAATTCATGTTTTGATTATTTGGAAGCGCATAATGCAACAAAAAGAGATAATGCCAAAAGGAATAAAGAAGGAAGGTGTTTAGACCATGGGTTTTTTGCTTTAAAATGAAAAAATTGTGCGCTTATCATTAGAAAGGCCATTATAAGTGCCGGTATAAATACTAATTCAGGATACCAAATTCCTGTTATTAACAAGGTTGATAAGGCTATTTTTGTGGCTCCAACAACATTTCTTGTCAAATCCGATATGCCGTATTGTTTAAATTCGTTAACAATGTTATCAAACCTAAAAATCCATACGTAACCTACGGACACTGCGATTACAAGCTGAGCGATAATAGAATAAGTATTCATGGTTTTATAATTAAAGGGTTTTATCTTTTGTTGTGATATACAAATTAATTAGCAGCTGTATGTCTCTTAGAATTTATGTTATTCAAAGATACCATAAACTTATATTATTATAAGGATTACCGAATTGATTTATTTGTAAATCGAGAGGTTTCTTTATTATTTTATCGGATTAGCTCTCAATTTGAAACTAAAACAGGTTGGTTTTTTTGGTTCAAAAATGCATCAGAATTTATCAGGCATTTTGCGTTGCATATTTTGCCTAAACGTTTTGTCAAAATCCGGCATTATGGTTTTTTAAGTAGCACTTGTAAGCCCTAGCTGTTAGCAGCAGTTGTTATTTTTAGTTAATGTATAATTTAGCAATTTCTTCTATAAAAGCTTGAGGATGAGAACCCATTAAATTTGTCAAAATTACTATTGAAACATTTTTATTAGGATAAATAAATAATGCATTTCTTGCACCACCCATTGAAGCAATTATTGGATTTTCAGCTCTTGAACTTAATGAAAAACCAATTGAAGTTCTGTCGAGCAAACCATTCTCTTCATATGGTTTTCCGTTTTCTAATTCAATAGGTTTTAAAAGAATTTTAAGATTTTCAGCATTAATTAATTGATTAGTTTGTAATGCAATTACCCATTGTGCCATTTCGGTTGCTGTTGCATATATCCCACCTGCAGGCAATAAATTTGAAGGCATTGGTTGATAAACATTAGTTAGAACATTATTTCTAAAATAAGTATATGGTCTTGATGAGTTATTAATAATGTTATAAAAATCCCCAATTCCTGCCTTCATGGCGTTTTTCATTCCTGCTTTTTTGAATTGGTTTTCCATAATAAATTTTTCAAACGACTGTCCACTAATTTTTTCTATAAGCATTCCTAGAAGCATGTAATTTGCCAAGCCTTCTCTCACATGTTTTCCAGGTTCAAAAGCAAGGGGTAGCTTTTTGACGTTTTTGAACAAAATATTACCATCCTCGGAAAGCATATTGCCTTGTGAATCCCAAACATCAGGAAGTCCCGATTTATGGGTTGCAAGCTGTTCTACGGTAATTTTTTGCCAAGTTTGGGGTAATTTATCTAAATAATTTGAAATAGGTTCTTCTAGATTTAATTTTCCGTTTTCTACTAATTGCATGATTGCAACTCCTGTGAATGCTTTGGTAATAGAATTAATGCTAAAAACGGTTTGACTATTTACAGCAATTGAATCTTGAATATTGGAGAATCCATAATGACTTGTTTTTACAATAACATTTTCTTTAATAACCGATAATTGTAAACCGACAATTTTATTTTTTTGAATAAGTTCTTTTATTGCAAGATCGACTTTGTCTTCTTGTGAATAAGTATTATTAAAAACCGTTAAAAGAGCGATTAAAAGCAATGTTTTTTTCATGTTTTCTTTTGTTTTATTTTACGGTTATAGTGGGTGCGATTCCCGCTAACGTCAGTTTGTCTAAAAACCTTTAAACGAACTGTATTTTGTTAATCATTGAGTAAATATATGTTATTTAAACTACAATTAAAATTCATTCTGGCAAAAGTCGCTGATGATTATTAAAATAAAACAGTCCGTATAAAGGGTTAAAATTGCTCTTAACATCACAAAATACAACGCCAGTATTCTTAGATACTGTTTTAGTAGATTGTGATCAATCAGGTTGAAGATTCGGCGCAGGTTGTAGGCTGTAAAAATCAATCCAACATCAGCTGCGGCGCGTTTTATGGTTTTCGTTGCCATGATATAATAAAAATCCCATTGCCGCTTTATTACTCTCTTGCAAAGAGCGGGACAGGCTGCTGGATGTTTGACGATGGCTTGTCGTCTGCGGTATATTTTATAATTATTTTGGATTCTGACTTTATTTTGATAAATAAAATCGGCATATTGGAAGCGTTCAATGAGTCTGCCTTTGGCATTTTTGGTGCATTTTTTAAAAGTTCACAACTCAGACAAGCACTAGATTTATAATGCTTCATCTGGCTTATTGACGTGCCGTTCTTTTTGGCGTACCAATTTCCATTGGTCGTTGGGGTTTCATTAGCAGGGCACGTATAAGTATCCGACCCGTAGTTTTTGCGAAGGGTCACGCCCAAAAACAAAAAACCCTTGCTCCCGAAACTTCGGAACTGCAAGGGTTTGTATTATAATAGTGAGAATTGCTTCGTTTCCTCGCAATGACTCGACTAGTATCTGTAATATTCTGGTTTGAACGGGCCTTCAACTGGAACGCCAATGTAATCCGCTTGATCAGTACGTAACGTCTCTAATTCAACACCCAATTTAGCTAAGTGTAACATGGCTACTTTCTCATCAAGATGTTTTGGTAACATGTACACATCATTGTTGTATGCCGCACTGTTTTTCCATAATTCGATTTGAGCCAGTGTTTGGTTAGTAAAGGAGTTACTCATTACAAAACTTGGGTGACCTGTAGCACAACCAAGATTTACCAGACGGCCTTCAGCCAAAACAATAATATCATTTCCAGCAATAGTGTATTTATCAACTTGAGGTTTGATTTCGATTTTTGATGCACCGTGGTTAGTGTTCAACCAAGCCATATCAATTTCGTTGTCAAAATGTCCAATGTTACAAACGATAGTTTTGTCTTTCATTTTCTCAAAATGAGAACCCAAAACAATATCTTTATTTCCAGTAGTGGTAATGATAATATCAGCAGTTGCAATAACCGTATCTAATTTTTTTACTTCAAAACCGTCCATTGCTGCTTGAAGCGCACAAATTGGGTCAATTTCAGTAACTGTAACAATAGAACCAGCACCTCTAAAAGAAGCTGCTGTCCCTTTACCTACGTCACCGTATCCACAAACGATTACTCTTTTTGCAGCAAGCATCAAGTCAGTGGCACGACGAACTGCATCAACTGCTGATTCTTTACAACCGTATTTGTTGTCAAATTTCGATTTAGTAACCGAGTCATTCACGTTGATTGCCGGCATTGGCAATGTTCCTGCTTTTACTCTTTCGTATAATCTGTGTACTCCAGTGGTAGTTTCTTCGGATAATCCTTTGATTCCTGCAACTAATTCCGGGTAACGGTCTATAACCATATTGGTCAAATCCCCACCGTCATCAAGAATCATGTTCAATGGTTTTCTGTCTTCACCAAAAAATAATGTTTGCTCAATACACCAGTCAAAATCAGGTTCGTTCAACCCTTTCCAAGCATATACCTGAATTCCAGCAGCAGCAATCGCTGCAGCAGCCTGATCTTGTGTAGAGAAAATGTTACAAGAACTCCAAGTCACCTCAGCACCAAGAGCGATCAACGTTTCAATCAAAACCGCAGTCTGGATTGTCATGTGCAAACATCCCGCAATACGAGCACCAGCAAGTGGTTGTTCGTTTTTGTATTCCGCACGAAGCGCCATTAAACCTGGCATTTCAGCTTCTGCTAATTCAATTTCTTTTCTTCCCCAAGCCGCCAGGGAAATGTCTTTTACTTTGAAAGCCACAAAAGGCATAGTTGTAGTACTCATTTATAGTATATTTGTAATTACTTCGTCCGTTCGCCTTTCAGGCTCGGGTGAAAATTTTTTGCAAATTTACGCAATAACTTTAGAATTTTACGGTTTTCCAGAAGATTTATGAATTGTTTAATTCGCTAATCTTTTGAACATTAACTAAATAATTTCTTTAAGCTGAACTTGTTTCAGTTTCTGGAGCTATTTCCCGTTATTCGCTATATCTTTTTACACGCAAAAAAGCGTGAAAAAAGGATATCACTGCTACCGGGGCTAAAAATCAAGATCACAACACGATGCCGCTTTATAAAATCATACATCCTAATGCCGCCACCCAAATTTTAATTTGGAAAATAACGGAACCTTTCTCCGAATTAAACCAACAGATTGTTCTTAATGTAAACAATCAAAATCGACTGGACGGAATGAAATCCGAAATGCACCAACGCGCCTTCTTGAGCGTTCGTAAGGCATTGCAACAAGCCGGATATACTGATTTTGATTTGTATTATGACACCTTCGGAAAACCCCATTTACACGATGGGAAGCACATTTCCATCACACATTCTCATGAGTTTTCGGCCATTATAATCAGTGACGAAACTGTAGGAATCGACATTGAATTGCAACGCAATAAAATCATCAAAATAGCACATAAATTTTGTGACAGCGAGTTTCAATTCTTGGATATGGATAGTGAAGAATATATCCGAAAATTAACGGTTATTTGGGGTGCCAAAGAGGCTATTTTCAAAATTAGAAACGAAAGAGGAATCAGTTTCAAAGACCATATAAACGTTCATTCATTTGAATTAAATGCTAAACAAAATAAAGCTAAACTTCATTTTAATAATGTATTGAAGGATTTCAATATTCATTTTGAAGAAATAGAGGATTTTACGTTAGTTTATGCTTTCGAAAAATAGTACACAGTATTTCATCGCGCAGTTTGTCATTGCTTTGCCCGTACTGGTTAAGCAATGAAAAGACAATTAATAAGCAACAATATAAAGTATCAGAAATCCGTTTAAATCCACAAAATCCGCGTTATCTGCGTACCAAAAATGACAAACATTTATAACGAAATCATACAATCTAAAGTCGAATGTCAAAAGCTCCTGGCGATTCTTCTGGATCCTGATAAAATAGTTTTGGAAAATTTACCTAGTTTAATTTCAAAAATCAATCAATCACCCGCAACACATATTTTCATTGGCGGAAGCCAGGTTGAAAACAACATTTTAGACGAATTAATTATAGAAATAAAAAAAAGCAGCACATTGCCTATCGTTTTATTTCCTGGAAACCCATCTCAAATTTCAGATAAAGCCGATGCAATTTTATTTTTGTCTTTAATTTCTGGTCGCAATCCTGATTTTTTAATCGAACACCAAGTAAAAGTGGCACCCATTTTAAAACAAACCCAACTCGAGATCATTTCTACCGGTTATATTTTGATTGAAAGCGGCACTGAAACCGCAGTAGAACGCATTAGTAAAACAAAGCCTTTAGATAGAAATAATCTGGATTTAGCATTGGCTACGGCACAAGCCGGCGAAATGTTAGGTAATAAACTGATTTATCTCGAAGCGGGAAGTGGCGCTAAACAAGCTGTTCCGTTAGAAATGATTGCATTAGTTACTCAAAATATTGAAATTCCGTTACTTGTTGGTGGTGGTATTGTAGATTTGCAGGGAATTCAAAACGCGTATGCTGCCGGAGCCGATCTAGTAATTATAGGAACCGCTTTTGAAAAGGATATTAATTTTTTTAACCTTAATTAATGATAGACTATTTTTTTTCGCAGTACAGCGAGTATTCAACATTAGATATTATCTTGGAAATTATAGCTGTCATTTTTGGATTATGGAGTGTTTGGTACGCCAAAAAAGACAATATTCTGGTTTTTCCAACCGGATTAGTGAGTACATCCATATTTGTGTATTTGCTCTGGAAATGGACCTTGTGGGGTGACATGATGATTAATGGCTATTATTTTGTAATGAGTATTTATGGCTGGTACCATTGGACCCGAAAAAAAGGCGATACGGAAGAATTCCCAATTTCAAAAATTTCAAGTTCTGAAAAACGAATTGCGATAATTCTTTTTATATTTACGGTCGCTTTTGTGGTTTCAGTATATCACTATTTTGGTAAATTTACCACTTGGTATGCCTATGTAGATACATTTATTACAGGGATTTTCTTTGTGGGAATGTGGCTCATGGCCAAAAGGAAAGTCGAGAATTGGGTATTTTGGATTATTGGAGATGTAATTTCCATTCCGTTGTATTTTGCCAAAGGCTATACCTTTACCAGTTTTCAATACATAGTATTTACAATAGTTGCCATTTTTGGCTATTTAGAATGGAAGAAAATCTCAGACAGCTCTCAAACGGAGTTACAAAAATAATTAAAATAGCTTTATTTGGTCCTGAAAGCACTGGCAAAACTACCTTGGCCAGACAGCTTGCAGACTATTATAAAACGGAATGGGTTCCGGAGTTTGCACGTGATTACCTGCAAGAAAAGTGGGATTTAAGTCAGCAAATATGTACCGTTGATGATATGCTGCCCATTGCTTACGGTCAAGCTAAATTAGAAAATGAACGAACGCTGATTGCCAATAAATATCTTTTTTGTGATACGAATCTAATGGTGACCAAAGTTTTTTCGGAGGTGTATTACAACTATTGTGATCCTTTGTTGCATGAAGCAGCTCGCGCACATGAATACGATTTGTTTTTTCTGACAGATATTGATGTACCCTGGGAAAAAGATGATTTGCGAGACAAAGCAGAAGGAAGAGAATCTGTTTTTGCCGTGTTTAAACAATCTTTAATCGATAATAATAAACCATTTATAACCCTTTCCGGAGACCAGGATTTGCGTCTCAAAAAGGCAATTGCAAGTGTTAATGACTTAACTTTAGCAAGGGAACTCGGGTTTTCCTCGGATGATTTTCTGTATATTCAGGAGTATGGAATTTCAATGAAAAACATTCAAAAGCAATTGAATTTTTTTAAAAACGGTATCCCCAAAGCAGATTTGGTTCGTCCGGCAACAGTGTCTAATGGTATTTTAAAGCTATCTGAAAAAGATTTTCAAGAAAAATCCCTTTTTTTTGATGCCCATAAATCAAATCTGAAATTACAGAAATTTGTGCCTGCTTCCGGAGCAGCCAGCAGAATGTTTAAGTTTTTGACGGAATTCATCAATGAATTTGATGTTGAAAATGAATCAATTAACTCCTATATCAACCGAAAAAAAGCAAATAAACTTGCTGTTTTTATCGTGGGAATGGAAAAACTTCCCTTTTTTGATGCAATCGATAAACGACTCAGAGCCGAGTATGCCGCTTTTGATACTTTAGATCCAAGTTTGAAAAATTATTATTTTATAAAATTTATTTTGTCATCTGATTATTTTGACTTTGCAAATCAGCCAAAAGGGACTCTTCCTTTTCATAAATACAAAACCCATATTGCAACTCCTGTGGAAGAGCATTTACAGGAATGTACGCATTATACGAGCACTAATAACTGTTCTCATTTGCATTTTACAGTGTCAGAATCCCATCAAAAAAAGTTTGAAAGCCGCATTGATGCAATTAAATCTAAAATTGAAAAGCAATCGGGTGTAACAATACAAGTTAGTTTTTCCTATCAAAGCAAGCGAACTGATACACTTGCGGTTACTATGAAAAATAAGCCGTTCCGAGATGAAAAGGGACAATTAGTTTTCAGGCCCGGAGGACACGGTGCTTTGATTGCCAATTTGAATGATTTAGAGGCTGATATAGTATTTATCAAAAACATTGACAATGTAATTCAAAACAATTTAGAGAAAATTTCTTTGTACAAAAAAGGGTTGGCGGGCATTTTGCTAGCAATACAGCAGCAGGTTTTCAGGTATTTAAACGCCTTGGATACTGTGGCAATTGAGTCCGCGTTTGTAGATGAAATTATTCTTTTTTTGAAGGAAAAATTGAATACTACAATGAAGGACGGTTCTCATACGGACAGTCTGGACAATAAAGTCAAGGAAATAAAAGCGATTTTAAATAGGCCGATTCGCGTATGCGGAATGGTAAAAAACGAGGGTGAACCCGGAGGAGGGCCGTTTTGGGTCCGGGATCATCAAGGAGGAATTTCATTGCAAATCGTAGAAGGTTTCCAAGTCGATTTGGCAAACGACAATCAAAAGGCAATTCTGGATGCTGCTACCCATTTTAATCCGGTTGATTTAGTCTGTAGCCTAAAAAATTATAAAAAAGAGAAATTTGATCTCACTCACTTTGTGGATTATAGTAGTGGTTTTATTGTGGAAAAAAATGTAGCGGGCAAAAACATCAAAGGGTATGAATTGCCTGGTTTATGGAACGGCGCAATGGCTAAATGGCTGACTGTGTTTGTTGAGGTGCCTTTGATTACTTTTAATCCGGTCAAAACGGTGAATGATTTGTTGAAACCGGCACATCAGTTCTAAAATTTATGCATCAATGGAAATAGAAAAAATCGTATCCGAATTAAGTTTTAAAGCAGTCCGCAGCAGTGGAGCCGGCGGTCAGAACGTAAATAAAGTATCCTCTAAAGTGGTGTTGACTTTTGATCTGCACCATTCTCTGGCTTTAACGGACGAAGAAAAACTTTTGATTGCAACTAAATTATCGTCCAGACTTACCACTGATGCTGTTTTAATTTTAAATTGTGAGGAAGACCGAAGTCAATTTAGAAACAAAGAACTCGTAATCAAACGATTTTTGGAATTAATAAAAAATGCATTGCTTGTTCCAAAAGAAAGAAAACCCACCAGAATCCCTAAATCAGTCATTAGAAAAAGAATAAAGGATAAAAAGACTATTTCTGAAGTCAAGAAAAACAGGAGAAAACCAAATTTAGAATAAGATTTTATTTTTTATTTTCTAAAATTCTAAATTTCGAACAAAAAAAACTACTTTTGCGCTGTCTCAAAGGGGTGCTCTAAATAACGAGCTGAGATCATACCCAACGAACCTGGGCGAGTAATGTCGCTAAGGGAAAAAATGACAAAGAAAATAGCGTGCACACTATCTATTTGTCATAGGAAACAATCATTTATTAATTTAACAAAAGGAATAATTCCCCCTTTTATTCGTAATCTTATTTACGGATGAATACTATTTTAGTCTCAAAGTCTCAAAGTCTTAAAGTTTCAAAGTCCAAGAATCTGACATATTTTATGTCTTCTGTCTTTCTCTTTACATCATTTATCTCTTTTTCTCAAGTTAAAGACACTACGAAAGTAAACCAACTTGATGAAGTCTTGGTTTCGGCGGTGCGGGTCACTACTAAAACGCCGGTAAGTTTCAGTAATTTGGACAAAAAGGAAATCAAATTCCGAAACTTAGGACAGGATATTCCTATTTTAATGAATTATTTGCCGTCAGTTGTGACGACTTCTGATGCGGGAAATGGAGTAGGGTATGCCGGAATTCGCGTACGTGGTAGCGATGCAACAAGAGTGAATGTCACTATCAACGGAATTCCTTACAATGATTCTGAAAGTCAGGGAACCTTTTGGGTAAATATGCCAGATTTTGCTTCATCATTAGAAAGTTTGCAATTGCAACGTGGCGTAGGAACGTCTACGAATGGAGCGGGTGCTTTTGGGGCGAGCTTAAACATGTTGACGGACAATTTTGCCAAAGAAAGCTCTGGTGAAATATCGAACTCTGTGGGTAGTTTCAATACCAGAAAACACACCGTAAAATTCAGTACGGGTTTGATGAACGACCATTTTGAAATCGCAGGAAGGTTATCAGCCATCAAGTCTGACGGGTTTGTAGATCGTGGCGCTTCTGATTTGAAATCCTATTTTCTACAGGGAACGTATGTCGGCAAAACGACTTTGATAAAAGCATTGGCTTTTGGAGGTACCGAAAAAACGTACCAGTCTTGGAACGGAATAGATGCAGAAACGCTGCAGAATGACCGAACGTTTAATTCATCAGGTGCTTTTACGGACGAGCAAGGAAA
Organism: Flavobacterium sp. ZB4P23; assembly: GCF_003970375.1. Taxonomy (NCBI): domain Bacteria; kingdom Pseudomonadati; phylum Bacteroidota; class Flavobacteriia; order Flavobacteriales; family Flavobacteriaceae; genus Flavobacterium; species Flavobacterium sp. ZB4P23. The sequence continues at coordinate 176,550 of NZ_RYDK01000004.1, forward strand.
TGCTCGTTTTTATGATAATGAAACGGATAATTACCAGCAAGATCACTCTCAATTGCATTGGAACGAAAAAATATCTGAAAACTGGAGTACTAATTTTGCTTTGCATTACACCAAAGGAAAAGGATTCTATGAAAATTATAAAGAAGATGCTAAATTTTCCAGCTATAACTTGACGCCAATTACTATTGGAGGAACAACAATAAATAGAACGGATTTAGTGCGTCAAAAATGGTTGGATAATGATTTTTACGGTACTACTTTTTCTGCTAATTATAAAGAGGAAAAACTGGATGTAATTTTTGGTGGTGGATGGAATAAGTATGAAGGCGACCATTTTGGAAAAGTGATCTGGGCACGAAATGCTTCACAGAGTGAGTTAGGAGATCGCTATTACGATGATTATGCCAATAAAACGGACGGGAATATTTTTGCGAAAGCCAATTACCAAATCACAGAACAGCTAAGTTTATTTGGAGATTTGCAATATCGTTCAGTGAATTACAAGGCTAATGGTGTTCAACCAACACTTGTGGATGATACGTTTAATTTCTTTAACCCTAAAACGGGATTGACCTATACGATCAATTCCGGAAATTCCGTGTATTTGTCTTATGCCAGAGCCAATCGCGAACCGAATAGGAGTGATTATGAAGGCGGAAACGTAAAGCCAGAGAAACTAAATGACTTTGAATTGGGGTGGAGATATGTTGCGGAAAAAGTACAATTTAACTCGAATGTGTATTATATGGCCTATAAAGACCAATTGATTTTGACAGGGAGTTTAGACGATGTAGGTGCTCCTATACGCTCCAACAGCGAAAAGAGTTACCGTTTAGGGCTGGAAGTGGATGCTACAATAGCGTTGACAGACCAATTGATTATTCGTCCAAATTTTACCTTGAGTGCCAATAAAAATTTGGATTTAGCTGTTGAAGGTCAAAATTACGGAACTACTGAAATTGCGTATTCACCATCAATAATTGCGGGAAATATTTTGGTTTATACGCCCATTGAAAATCTTCATATTTCATGGTTGCAAAAATTCGTTGGGGAACAATACATGAACAACATCGAATTACCGGCTGCAAAGTTGGCGGATTATTTTGTGAATGATTTGAATGTTGCTTACACCTTTAAACCCAAATCAATTTTTAAAGAAATAATTGTAACAGGTCTTGTAAACAATTTTTTAGATAAAAAATACGTTTCTAACGGATACATATATGACATCTATCCGTATTATTATCCACAAGCAGGAATTAATTTCTTAGCGGGATTAACGTTGAAGTTTTAGTATAATGATTATAGTTGACAAAAAACCATCACGAGCAATTTTGATGGTTTTTTTGGTTCTATTATAAAGGATTACTTTTCTGACTTTCTGATTCAAATAAATATTTACTATTCCAGTATCTATAATTAAACACTAAAACCCCAAAAGCTCAAAACTGAATTGATTAATTTTGTATTATAAAATTAATTTTTGAATTTAATTAAAGGAAAATGGGAAATACATTAAAAATACAAATCTGGTCGGATATCATGTGTCCGTTTTGTTATATTGGAAAAAGAAGAATAGAAGGTGCTTTACAGAATTTTGAGCATAAAGATGCAGTTGAAATTGAATGGAAAAGTTTTCAGTTAGACGCCGGCTTTGTTGCTTCTCCAGAGGATGATATGGTTGAGCATTTGGCCGAAAAATATAGAAAAGATAAAGATTGGGCACAAGAGATGCTGAATAATATGACTGAAAATGCTAAAAATGCAGGATTGGATTTCAATTTTGAAAAAGCGGTTATGGCCAATTCGCTGCATGCACATCGCTTGTTGCATTTGGCTAAAAAATATGATTTGGCAAATGACTTAGAAGAATTACTGTTCAAAGCCTATTTAACGGATGGTAAGAATATTAATGATTTGGATACATTGAAAGCGTTAGGACTGGAAGTAGGACTGAATGGCGAAGCTATTGATGAAGTGCTAAATTCTGATGCGTACGCAAATGAAGTGCAGCAGGATATAAATGAGGCGCAATCTGTCGGGGTTCAAGGAGTTCCTTTTTTTGTTTTCGATAATAAATATGCAGTTTCGGGTGCGCAACATGTGGAAACCTTTGTGAAAACACTTGAAAAAGTATGGGAGGAAGGCAAATTTGATTCGAAAGTCACGGTATTGAATACCACCGATGGAGACAGTTGTGGAATTGATGGTTGTGAGTAAAACGAGAATTTCAAACGATAAGCAATTAAGTTCCATCCAGCGTTGTATCTACAAGAAGCATAATTTCTTTCTGGTTAACTATTACGCAAAACAGTCGCAGTAGCGCACAATCGTCTGAGGCAATGAAAAATTATCATTATGAGTGAACCTACAAAAGTAATCCGCTGGGGAATATTAGGCTGTGGCGATGTTACCGAACTGAAAAGTGGTCCTGCGTACCAGAAAACGGATGGTTTTCAAGTGGTAGCAGTAATGCGAAGAGATGCGGTTAAGGCTGCGGATTATGCTAAAAGACACGGAATCAGCAAATATTACACAAATGCCGATGATTTGATTAATGATCCTGAGATTGATGCGATTTATATTGCCACGCCTCCGGATGTGCATAAATTGTATGGACTCATGGTGGCTGCAGCCGGTAAAATATGTTGTATCGAAAAACCTTTGTCTCCAAATTATCAAGACAGTCTCTCGATTTGTACTGCTTTCGCAGCAAAAAAAATTCCGTTGTTTGTAGCCTATTATCGCCGAACATTACCTCGTTTTGAACAAATAAAAGCGTGGCTTGATACCAATAGCATTGGTGACATCAGACACATAAGATGGCATTTGAGTAAACCTGCAAGTTCTACGGATTTATCAGGCGAATACAATTGGCGAACTGATGCGTTGATTGCTGCAGGCGGTTATTTTGATGATTTAGCAAGTCACGGCCTGGATTTATTCACGCATTTACTGGGAAATATAAAAGAAGTTTCGGGGCTTAGTATTAATCAACAGGGATTGTACGCTGCTAAAGATGCCGCGACTGCCTGTTGGTTGCATGAATCTGGAATTACAGGTACCGGAAGCTGGAATTTTGGGTGCTATGAACGGGAAGATAAAGTGGTCATTTATGGAAGCAAAGGAAAAATAACGTTTTCTGTATTTGAAAACGATCCTGTAGTGCTTTCGAACGCACAAGGACAAACAGAAGTACTCATTGACCATCCTGAAAATATTCAGTTGTATCATGTACAGCAAATGCGAGAGGACCTTCTTGGCCACAGTACACACCCTTCTACAGGTTTGACAGCAACGCATACGAGTTGGGTTATGGACCAAATTATGGGGAATTTGTAGTGTTTTCAATTGTTCAAACAAAAATCCCGTTGATACGAATACCAACGGGATTTTTCAAACAAACCATTTATAACTAACAAACTATCTTCTATTGATTACGATGGCTACGCGACCGGTTCCTTTCGTTTTTTCAATTTTTGCTTTGGGGCCATTTGTTCTGTAATAGTAAGAGTCGTCGTCCTCTGAGTTTTGGTTGCCACCAAAATCATTGTCGTAATCACGATCATTTCTGTTTTGACCGTATTGGTAACTTCTACCACCTTTTACAGCGCCAACAGTTTCAACAATCTGGCCATGACGGTTGTAGATTATTTCTAAACCTCCTACGCGTTCCAATGCAAATCGGTTGTAGGTCATATACACGGAACCCACTCGTTTGATGCGGTCATTTGAATCATAGTTGATAAACACATTTCCTACTTGTCTTACTCTCCCCATATTATCGTGTGCTACTTTTACCCCATAATTCCCGTTTCGCACATTGCCTGGCACACCATGGGTTTTGTTTACCCCATTTTTTCGGCTTGACTTATAATAGATATCCCGTCCAATTGTAGGACGTGTATTAAAATCTAATTGTCCGTCAGGGAAAATAAAAAACTCAATTCCTCTTTCTGTGAACACAATTGGGTCGGCATCTCTAAAATCTACTGGAGATCTTCTTTCTACAGAAAAATCGATTTTTTCTGTGGCATTCGCTATACTACCTCCCAAAATGAAGATACTAGCTACTAAAAAGGTAATTTTTTTCATGATACAGTTCTTTTGAATTTTGCCTACTCTTGAGCTTTTCGGCTTTCGCTTTTTGTGTTATTTGATAAGGGATATTCAAGGAGCATGCCAAAATTTTTAATCAAGGGATTGTGTCTTTAAAGTACGGCCTGATTTTGTAGGCTTAATCCACTTAAAATCAGTATTTTAATTTGTATTAAAAACAAAAAACAATTTTATTGAAAAGCAATTATTATGATTTTTTTTCATAAAATTACTGTACCTGTTGATGTTTTTCATAAAAGAAGAATGCCAGTAAAGGAGCATTAGCTACTTTTAAATCCTTTTCACTACAAAAACTACTTATCAACAGTGCTTAAAATTAACTGTTGTTACGAACTCGCTTCAACTGATATTGAGTAATTTTGCAACATGTATGCTTTAGTTGATTGTAACAATTTTTACGCTTCCTGCGAACGTGTTTTTCAGCCGAAATTCAACGGAAAGCCGGTTGCAATATTATCAAATAACGACGGTTGCGTGATTTCCAGAAGCAATGAAGCAAAAGCGGCCGGGATTCTTATGGGTGCGCCGGCATTTCAGATTAAGGAATTGGTAAAAGAGAAAAATATAACATTATTTTCATCCAATTATGCACTGTATGGAGACTTGAGCAATCGGGTGATGGCTATTTTAGGGCAGTTTACACCAAATCTAGAAATTTACAGCATTGATGAAGCCTTCCTGAATTTTGATGGTTTGACGATTTCCGATTATCATGAGTATGGAATCCAAATGAAAACTCGGATACGAAAATGGGTAGGGATTCCGGTTTGCATTGGCTTTGCCGAAACCAAAGCATTGTCTAAAGTAGCCAATAAAATTGCCAAGAAATTCCAAGACAGAACGCAAGGCGTTTACGTTATTGATACGGAAGAAAAACGAATCAAAGCCTTGAAATGGATAAAGATTGAAGATGTCTGGGGCATTGGTTACCGGATGAATAAAAAGATGAAAGCTAAAAATATTGTGACCGCTCTGGATTTTACGGCACCACAACACGAAGCTTGGATCAAAAAAGAAATGGGTGTGATTGGGATGCGTTTAAAATATGAACTCGAAGGAAAATCAGTATTGGATTTAGAGCCCATTGTTGACCAAAAGAAAAGTATTGCTACGACCAGAAGTTTCCCAAAACAAATTGCTGATTTTGATTTGCTGCGCGAACGTGTAGCAACTTTTGCCGCGGTTTGTGCAGAGAAATTACGCAAACAAAATTCCTGCTGTCATACCATTATTGTAATGTTAGTGGTGGATAAACATACGGTACAAACCTCAAAATATTATTTTAATATGGCGATTACATTGCCGTATGCGTCAAATTCTACATTGACAATTTCTAATGTTGCTATCGCAATGTTGAAGAAACTGCACCAAGGAAATGAACATTTGAAATTCAAGAAAGCGGGCGTGATCGTCACGGAATTGATTGATCAAAACAAGAAACAATTGCAGCTGTTTGACGAAGAAAACCCAAAACATTTGCTGCTGATGAAAGTGATGGATGGTCTCAATAACAAAATTGGAGACAAGAAAGTAAAGTTGGCTACCCAAAATTTAAGTCTGACCTGGAACATGAATCAGAACCATTTGTCACCCGGATACACCACTAATTTTAAAGACATACTCGAAATCAAATGCCAATAAATAACGGACAAAAACTAATGTTCTTTCTGCCTGATTTTGAAAGTGAATTGCGAATTCCTTTCATAAACGAAGGGGTTTCGGCGGGATTTCCATCACCGGCCGCAGATTTTATGGAAATGAGCATTGATTTGAACAAGCAATTGAGTGAAAGCCCATTAGCTACTTTTTACATCAGAGTCAAAGGAAATTCTATGATTGATGCTGGAATCAATGATAAAGATGTTCTTGTTGTGGATAGAAGCTTGGAGCCACAGAACAATAAAATTGCAATTTGCTTTATCGATGGAGAATTTACGGTGAAACGCATACAACTGGAGAAAGACTGTTTGTATCTGATGCCTGAAAATTCCAATTATGCTCCGATAAAAGTCACGGAAGAAAATCAATTAATCATCTGGGGAATTGTGACCTATGTGATTAAGAAGGTGTAAAAGCCAGTTGTTGCTATTGTTAAAATTGAATTCTTAATGGATTTTTAGCCATAAAAAAACCTGTTCAAACTAATGAACAGGTTTTATCTTTTATAATAAATTCAGATTTTAAACGGTATGTTTTGGATTAAATCCATCTTCACTTAGTTCTTTATGCTCATAATCGGCAACCATTTCAGCTTCATAATCAACTTTTTCTCCTTTCGAAAGTCTACTGATGGCTTTTTCCATAATTTGGTAAATTACCGGAACTACTACTAAAGTCAAGAATAATGAGGAAATTAATCCCCCAATAATTACCCAAGCCAAACCGTTTTTCCATTCCGCTCCAGCTCCAGAGGCTAGCGCAATGGGGAACATACCAAATACCATCGCGATAGTGGTCATCAAAATTGGACGAAGACGCGCATGATTTGCTTGGATTAATGCTGTTCTGACCGTTTCGCCAGCTTTACGCCTTTGATTGGTATAATCTACAAGCATAATCGCATTTTTACACACCAGACCAATAAGCATGATGATACCTAAAATGGTAAATATATTCAGTGTATTATTGGTTAAAGCCAAAGCCAACATTGCACCAATAAAGGAAAGCGGGATGGCAAACAATACCACAAATGGATGTACAAAACTGTCGTATAACGAAACCATTACCAGGTAAACCAAGACAATTGCAGCTAATAACGCAATTCCTAATGTACCAAAACCTTCGGACTGGTTTTCCTGATCACCACCCCAAATATAATTTACACCGGTTGGTTTTTTTAATTTTTCAATTTTTTCTTGCCATTGTGTTACAATAGTTCCTGAAGCCACACCCACATTTTGGCCTTTTACAGTTACCGATGCTGATTTGTCTCTTCGTTCTAATTCACTTGGACCGGAACCTTCGGTTACGGTTGCAAATTGATTCAGTTTTATTTGTTGACCACTATCGTTTATGAAAATTAAGTTTCTGACATCTGCGATACTTTTTCTGTCGAATGCATTGTATTTAATGTTGATGTCATATTCGTATTCACCAGCTCTAAATCTACCATCAGTATTTCCGCTAAAAGCAGTTTGCATGGTCATACCTACTGTTTGCAAACTCAATCCTAAAGCGGCCATTTTATCTCTATCGACTTTTACGTTTACTTCTGGATTTCCATCTTCTACAGACAATTCGATTTCTGTTGCTCCAGGAATGGTACGTAATTCTTTTTCTGCTGCTTTTGCAAATTGCATGGCGCTTTCTACATTTGGCCCCGTTACAATTAATCCTAAAGTAGCATCTTCTGCAGTTCCTAAAATACCAACTGGAACTGTTTTTACTTTGGCACCAACTAGTATTTTTTCTAATTTGCGTTTGGTTTTTGCAGCATACACATTTGCAGGTTCATTACGTTTGTCTAATCCAACCATTTTTACGTTTATCTCCGATTTGTAAGCAGTGGCTTGCGAAGCACCAAGACCTTCACTGGTTTGACCAATCGTTGTAATTTGACTAAAAACATACTCTTCTTTCTGCAAGAATGCTTCTGCTTTTTGCGTCATGAAATTGGTTTGCTCTAATGAAGCATCTTTTGGCATTTCTATCTGAACTAAAAACTCACCACTATCAGACGCGGCAAAGAATTCCCCACCAATAAATCCACCGCCAAATAAACTAATCATCGATCCAAAAAAGAGTACTAAAACGATAGCTAGTGTTTTAAAATAATGATCCAAACACCATTCTAATAATCTGGAGACCCAATTTGTAAATCGTGTCAAATAGCTTTCAAATCCCAGGATGATTCTTCCAAAAAGATTTTTACCTTGAATGTGTTCTAATTTCCCGTATCTGGAAGATAACCATGGGATGATTGTAAATGAAGCGACTAATGACAGCAATGTCGAGATAATAACCGTTACACAGAATTGTGTAATAATGTTAGAAACCAATCCGGTACTCATTGCAATTGGTAGAAACACTACTACAATTACTAAAGTAATCGATACAACAGTTCCACCAATTTCTGCAGTTCCATCATAAGCAGCTCGAACTTTATTTTTCCCCATTTCCATGTGCCTGTAAATATTCTCGAGAACCACAATGGCGTCATCCACAAGAATACCCACCACAAGAGAAAGTCCTAATAAACTCATTAAGTTTAAGGTATACCCCATCAAATAAATTCCAATGAACGTAGCAATTAATGAAGCAGGAATAGAAACCATTACAATCAATGAGTTTCTGATGCTGTGCAAGAAAAATAACATCACAAGAGCCACTAAAAGTACCGCAATTAGTAAATCATGCACAACAGCATCGGCAGCTTCTAATGTGAAAATAGTACTGTCTTTTGCTATTTCAAGTTTTAATCCGTTTGCTTTATAATCCGTTTCCAGTTTAGCAATTGTTTTAACTAACTCTTCACTTACGGCAACCGCATTGGCATCCGATTGTTTGATGATTTGTAAAATAATAGCACTTTTTTGATTGACACGCGCTATTTTTTCAGGAATTTTTTGAGTATCCTGAACATCAGCAATAGCGTCTAAACGAACTTGTATTCCGTTTTTAGAAGATACAATTAAGTTTCTTAATTCATCAACAGTTTTATATTTTCCGGCTAAACGAATTAGTATTTTCTGCTCACGAGTTTGAATGTTTCCTGTTGGAAAATCCAAATTAGAAGATAAAATAGTTTGTTGCACTTGCGGAATCGAAAGTCCGTAGGCTTGCATTTTTACCGCATCAAGATTTACTTGAATTTCTCTTTCTTGTCCGCCAATAATATTTACTTGTGCTACACCTTCTACTCGAGAAATAACGGGTGCTAATTTTTTATCAATTAAGTCGTAAAAAGCAACTTCATCCATTTTTCCGTTGGCACCAATAGTCATAATTGGTAAATCGCTTAAAGAAAATTTAGTCAATGAAGGCGTTTCAACATCATCAGGCAAATCACTAAGAATAGCATTTATTTTACGCTGCGCATCGTTCATGGAAATATTAACATCAGCCGAAGACGTTAATGTAATGGACACTGTTGATAAACTTTCGTAGGACTTCGAGTCTATTTTTTTAATATTTTCTAAGGATGCAATGGCATCTTCAATTTTTTTGGTAACCGTATTTTCTACCTCACTTGGTGATGCACCCGGATAAATAGTGGCAACAGTAATTACATTGGTTTCGAATTTTGGAATCAATTCGTAACCCAATTGGCTGTAACTGAACAGTCCACCAAGTGTTAGAATCGTAAACAATACAATTACTAACGAAGGACGTTTTATGGATATTTCTGCTAATTTCATATATTTATATTTTTAGGTCTTAACGTATAAGGTCATGCCGTTTTCTGCTTTTGACCTTTGGGTTTACAACTTTCGACTATTTAATGACATCCACTTTAGATCCGTCCTGAAGGTTGATTTGACCTGTGACAATTACAGTTTCGCCATTTGAGAGTCCGTTTAGAATTTCTACTTTGTCCCCAAGAATTCTTCCAGCTGTAACTGTTTTCAATTTGGCAGTTCCGCTTTCAATTACAAAAACCTGATTGCTGCTTACACCTCCTACAAAAGCATCTCTAGGAACAATCATCAACGATTGTTTTTGTTGTTTCGATGCAAATTCAGCGGTTCCGTACATACCCGCTTTTAAACCGTTGGAAGCGTTGTTTGTAATTTCAATCTCGATGGGGAAATTTAAAATTTCGTCCGCTTTTGAGGCGATAAAAGTGATTTTCCCTGAGAAAATTTGGTCTGGATAAACGCTTGCTACAACTTTTGTGACGGTACCTACTTTTAAACTGGCCACTTGGCTTTCGTTAACGTTAACTTTTAGTTTTAGTTTGGAAACATTTACAATATCAAACAATTCCGTAGCAGGTGTAGCAGAAATGATTGATCCAACCTCGATGTATTTCTTATTGATAAACCCACTAATTGGCGCTTTGATTCTTGTATCTCCAACATTGATATTTGCTTGTGTTAACTGGAATTTAGCATTTACCATTGCTAGTTTTACCTGATCTACTTGTTGTTTAGTTACGCCGCCTGTTTTGTATGCATTTTCAAATCGGGTGTAATCAGCCACCGCATTTTGATACACCGCATTAGCGTTTTGCGCATTTACGTTTATAACATCACTTCGTACAATGGCGAGTGTTTGTCCTACTGAAACATAATCGCCTTCTTTTACAAGTATCTTTGTTATTTTACCTGATTTTTCAGCAGAAAATTTTAATTCTTGTATGGGTTCAAAATTTCCATTGGATGAGAAATCTAATGAAACAGCTTCGGTTTTTACGGTTTCAACTCTAACAGAAACGGAGGCGTTTTTCTCCGCAACAATAGTTGTTTTAGCTTCGTTTTCTTTTTTATTATTGGTTAATACGTAGGCAATTAGTCCTAAGGATGCTACAATTACTACTACTGTTATTATTATTTTTTTCATTTTGATTATTTATTGGTTAGTGTTTTTAATTCCCCTTTGGATTTGACTAATTGTATTTCTGCCAGTTTGTACTCTAATATGGCTGATGTGTAGTTGTTTTGAGCTTCGGTCAATGAGTTTTCGGCATCCAGTAAATCAGTCAGTGTGGTTAATCCTTGTATATAGTTGTTTCGGGTGTTATTTAAAACCTCTTTGGCTAATTGGGCATTTTCTTTCTGATTTTTGATTGTGGTTAAGCTGTTGTCAATTTGCGTTTTTGCATTGGCAAAAGCCAGGTCAAGTGACAACTTGGTATCAACCAACTCTTCGTGGATAGTTCGTAGGTCAACATCGGCTTGTCTCACTTTTGCACGAGTGCCAAATCCAGTAAATATCGGTACTTTCAAATTCAAGCCAATCGAAGAGAAATCAGACCAGTACACTCCTTTAGAAGGTTTTCCGCCCAAAGGCATTACAGGACCCTGACCAATATAATTGTACCCGGCATTCAGTGATAATGTTGGGTAATAAGCAGCTTCAATAGCCTTTTTTTGATAAAATAATAGTTGTTCTTGTTTTTTCAAAAGCAAGTATTCCGTTCTGTTTGCCGTATTTGGAATTTCAGACAATGCTTGTGACCCTACTTCAAAGGCAGTTTGTGGAATCTCGATTTGGGTTTCTATGGGCATTCCCATATAAAATTTCAAGGTATTTTCTTGTATTTGTACGGCATTCAGTACCTGTTGACGTTGTGTATTGATGTTTGAAATTTTTACTATAATTCGATCCAAATCAATTTTCTTGGCTAGACCATTGTCATATTGTCCTTTGATGATGTTTCTTACTTTGGTGGTATTTTTTAAAGTGCTGTCAATCACCGTTAGTTTTTGTCGCTGCACATAGACTTGGTAATAATTATTGGCCACACGCTCAATTACTTGCTCTTCTGTTAGTTGATTGTTGATCTGGTAAAATTCTCTGGTAGATTTTGCTGCTTTTAGGCCGGTAAAAACAGTTTGGTCGAAGATAGCCTGTGTCAGAGAAACTCCGGCAGTAGAAATCCATGGTTGGCCAAAAGCGGCTTGGATGGTAGTTCCCGGAGCGCCAAATCCTGCTCCGTCAATAACAGTTGTTTGTATTACAGGATTGTACGTCAAATTGCCATTAGCTGAAATTTGAGGCAAAGCTCTGGAGCGTATTTCCTGAATTTGGTATTCACTGTTCTCTACTTGTAATTGTGCTTTTTTGGCATCTGCTTTGTTTTCTAGAGCATAGTTGATGGCTTCTTTTAGCGTAAGTGTTTGTACGGGACTTGTACCTGGGTTGCCTGAGTTTTGTGATTGAGCCGAAATCCCAAAGGTCAGGATGGCTAGTAAAATTATAGTTTTCATTTTGTAGTATAGTTAAGTAAATGTTTTTCAAGTTCAATTATCCCGCTGGGAGTTGCCATAGCTCTGGTATGGTATTCTAAAATCTCAAGTTCTATCTTTTGAGCTTCTTTTTCGGAACTGGTACAGCCCTTTATACTGAAAATTAAATAATAATAAAATCGCGTGTAACTTTCAATATTTATATTCTCGCGGTAAAAACCTTGTTCGATTCCTTTTTTTATGTTTTGTTCAAAAGTGGTGTTGCATTCATTGATTTCTCTTGTCATCACTTTCTCATAAATTTCAGGATAATGTTTTTTTAATTGGTAAATGGGGGAGTCGTCTGAGGATTGAAACATTTCTTTAAACATTTTTCGTATTTCAAAATTTTCTGCGATAGCATTATAATTCTGGGCAATAATACGGTCAATAATTTGATGGATTTGTTTGTGAATTGCAGTGGTGCTTTCCTCAATAAGTAATTCTTTATTGCAGAAATATTTATAAATCGTTTTTTTAGAAATACACATTTCTCCTGCAATATCATCCATGGTGATGCTCTTAAAACCTAGTTTTAAAAACATCTCACTTGCTTTAGTTATAATTTTTTCTTTCATTTTTAAGGCTGAAATGGTTTCAGTATTTTTTAATTAAATTCAAATTTGTTGATTTGAACGATTAATTTCGAGTGCGAATATAAGACGGAAACTTTAAACACCAAAATAGTTTCCAATGTATTTTGGTTTATTTAACATTTGAAGGTAAAACGATGTTTGTAATACAATTTGAATAGAGTAAATTAGCCAAAAATTTATTTTATGCATTCCATTTATCAATATCAGGGGTTTCTTTCGGAGTATTTGCAGGCACAATATGAAACCAAAGAACCAAGAAATTTGTACGAGCCCATCCGGTATATTTTAGACCTTGGCGGAAAAAGAATTCGTCCGGTACTGACCTTAATGAGTGCCGAAATTTTTGATGCGCCGTATCAAAAAGCATTGCCTGCCGCATTAGCCGTTGAAGTTTTTCATAACTTTTCGTTGGTTCACGATGATATTATGGATGATGCGCCACTACGAAGAGGAAAAGCAACGGTTCATGAGAAATGGAATATAAACACCGGAATTTTATCTGGGGATGCGATGCTGATTTTAGCCTATCAATATTTTGAACAATATGAGCCCGTTATTTTTCGGGATTTGGCCAAGTTGTTCAGCAAAACAGCGCTTGAAGTTTGCGAAGGGCAGCAATGGGATGTCGATTTTGAAGAACGCAATGATGTTACCATTCCGGAATACCTGATGATGATTCAATACAAAACGGCTGTTTTGGTAGCAGCAGCCATGAAAATGGGAGCGATTATTGCAGGAACTACCGAGGAAAACGCAAATCTGGTGTATGATTTCGGCCTCAATTTAGGCTTGGCTTTTCAATTACAGGATGATTTCTTGGATGCTTTTGGGGATCCAGAAACCTTTGGAAAACAAGTAGGCGGTGATATTATAGAAAATAAAAAAACGTATTTGTATCTAAAAGCAGTAGCTTTTTCAAAAGAAGAGGAAGCTAAAGAATTGCGGTATTTGTTTTCTGTTCAGCCGGAAAATAGTACGGATAAAATAGAGACGGTGAAAGCACTTTTTAATAGTTCTGGTGCGGCTACGGCAACACAGGAAGCAATACAAGATTTTACTTTTAAGGCGTTTCAGACCTTGGATAAAATGAATATTAGCGCCGATAAAAAAGCAATGTTGAAATCTTTTGGGGAGAATTTAATGGGCAGAAAAGTGTAATTCAATTTCAATAATCAATTTCAACATTGACTTTGAAAGTTTATATTTATAATTTAACAAGAAGTATAGTGTATAATAATAACAATATTGAAAATTGACATTCATATTGCCATTGATATTTAAAGATATGTTTATAGTTCCAAAAAATACCGATTTACTACTTGCTGAAGCCGCGGGTGAAAACTTATATTTGAAATTAATCGAACAAATGAATAAGGATTTCAATCTCGCTAACGAAGCAATTGATTTTCCGTTGGGTATTTCTCCCAGTGAATTGAAGTTGCAGCTTCACGAAAAAATATATCGACTTATTCAATACAAATTTGCTGAATACCTCAATTTATTATACATAATTGATGTTTCCGAAGAAGAAATAAAAAAACTAGACGGATCTGATTTAGTAGTTCTGGCAGAACAAGTCGCTTTTTTGATCCTAAAAAGAGAATGGCAAAAAGTGTGGTTCCGGAATAAGTATTAGTTATTGTAAGTCTTTTTTTAAGATTGTTTTATTCCATAATTCAGTTCCCGCAGTATCAAAAACAGTTAGTTTTATTTGGCGGTTTTCCTTTGAACCCAAGAATGAAATCATACCAAAATTATGTTGCGTAATCAAACTGCCTTTGGATCTGTAAATATTGTTTTCCTTTAATGCCCCTTCAGCGGCAACACCGGAAGTTAGCGGTGAAACGGTCCAGTCAAATAAAGAGTAGGCATTCTCGCGGGGAACTTCGGAAAATTCAGTAAAATGCCTATCACCGCTTAGGAATAAAACGCCCTTAATTTTATTATCAAGAATTTCTTTTAGCAATTTTTCTTTCTCTTTGGGGTAGTTGCTGTAGTTTTCCTTTTCCGCTACGGAATTTAATACTTGTACGCCCATTACAATTATTTTAAAACTGGCTTTAGAGGAACTTAGTGCGTTAATCAGCCATTCTAATTGGGTATTTCCTAAAACCGTTCTTTCGCCCGTAATTCTGTTATTTGGGGTCTTGAAAAACCGATCGTCCAATAAAAAAAACTGTGCATCACTCCAGCTAAAGGTAGAATAAATACCCTCGTTTTGTTCAGCATTCATACCGTAGCTTTTATTTGCCCAGAAATCTTTAAACGCTTTTTGAGTTAGAAATTTGTTATAAAAACTGCCATCGCTATCATCCGGACCAAAATCATGGTCATCCCAAATGGCAAAATTTTGAGTTTTTGCCAGCAAAGGCTGAATTTCTTTTACCGACCTTGAATGCGTATACCGATGATAAATCCCGGTTTTACTATCCCAGTCCGCTTCTCTGAGATAAATATTGTCACCACTCCATATCATGATTTCTGGATTTTTTTTGGCAATACTTTCAAAAATGCCATACTCACTTCCGTAGGCTTTTCCTGGTCTGTCCAGCGGAGTTTCATTAAAATAGGAACAACTTCCAATGGCTACTGTGAAATCAGGAGCATCTTCGCGCCATTCCCAAAGTTTCTTTGATGAAAAAGAAGTCTCGTAGGGCAAGATGATTTTTTTGTCATTTATGAAAACAGCATACGTATATTTTTTTCCGGGTTCTAATTGATCTAAAATAATATGATGCGTGAAGCCAACTTCTTTTGAAGATGAATACACGTCGGAGTAGAATATATTAGTAGGATTGTCAAGGGCAAAATAAGCTATTTTCACCGAAGCTTTTTTGTTGGTTTGCAACCAAATCATCGCTTCGGTCATTTCGCAATACCCCACCATGGGCCCAGATTGTAAAATATTGTTTTGAGCAAAACTGTAACTTATAAATAAAATACAGCATAATTGAAAAGTTTTTTTCATCGCAGATAATTAAAAATACACTCTAATAAAAGGCATAAAGGCACTGCCGTAAATGTTGTTTTTGTCAGTCAAAACATTATATCGCCCACCAATAGTGGCGTTTCCAGATCTGTAACCAAGGCCGATGAATAAACCTGTATTCCAGTAGTTTTGAGAATTGCTATTGGATCCATCCAGATTTACATTGACTCTTAATTGTTCCAGTTCCGTCGAAAGTTGGATTTCGGGGATTGGATTAAATAATCCTATAACACTACCGCCATACAAATGAGAAGCAAAAAAATCGCGTTGCTTCAAATATTTATACTGCACTCCCAGTCCCAAAGCCACATATTCATTAAAATTATAAATGGCACTTGGCGCTAACGAAATGTCCGTGTAGCCGGAACCAAAGCCTAAACCCAGTCCACCTCCAAATTGTACATTTCTCCAAAACTGGTTTGGCATAGTGGTATATATTGTATTTTGTTGTGCAAACAGAGCACTTGCAAAAAACAAGGCAATAAGTACTAAAAACGATTTGGTAACCTCGAAAAAGCGCTTTTTTGCCATAAGTTTCTAGATTTTTAACAATTTAAGATGTAAAAGTATCTTAAAATAAATTATAAATTTATTGTATTATTGTACTTTTGCCAAACTATTTTAATCAAAAAGGTATATTCACTAAATATTATGGATAGGTTTTCATTTTTAAACGCAGCACATACAGAATTTTTCGCTCAATTATACGATCAATATATAGAAAATCCAGACAGCGTTGAGCCTAGTTGGAGAAGTTTCTTTCAAGGTTTTGACTTTGGGATGAGTTCTTACGGCGAGGATCATAAAGTCGAGCAAATTGCAAATTTTGCGGCTAATAATACAGATATTAGCTTGGTTTCTGACAAGCTTCAAAAGGAGTTCAATGTATTAAAATTAATAGATGGATACCGTTCTCGCGGTCATTTGTTTACTAAAACAAATCCGGTTCGAGAAAGACGAGTATCATCACCAACTCTAGAAATCACAAATTTTGGACTTTCATCAGCAGACTTAAATACTGTTTTTGATGCAGCCAAGGTTATGGAAATACAGCCTTGTACGCTTCAGGAAATCATAACGCATCTTGATACAATATACTGCCAGCACATCGGGGTGGAATATATGTATATCCGTAAACCGGAAGTAGTGGAGTGGATTCAGAAAAAATTAGGCTACAATGACAATCAGCCTAAATTTTCATTGGATGAAAAAAAATCCATTCTTAATAAATTAAACCAAGCCGTTTCTTTTGAGAATTTTTTGCACACTAAATATGTAGGTCAAAAACGCTTTTCTCTAGAAGGTGGGGAATCAATTATTCCTGCATTAGATGCTTTAATCGAGAAAGCAGCTGAAAAAGGAGTTGAGCAATTTGTTATGGGAATGGCACATCGTGGTCGTTTGAATGTGTTGGCAAATATTTTTGGCAAATCGACCCAAGACATCTTTGGAGAGTTTGACGGTAAAGATTACGATCAAGAATATTTTGACGGCGATGTAAAATACCATTTAGGACTTACAGCGGATAAAGTGACCAGTACCGGTAAAAAAATTAATATCAATTTAGCTCCTAATCCGTCGCACCTTGAAACAGTAGGTGCAGTAATCGAAGGAATCACAAGAGCCAAACAAGATAAATATTTCCCTAACGATTTCTCAAAAGTATTGCCAATCGCCGTTCACGGAGATGCTGCAATTGCGGGTCAGGGAATTTTGTATGAAATTGTGCAAATGGCACAATTGGATGGTTATAAAACGGGAGGAACTATACATATTGTTATCAATAATCAAGTCGGTTTTACCACCAATTATCTGGATGCTCGTTCCTCTACCTATTGTACTGATGTTGCTAAAGTTACCCTTTCGCCCGTTTTGCATGTAAATGCGGATGATGCTGAAGCAGTAGTTCACGCGATGTCCTTTGCATTGGACTTCAGAATGGAATTTGGTAGGGATGTGTTTATTGATTTATTGGGATATAGAAAATATGGACATAATGAAGGCGATGAGCCTCGTTTTACCCAACCCGTATTGTACAAAATCATTGCAAAGCATAAAAACCCAAGAGACATCTACATGGAGAAATTGCTTGCCGAAGGAGTTGTTGACAGTACTTTTGTAAAAGGATTAGAAAAAGAATACAAATCAAATCTAGAGGTGAATTTAGAAGCCTCCCGTAAAAAAGATTTGACTATTATAACGCCATTCATGAAAAACGAATGGAAAGGTTTTGAACAGGTTTCGGATGTTGAAATGCTCAAAAAAGTAGACACTACTTTTCCAGTAGCCGGACTTACTGAGGTTGCAAACGTAATTTGTAACTTACCTGCAGACAAAAAATTTATCAGCAAAATACAAAAACTTGTCAACGATAGAAAAACAATGTTTTTTGAAACAAACAAGCTGGATTGGGCCATGGCAGAGCACTTAGCCTATGGGTCACTTTTAAAAGAAGGATATGATGTTCGTATTTCGGGGCAAGATGTAGAGCGAGGCACGTTCTCTCACCGTCATGCCGTTGTAAAAGTAGAGGATTCAGAAGAAGAAGTGATTTTGTTGAGTACTTTAGAAGGAGCAACAGGGAAATTCAATATCTTCAATTCGCTGTTGTCTGAATATGCTGTTTTAGGGTTTGATTATGGGTACGCTTTAGCCAACCCAAATACATTAACCATCTGGGAAGCACAGTTTGGTGATTTTAGTAACGGTGCCCAAATTATAATTGATCAGTATATTTCTTGTGGCGAAGATAAATGGAACAATCAAAACGGAATTGTTTTATTATTGCCGCACGGATACGAAGGACAAGGAGCGGAGCATTCATCAGCCAGAATGGAGCGATATTTACAACTTTGTGCCAGACACAATATGTATGTGGCAGATTGTACTACACCAGCCAACTTCTTTCACCTTTTGAGAAGACAAATGAAAACAACGTTTCGTAAACCACTTGTTGTGTTTACGCCTAAAAGTTTGTTGCGGGATACAAGGGTAGTATCTACCGTTGAAGAATTTGCAACAGGGAGTTTTCAAGAAACATTTGATGATGAAACAGTGAATAAAGCGCATGTGAAAACGCTGGTTTTCTGTACCGGAAAATTCTATTATGACATTACTGCCGAAAGAGAAATTCTGGACAGAAATGATGTGGCTGTAGTTAGAATCGAGCAATTGTTCCCATTACCGGTAGAACAATTAAAAGCCATTATCGCTAAATACCCTAATGCAGATGATTATGTTTGGGCACAAGAAGAACCAAAAAACATGGGGGCTTACAGCTTTATGCTAATGAATTTTGATTTAGTAAAATGGAGATTGGCTTCACTAAAAGCGTATGCGGCACCGGCCTCAGGAAGTTATACAAGAGCAAAACGCCGTCAGGCTGATGCATTGCGAATGGTTTTTGATAAAAATTTATACCGATAATAAGGAGCTATTTCCTGCTGTACGCTATATCTTTTCCTAGCTAAAGAAGCTAGAAAAAGGATGTCGCTGCCATCAGGGCTAAAAAACAATACATCTAACACACATAAGTTGTTCAAGAACAATTTAAAACTTAAAATTCATAATTTAAAATAATAGAACATGATTTTAGAAATGAAAGTCCCATCACCAGGGGAATCTATAAAGGAAGTTGAAATCGCAACTTGGTTGGTAAAAGACGGAGATTATGTAGAGAAAGACCAAGCCATTGCTGAGGTTGATTCTGATAAAGCAACATTAGAATTGCCAGCAGAAGCCAGCGGAATCATTACTTTGAAAGCGGAAGAAGGAGATGCAGTTGCAGTAGGAGCAGTAGTTTGTCACATTGATACGGACGGCGTAAAACCAGCAGGCGATGCGCCAGTTGCTGAAGCTACAAAAACAGTTGAAGCGCCAAAAGTGGAAACTAAAACAGAAGCACCAAAAGCCG
Organism: Flavobacterium sp. ZB4P23; assembly: GCF_003970375.1. Taxonomy (NCBI): domain Bacteria; kingdom Pseudomonadati; phylum Bacteroidota; class Flavobacteriia; order Flavobacteriales; family Flavobacteriaceae; genus Flavobacterium; species Flavobacterium sp. ZB4P23. Next base: position 196,056 of record NZ_RYDK01000004.1, read on the forward strand.
CTCCAGCAGCAGCAACTTACGCTTCAGGAACTCCATCTCCGGCAGCACGAAAAATATTAGACGAAAAAAATATAGCAACAACTTCAGTAACAGGAACTGGAAAAGACGGAAGAATCACTAAAGACGATGCCGTACATGCGGCGCCTTCAATGGGGACGCCTACTGGTGGGTCTCGTGGATCCGAACGTTCAAAATTATCAATGTTACGTCGTAAAGTGGCAGAACGATTAGTGGCTGCTAAAAACGAAACAGCCATGTTAACTACTTTTAATGAAGTAAACATGACGCCAATCAACTTGATTCGGAATGAATACAAAGACGCATTCAAAGCAAAACATGGCGGAATTGGTTTAGGGTACATGTCTTTTTTTACTAAAGCAGTGACCAGAGCATTAAAATTATTTCCAGATGTAAACTCAATGATGGATGGGGATCATAAGATCGCTTTCGATTTTTGCGACATTTCTATCGCAGTTTCAGGACCAAAAGGATTAATGGTTCCTGTAGTTCGTAATGCGGAGAACTTGACTTTCCGTGGAGTTGAAGCCGACATTAAAAGATTAGCCCTTAAAGCGCGTGACGGACAAATCACAGTGGATGATATGACTGGTGGAACGTTTACGATTACTAACGGTGGTGTTTTTGGAAGTATGTTGAGTACGCCAATTATCAATCCGCCACAGTCAGGAATTCTTGGAATGCACAACATTATCGAGCGCCCAATTGCCGTAAACGGAAAAGTAGAAATTCACCCAATGATGTATGTGGCGTTGTCTTATGACCATAGAATTATTGATGGTCGTGAGTCTGTTGGTTTCTTGGTGGCCGTAAAAGAAGCCTTAGAAAACCCAATGGAATTATTGTTAGAGAACAATCCTAAAAAAGCATTAGAATTGTAATTGAATTAATAAAAAAATAAAAAATCCGTTTAGTTTTAGAACTAAACGGATTTTTTATTTTTTTATTAAAATTCCTTTGAATTCCACAACATCAAAAAGTGCGTAATTTTGGCTTTTCGGAATGTGGTCGCCTATAAATTGTAAATTTTCGACACTGCAATAGATGTTAAATTTGGTGTTTTTACCATAATTAAGTCGGACACTTGCCATAATTGCATCATTGATTTTCCAACTTACATTGTATCGCCCATTAGAAGTAAGGGATAATTGTAGTGTAAGATTATACCATTGTCTTCTTTTGATTTTCCTTTGAACAGATTGGAACGGATTGCCCTGTGAGATCATGTATACGATAAGATCGTCTGGTTCTGCTGCTAATTGATTTCGAATGGCTTGTGATCCATAGCCAATCTCAAAATCGAGTTCGTGTGTGTCATTATTATATAAAAAAGCTCCAATGCTAGCCATGTCACCAACGCCCATTTCGGGGATATAAACATTCCAGCTATAGGTTCCAGCGGCAAAACTTGAAATCGTTTTTACTTTTGATCTTTCCCACGTATTTGGATTTGTGAAAATACGTAAATTCCCATTTTCAATCCAGTAATTTGGATTGCCAACTTGAGTAGCATCTTCCCATTCCGTTAAATTATCGAAGTCCCAAATTTTTGAATAGCTGGTTTTTAAAATACTGAGATTGTTGGAATCTGAATTAGTTATTGTTTCATTTTCGTTAGTTAAGTCGGCGGGAGAACAAGAAAATAAAAGTAGTCCCATAAATACCAATAATTTTTTGAAAATATTTTTCATGTTTCTTTAAGGTTTTAAGGTCGTTTTTCTATTGTAAATATAAGCAATAATTAAAATAGTCCACGATTCCTTTTCCTTTCATTAAAACATCGGCTCCTATGATTCCATGAACGGGTTTTGATTTGTGTTGTGTTAAAGCTTCGTTTATATGAGATAAATCGAAAATTACGACGTCAAAAGCACTGTCTTTCCAAGTGCCTAGTTGCAATTGATTTTTTGTAGCTATTTGTGTCAACATTCCGGAAGCTCCAGCTCCTGAAGCTTTAGTTTTTGATTTTTTAGCTTCCAATAGAAACAAATCAACACATTCAAATCCGATACAACTACTTGAAGCACCTGTATCTAAAATGAAATTTCCTTTGATACCGTTGATTTTGGCTTTAATCAAAAGGTGTTGGGTTTTAGTAATCTTAAATTTTACTTTTTTGTAGTTTTCTTTTTTAAGGATTTTGTGGAGGTTTTTCATCTAGGCAGAATTTGTTTTCGGAATTATAGTGTCCCTTTTACAAAGATACAAGTTGTTGTATGCAGTTTTGGAATCTTTTTTCTATCGCAATCTTTGTTAAACCATTTTTTTGACTAGTTTAATTCTTGTAATTTTGTATTCTTAAAAGACGACACTTGGAAACAAAAGTAATAATTACCGATACCCATACTCATTTATATTCTGAGGAATTCAATCAAGACCGAGATGAAATGATTCAACGCGCCATTGAAGCGGGTGTGTCGCGTTTTTTTATTCCGGCAATCGATTCGACGTTCACGGAATCCATGTATACTTTAGAAAAAAAGTATCCTGAAAACGTATTCTTGATGATGGGCTTGCATCCCACGTATGTGAAAGAGAATTATCTGAAAGAATTACAGCATGTGGAAAACGAACTGGCGAAAAGAAAATTCTACGCTGTTGGTGAAATTGGGATCGATTTGTATTGGGATAAAACCCATTTGCCTCAGCAACAAATTGCTTTCAAAAAGCAGATTCAATTGGCTAAAGAATATAAGTTACCTATTGTGATTCATTGTCGGGATGCATTTGATGAAATTTTCGAAATTCTGGAACAAGAAAAATCGGATGATTTATTTGGTATTTTTCATTGTTTTTCTGGAACGTATGAACAAGCTTTAAGGGCAATTTCGTATAATATGAAGCTTGGAATAGGCGGGGTTGTTACTTTCAAAAACGGAAAAATCGATCAATTTTTGAAACAGATCGATATAAAGCATCTTGTTTTAGAAACAGATTCCCCATATTTAGCCCCAATTCCTTTTCGTGGAAAAAGGAATGAAAGTAGTTATATAGTCAGCGTAGTCGATAAGTTAGCCCAGATTTATGGCCTTTCAACACATGAAATAGCAATGCGAACCACCGAGAATTCTAAAGCTATTTTTGGGATTTAAAGTAGAATTCACTTTATTTTGACTTTTTTTTTGTTCATTTGCCCACACAAATATAGAAAAATCAACAATGCAGAAATTTGACGCTATTCGGCCATTTTATGATTCCGAAATAAACGAAGCACTTCAAGATGTGATTAATCACCCAATGATGAAAGCATTGATGAACTTTACTTTTCCGGGTGCTGCTGACGAAGTTTGGAAAGAACAACTCAGGAAAACGCACTCCATTCGGGATTTTCAATGTAATTTTATATACCAATCGGTTCAAAGAATACTAGAAAAAAGTTCAGAAGGAATGACCACTTCCGGTTTTGAAAAGTTAAAGAAAAACACTTCTTATTTGTTTGTCTCAAATCATCGGGACATCCTTTTGGATACTACGTTATTAAACACAGCTTTATTTGAACATGGGTTAGTGATGACAGCCTCAGCGATTGGGGATAATTTAGTAAAAAAATCGTTTCTGAATACCTTGGCAAAACTGAACCGTAATTTTTTAGTACAACGGGGATTGACTCCAAGAGAAATGCTGCAGAGTTCAAAACTATTGTCGGAATATATAGGGAATTTATTGCTTCATGAAAACCGTTCTGTATGGATAGCACAGCGAGAAGGAAGAACGAAAGACGGCAAGGATGAGACCAATCCGGGTGTTTTGAAAATGGTGGGTATGGGTTCTGATGAAAAGAATTTAATGGATTATTTCAAGAAAATTAAAATTGTACCCGTATCTATTTCGTACGAGTATGATCCTACTGATGCTCTGAAAATGCCACAATTGATGGCTGAAGCCAATAATGAAGTGTATGTCAAGGAAAAGAATGAAGATTTCATGACGATTCTGAGTGGTGCTCTAGGGCAAAAGAAGAGAATACACATTCATGTTGGGAAAGTTTTAGATATTGAAATTGATGCCATTATTGCAGAAAACGAGAACTCAAATAAGCAAATAGTAGCTTTGGCACAAGTAATTGATAATGCCATATTGAGTAATTACAAATTATGGCCAACGAATTTTATTGCTTTTGATATTGTAAATAAGACCGATAGATATTCCCATTTGTATACTGAAAATGAAAAATCATTGTTCGAGCGCAGACTGGAAATGCGAATTGATCATGACAATCCAGTGGCTCTTGAAAGTTTTTTGGCCATGTATGCAAATCCAGTTGTGAACAAATTAAAATACCACGATGTTGTATAAAGCCAAAATACTTTTAATATATACCGGAGGAACTATTGGTATGCGAAAAGATTTTGAAACAGGAGCCCTTAAGGCATTCAATTTTAGTAAATTGTTACAGCGAATTCCAGAATTGAAACAATTGGATTGTGAGATCGAAACCGTTTCTTTTGAAAATCCTATAGATTCCTCGAACATGAATCCTGAAAAATGGGCAAAAATGGCTATAATTATTGCAGATAATTATACTTCATTTGATGGATTTGTTGTGCTTCATGGATCCGATACTATGTCGTATTCTGCTTCAGCGCTGAGTTTTATGCTTGAAAATTTGTCAAAACCAGTTATTTTTACCGGTTCACAATTACCCATAGGGGATTTGCGTACCGATGCTAAAGAAAACCTGATTACAGCCATTCAAATAGCTTCTCTGCAAAATAATAATCATCCGGTTATCAGTGAAGTGTGTCTTTATTTTGAATACAAATTATACCGAGGCAATAGAACTACAAAGATTAATGCAGAACATTTTAAAGCATTTACGTCTCCAAATTATCCGGAATTGGTGGAGTCTGGGGTGCATTTAAAGTTGAATCCTGAATTGTTTTTGCCTAAAAAAGGAACGGAGGAATTCAAAGTGCATAAAAATTTAGACAATAATGTTGCCATTATCAAGATGTTTCCTGGAATCAGTGAAGCAGTTTTATCCGCTATTTTAAATATTCCGAATCTTAAAGGTGTTGTTTTAGAAACCTACGGAGCTGGGAATGCACCTACAGAGGATTGGTTTTTAAACCTCTTGAAAAAAGCGATTGCCGGCGGGTTACATATTGTTAACGTTACCCAATGTTCTGGCGGGAGTGTCAGTATGGGGCAATACGAAACCAGTACCGGACTGAAAGAAATTGGTGTGATTTCCGGAAAAGACATCACCACCGAGGCGGGAATCACAAAATTGATGTATTTATTGAGCAAAAAAATAGCCCCAAAAGACTTCAAAACTATTTTTGAAACTTCTTTACGAGGAGAAATGACATAATATTCAGATTTTACTTTTCTAACTCGTTTTTTTTCGTGTTCTTTGCAGCCGTAATAAAATAGAGAGGTGGCCGAGTGGCTGAAGGCGCACGCTTGGAAAGCGTGTATATGGCAACATATCGAGGGTTCGAATCCCTTCCTCTCTGCGATGAAATAATGCTTCCTAAAAGGGGAGCATTTTTTGTTTTAGGGCGTGGTCAATTTTTTAGTTTGTCAAGAGAGTAAACAAAAAAAGATCAGCAGGCAATACCAGTATTAATTTTTTGTGAGCCGTCCTTCCTTTAGGTCAACAAGGGTAGTTCAGTCCTTTCTGTCAAATAGAATTCCGTGGCTGCAAGAACTTAGAGCGTTTTTATCTTTAAAGGTCTTAAAAAGGATTATTTGTGGTTGTTATTTATCACAAAACGATCAAAAGGGTATATTTGTATCGTTTTAATGAGAATTGGAAGCCAAGGGTGTTTGATAGAATCATTGAGCGATTTAAAACCAAAAAATTATGCGAATTTTTCTTAGTTGTTTTCTGCTGCTAATGGTTGCTACTGTTTTTTCTCAGGAAAATACACCATCACAAGATACTCTAATTATGAAAGTGGATTCCTTGTATCGTGAGGATCAGTTCTATTTTGGGATCACTTACAATATATTGACGGACGGCCCTTCGGGGTTGTCACAAAGCAAATTTTCGTCGGGTTTGTCAGGTGGTTTTTTGCGGGATATGCCTTTAAATAAAAAGAGAACCGTTGCAATAGCTTCCGGTATTGGATTTACATATAATAATTACAATCAAAACATAGCCATTTCTGCAACAGACGGTATGCCAGTTTATGCCCTGATTGATGCCAATAGGGATTATAATAAAAATAAGTTTTCCCTACTTTCAGTTGATGTTCCTGTTGAGTTTAGATGGCGAACCTCTACTTATGAAAGCCATAAATTTTGGCGCATTTATACAGGAATAAAGTTTAGTTATTTGCTCTACGACAAGTCCGTTTTTGATAGTGCTCAAGGCAAAGTGGTGGTTACAGGAAATAAAGATTTTAATAAATTACAATACGGGGCTTATGTCTCTGCAGGATACAATACAATTAATTTGTATGCCTATTATGGTTTAAATTCAATATTCAAATCGGCAAAAATAGAAGACAAGTCAATTACCATGAAAGCATTAAATATTGGCATAGTATTTTATATTTTATAGCCATAAAACCAATAGAAGCAATTGTGGAATAATTCCCAGAACAAAACCTAAAAGGAGTTCTTTAATGGTATGCGCTTTCATTTCCAGTCTAGAAGTCGCGACCACGCCATTCAACAGTAGTAGTAATGCAATAGTAAAAATATTTTGAATTTGAAGGTGCAGGCTTAATCCAATGATAAATACAGTCAAAGAGCTGAAAGCTATCATGTGCAGGCTTGCTTTTATCTGCAGAAATAATAGGATTAGAGCTAATAATGAACTCAAAAGTCCCCCCAATAAAAAAAAATGCAACTCTGGATAGGAATCAATAGTGATACTTTTTCGAACTAATAAGATGATCAAGAAACAATGAAGTATTAAGGGTATTTTACGCTGGGATATTTTAGAAACCATTATGGAATCTATATTTCCTGTAGCGCGTAAGAGAAAAAAGGCCAAAACAGGAATTAACACCGTCACAATCAACACCTGAAAAAAAATGAATATCTTTTCTTGACTCACAAAATCAGATCCATTAAAAAAAAGGTAGAACAATGTTGCCATTGCCGGAATGAATATTGGATGGAAAATATAAGAGAAAAGGGGAAGGGTTTTTTTCAATAGTTTTGATTTTGTATCAAACAAATATAGGTAATCTGTCAAAATTAGTAAAGCATATCAAAAGAGTTTCTTGTTTTTAATAAACGAAATTGCTCATAATTATCGTAAATCTGTCGCTTCGTTTTGAAAAGAAGTGCTATTTTTGAGGAAGTTTTGCAAATAAACAGCCTGTTGAAAGTATCATTTTCAAAAAAGAAATTCACCTCAATCTTTTTTTTATTCCATGAGCAAAAAAATTCTAAATAGCATACAAAATATCCCCGCAAAGTTTATTGGAACCAGCAGTACGATGGCTATTGATTCTATTTCTATAGACAGTCGTTCTTTGCAAAATGGCCCGAAAACGCTGTTTTTTGCATTGGTTGGAGCCAATACGGATGCGCACCTTTATCTCAAAAATTTAATTGCAAGTGGCGTCCAGAATTTTGTAGTTACCCATATTCCTGAAGATTGTGAAGGGAAAGCTAATTTTTACGTAGTGACCAATACCTTGTTGGCTTTGCAACAATTTGCCGCAGCATATCGCAGCCTCTTTGATTTTCCTATCATTGGGCTTACGGGAAGTAACGGTAAAACGATAGTCAAAGAATGGCTTAATTTTTTATTAAGTCCGGATTATAACGTTATCCGAAGTCCAAAGAGTTACAACTCTCAAATTGGTGTTCCGCTGTCTGTGATTGCGATAAATGAAAAACACAATTTAGGAATTTTTGAAGCCGGTATTTCTACGGTTTCAGAAATGGAAAAACTCGAAAAAATCATTAAACCTACGATTGGAATTCTCACGAATATAGGGACGGCACATGACGAAGGTTTTGCTGATATCAGTGACAAAATCAAAGAAAAATTGAAACTTTTCCAGGATGTCCAAGTCATTATTTATCATAAAAATCCAACAATTGATTTGTTGATCCGTCCCGATACCGCCGTTTTTTGCTGGAGTTATAACGATGCTAAGGCTTCGGTTCTGATTGCTAAAAAGGGAGTTTTAGACAAGACCGTTTTGACGGTGCTACAAAACAACAACAAGTTTGACATAAAAATACCATTTCAGGATGAGGCGTCGATAGAAAATGCAATTTCCTGTTTGATGGTTTTGTTGTATTTTAAATACGATGACAGAACGATTCAAAACCGCATGGAGTTGTTGTATCCGGTAGAAATGCGATTGAAAGTCAAAAACGGAATCAACAATAGCAGTATTATTGATGACAGTTACAGTTCTGATTTTCAATCCTTAAAAATTGCGTTGGATTTTCTTGAAAGTCAAAAACAGTATAAAAAGAAAACAGTCATTCTATCTGATATTTTTCAAAGCGGTTTGCCTAACGATGTGTTGTACTCGAAGGTGGCTGAGCTAATTGTTTCCAACCGGATTACACGGGTAATTGGTATTGGCGAAACCATTTCAGCATTTAAAAACAAGTTTGCTAACTGCAGTACTTTCCAAAACACAGCTGCATTTGTCGCTGATTTTGAAAACTTGGACTTTGGTAATGAAACCATTTTGATAAAAGGGGCGAGATCGTTCCAGTTTGAAGAAATTGTGTACTTATTAGAGGAGAAGACACATGAAACGGTCCTAGAAATCAACCTGAATGCTATTAGTTACAACCTGAATTTTTTTAAATCAAAGTTGCTACCAAAAGTAAAAATTATGGTTATGGTAAAAGCATTCGGGTACGGAAACGGCGGACTCGAAATTGCTAAATTACTGGAACATCATAAAGTAGATTATTTGGGCGTGGCTTTTGCCGATGAAGGAATTTCATTAAAAAACGGGGGCATTAATTTGCCTATTATGGTCCTTAATCCAGAGAATACTAGTTTTTCGGCTATTATTCAACATCAGTTGGAACCGGAAATTTACTGTTTAAAAGGTTTATATGCGTTCTTGAAAATAGCAAAACAAAAAAATTTAAAGCATTTTCCAATTCATATTAAATTCGATACCGGCATGCATCGATTGGGCTTTGAAGAAAATACCCTCGATGAACTGATAGCTGCGCTAAGAGGAAACAGTACCGTGCAAATAAAAAGTATTTTATCACACTTGGCTACGAGCGATGATCTTGAACACATGGATTTTGCTCATTCCCAAATTAATTTGTTCGAGAAAGTATCCTCTAAATTGATGTCTGAATTGCAAATAAAACCCTTGCGTCACATCCTGAACACCTCTGGAATAAGCAATTTTCTGGATTCGCAATACGATATGGTTCGGCTAGGAATTGGTCTTTATGGAGTTTCAAATGATGCCCAAGAACAAAAGCAACTCGAAAATGTGGGGACACTAAAATCCGTGATCTCACAAATAAGAACGATTGCTGCTGGAGAAAGCGTAGGCTATGGCCGCCGATTTGTAGCCGAAAAACCAACAAAAATTGCTACAATTCCCATAGGATATGCTGATGGGATTTCCAGAGGCTGGGGAGATGGTTTGGGATTTGTTATGGTAAAAAATACCAAAGCCTATATCGTTGGGAGTATTTGTATGGACATGCTGATGGTTGATGTCACCGGCATTGAATGCAAAGAAGGTGATTCAATACTTATTTTTGGCGAAAATCCAACGGTTTCTTTTATAGCCCAGAAATTAAATACAATTCCCTATGAAATTTTGACCAGTATTTCGCAACGGGTGAAACGCGTGTTTTATAGGTAGCGATTAAATTTAGAAGAAGGGACTGTTACTACTTTTAAAATTTTTATTAAATTCGTTTGTCAGAAGTAAATTTTAACCTAAAAAAATAAATTATGGGATTTTTTAGTGATTTCAAAGCCTCTTTGATGAAGGGAGACGTTTTAAGTTTAGCGACGGCGGTGGTTATTGCTAGCGCATTTGGCAAAATTGTAGGCTCAGCTGTTGATGATGTTATAATGCCAGTTGTTGGTTTGTTAACCGGAGGAATTGATTTTACCCAAAAATTTATCACCTTAGACGGAAATAGTTACGAAACCCTGGCTGCTGCAAAAGCTGCGGGTGCCGCCGTGATTACCTACGGTAATTTGGTCCAAGCCATTATCAACTTCATAATAATTGCATTCTTTATTTTTGTGGTTTTAAGAGCTGCTGAAAAGGCCAAGAAAAAGGAAGTTGTTGCCGTCGCTGCTCCAGCTGGACCAACACAGGAACAATTGCTGACTGAGATTAGAGATTTATTGAAAAAGTAATTTCGACTACAGTATAGCTAAACCGCTTTGGAATAGAGGCCTTTTTTCTTTATTCAAAAGGTTATATAAAACAAGATGATTTTCATCCTTAACATAATAAGGTGCCGGGAGAAATACTTTACAACTTAGTTTTCTTAATCTCTTAATGGTTTAAAATACTATTTATAGGTTTGCGATTAAAAAAGAGCAGATTTTTTAATGGGAAATTTGAGGTTGTCTTTTAATTTGTTGAAAATATAACATTTTGTTATTTTTTGTTAACCTCCTTGTTTTGATTTCAATATTACTTACTTTTGTACTTCAAATTTAATATTCACCCGAGCCTGAAAGGCGAACGGACGAAGTAATACTAAAAATATACTATGAGAATAGCAGTTGTAGGAGCTACCGGAATGGTTGGCGAAGTAATGTTGAAAGTTTTGGCAGAAAGAAATTTCCCTGTAACCGAGTTAATTCCCGTTGCTTCACAGCGCTCAGTGGGTAAAGAAATTGAATACAAGGGCAAAAAATATAAAGTGGTAGGCATGCAAACTGCAGTAGATATGAAAGCAGATATTGCTTTGTTTTCTGCAGGAGGCGACACTTCACTGGAGTGGGCTCCAAAATTTGCAGCAGCAGGAACAACCGTTATCGATAATTCATCGGCTTGGCGAATGGATCCGACTAAAAAATTAATCGTTCCGGAAATCAATGCAACAGAATTGACCGCCGCAGATAAAATCATTGCAAATCCAAATTGCTCTACCATTCAAATGGTATTGGTTCTGGCTCCGTTGCACAGAAAATACAACATCAAACGGGTCATTGTTTCTACCTACCAATCCATCACTGGAACAGGCGTAAAAGCAGTGCAACAATTGGAAAATGAATACGCAGGCGTTCAGGGTGAGATGGCCTACAAATATCCAATTCACAGAAATGCGATTCCACAATGTGATTCTTTTGAAGAAAATGGGTACACGAAAGAAGAGATGAAATTGGTACGTGAAACCAAAAAAATATTAAGCGATAATACAATTGCTGTTACAGCGACTGCGGTACGGGTGCCAATTGTAGGCGGACACAGTGAAGCGGTAAACGTAGAATTCACGAACGATTTTGATGTAAACGAAGTACGAAACATTTTGCATCATACCGATGGCGTAGTCGTACAGGACAATAATGACACCTACACGTACCCAATGCCAATGTATGCGCAAGGAAAAGATGACGTTTTTGTAGGTAGAATTCGCCGGGACGAAAGCCAAGAAAATACTTTAAATATGTGGATTGTTGCGGACAACTTGAGAAAAGGAGCGGCGACAAATACCATCCAGATTGCTGAATATTTGATCGCAGCCAAATTGGTATAAATCGATTTTTATTTTTAAAATGAAACCATTTGTTTCGCAAAAATATATTTTGTGAGATAAATGGTTTTCTTTTTTCTTGTTTTTGTTACCTTTGGCTCGAATGAAAAAGAATAAACTCATAGTAAGTCTTTCTCTGGTTGTTACGGTCTTGTTCTCAATACTGTTTCAGTCACTGCACACCTATGAGCATTTGGCTAAACAGCTTTCCGAAAAGCAGTGCCACCATAAATACAATGTTACCGGTACAGAGATAACACACCAACACCAGAAAGTTGACCATTGTTATGTTTGTGAATTCGCTTTTGGCAGTTACATTACGCCAAAAGATTTCTCCTATCAATTGTACTCCAGTATTGAAGAAATCCCTTATTTTTTTACTGCAGCGGAAACAGTTATTTCGTTTTCCGGCAGTTTGTATTCCCTCCGAGGTCCACCCGTAAATAGTTTAAGCTGAATTTATTTCAGCTTCTGTTGAATTTATTTCAGCAAGTTTTACACGTTTTATTTACTAAATAATTCCGGTCTCGGCTCTCTCTCTTTTGGAGAGGGCTGGGGAGAGGAAAAACTATACAATCATTTTCAATGAAAAAATTTATAATAGCCCTATTCTTGGGATTTTCGGCAATGCTTCAAGCACAAAATACGCTATCGGGAACCGTAACCGATTTAAAAAACCAACCTGTAAAAGGCGTTTCAGTGTATGCGTCCGAATTGCATAAAGGAACCACAACAGATGATAACGGAAAATATGCATTTTCAAATATTCCAAATAGAAACGTAAGAATTAGCTTTACTTTCTTAGGATTTGCAACCCAAAATAAAACCATAAGCAGTCTTCAAAAAGAAAATATATTAGATATTATACTTGTGGAAGCAATTTTCGAGATGGATGAAGTAATCGTTTCAACCGCTTTCAATAAAATACAATCGCAAAACGTGATGAAAGTGGAGCACGAAAGCATCAAAAATTTACAACGAAAAGGAACTGCCACTTTAATTGAAGGATTGGCGACTATTCCCGGAGTTTCTCAGGTTTCTACCGGTACGTCTATTGGGAAACCGGTAATTCGTGGTTTGAGTGGCAATCGTGTTTTGGTATATTCACAAGGTGTTCGAATAGAAAACCAGCAGTTTGGTGACGAACACGGTTTGGGATTGAACGATTCTGGAATAGGAAGTGTTGAGGTGATTAAAGGACCGGCTTCTTTGTTGTACGGTTCTGATGCCTTGGGTGGTGTTTTGTATTTTAATCCCGAAAAATTTGCTGACGCGAATACTTTTAAAACAAACTTCAGTCAAAAATATTTCTCGAATACTGCTGGAAGCAGTTCTTCTTTGGGTTTGAAAACCTCCACAGACAACTGGAAATTCATGGCTCGTGGAAGTTACAACACGCATGCTGATTATAAAATTTCAGGTGGCGATAGAGTAACAAATACCCGTTACAATGAAACCGATTTTAAAACAGGAATTGGTTATAGTAATGCCAAGTTTTCAAGTGTACTGCGTTACAATTACAATGAATTAGATTTGGGAATTCCGGAAAATGGTATTGCGGACCAAACGACTAGCAAGAAAACTGGATTTCCAAAACAAGGAATTTTTAATCATTTGTTGAGTTTAAACAATGTTTTCTTTTTCGAAAAATCAAAGTTGGATGTCGACTTAGGGTATATTGCCAATGATCGAAGCGAGTTTGAAGACAGCAATGTGGCGGTTTTACACATGAAACTAAAGACATTCAATTACAATGCAAAATACCATTTACCAAAAATGGGAAAAATAGAGACCATTGTTGGAATTCAGGGAATGCACCAAACCAATATAAATTCAGGGGAAGAATATTTAATTCCGGATGCGGTTACCAATGATTTTGGTGTTTTTGGGACGGCTAATTATGAGTGGAATACGAATGTGTTGCAAGCCGGTTTGCGTTTCGATAATAGAAATATCATTACGGATGCACAAGGAATTACAGGCGAACAAGGTTCTTTTGAAGCCATTAATAAATCGTACGACAGTTTTAATGCATCGTTGGGTTACAAAACCGATCTGGTCGATGATTTGACGTTGCGTTTGAATGTAGCTTCAGGATTTAGAGCGCCAAACCTTGCCGAATTAACTTCTAATGGAGTTCATGAAGGGACGAATCGTTATGAAGTAGGAAATAGCGATTTAAAAACTGAGCAAAATGTGCAAACGGATTTAAATTTAGAATACAAAACGGATCATTTTGAGTTTTTTGTAAACGGATTTTACAATCACATCAACAATTATATCTACACTTCGCCAACAGGAGAAATGGTTGCAGAGAATGCTATTTTTGATTATATTCAGAATAACGCCAAATTATACGGAGGCGAAATCGGACTGCATTTTCATCCGCATCCATTGGATTGGTTGCATTTTGAAACGAGTTTTGAAACGGTAACCGGCGAAAAACAAAACGGAGATTATTTGCCGTTAATCCCGGCTAACAATTGGAACAACACCATTAGAACCGAATTCAAAATCAAAAACTGGTTAGAAGATGGTTTTGCAACACTAAATGTTTCCAGTACGTTCAATCAAAAAAATGTAAGCGGTTTTGAAACAGAATCAAATGGATATAACTTAGTGAATTTAGGTTTTGGCGGAACTGTAAAACTGGGTAAAACCGCTTTTGATGTCAACATCAACGGGAATAATTTATTTGATAAAAGATACATCGCACATCTTTCCCGTCTAAAAACAGATGGTATTCCAAACATTGGAAGAAACATCATTTTGGGTGTGAATTTTAATTTGTAAGCTCGACCCATTACATTTAATTAATTTTTTTCACCACATAAGGAACATAGATTTTTTTAGTTTTTAAAAGAAAATATAGCCATTTCACTTTCACTAGCCAAGCTATGCGAAGAATAGAACTATTTTCTATGCTTTCTTTAACTGTTAGTCAGAAATCTATGTTTCTATGTGGTTGATTTTTTTTAACTTAATTAGTATTTTTAAACTTCAAAGAAATATTTTATAAAATCACCTTTCTCCAAACACTATTTTTTAGTTTTATTAAAGACTTTCACACCGTTACAAGACTAACTATTTTTCCTATTTTTGTAACAACCTAAAACAGAATCTAATGAAAAACACTTTTTTAATAATGGCTGTAACTTCTGCAATGGCGACTTTCGGCCAAAACCCAAATCCAAAACCGCTAACCTATCCCACTACAAGTAAAGGGGAAACCGTGGATGTGTACTTCGACACTAAACTTCCGGATCCATACCGCTGGCTCGAAGATGACAAATCAGCGGAAACGGGTGCCTGGGTAAAAGCCCAAAATGAAGTGACCTACGGGTATTTGGCGCAAATTCCGTTTCGCGATGTCTTGAAATCAAGAATGGAAAAACTGTGGAATTACGAAAAAATAGGAGCGCCTTTCAAAGAAGGAAATTTCACGTATTACTATAAAAATAACGGATTACAAAACCAATCAGTGTTGTACAGAAAAGACGCCAAAGGAACTGAAACCGTGTTCTTGGATCCCAATACGTTTTCTAAAGACGGAACAACTTCGTTGGGTGGGTTAGATTTCTCTAAAGACGGTTCTAAAGTAGCCTATTCTATTTCAGAGGGCGGAAGCGACTGGAGAAAAGTCATTATCATGGATGCCATTACCCAAAAAATAATCGAAGACACTATTGTCGATGTAAAATTTAGCGGTGTGTCTTGGAGAGGAAATGAAGGTTTTTACTATTCCAGTTATGACAAACCAAAAGGAAGCGAATTATCAGCAAAAACTGACCAGCATAAACTGTATTTCCATAAATTAGGGACTGCACAAAAACAGGATCAAGTGATTTTTGGTGCCGACCAAAAACGACGTTATGTAGGTGGTGGAGTTACGGAAGACGACCATTATCTGGTAATCACAGCGTCTAATTCTACCTACGGAAACGAATTGTACATCAAAGATTTGACAAAGTCAAACAGTCCTATTGTGACTATAGTTGATAATTTCAAGAGCGACAACAACATTATTGAAAACGAAGGCGGAAAACTATTCATAGAAACCGACTTAAATGCGCCCAACAAACGCATTGTTACCGTAGACGTAAAAAACCCGAAACCGGAAAACTGGAAAGATTTTATTGCTGAGACGGAGAATGTGTTGTCTCCATCCACAGGTGGCGGGTATTTCTTTGCTAATTATATGAAAGATGCCGTTTCGGTGGTGAAACAATATGACTATTCCGGAAAACTAGTTCGTGAAATTAAATTGCCGGGCGTAGGAACTGCCGGTGGTTTTGGCGGAAAGAAAAAAGAAAAAACGGTGTATTATTCCTTCACGAATTATATTACTCCGGGTTCTACTTTTTCATTCGAACCAGCAACCGGAACTTCTGCGGTGTATGAAAAACCAAAAGTAGATTTCAACAGTGAGCAATACGAGTCCAAACAAGTGTTTTACACTTCCAAAGACGGAACCAAAATCCCGATGATTATCACCCACAAAAAAGGATTGAAACTTGACGGGACAAATCCAACAATGCTTTACGGTTACGGAGGATTTAACGTGAGTTTGACACCAAGTTTCAGTATTGCCAATGCCGTTTGGATGGAAAACGGAGGCGTTTATGCCGTACCCAATTTACGTGGTGGTGGCGAGTACGGGAAAAAATGGCATGATGCGGGAACCAAAATGCAAAAGCAAAACGTATTTGATGATTTCATCGCAGCGGCTGAATATCTGATTGCTCAAAAATATACATCTTCACAATATCTTGCCATTCGTGGTGGGTCAAACGGAGGATTGCTAGTGGGAGCTACCATGACGCAACGTCCGGACTTGATGCGAGTTGCATTACCAGCAGTGGGCGTAATGGACATGTTGCGCTACCACACCTTTACTGCAGGAGCAGGTTGGGCGTATGATTACGGAACGGCGCAGGACAGTAAGGAAATGTTCAGCTACATCAAAGGCTATTCTCCAGTACACAACATACAAAAAGGGATTCAATATCCAGCAACCATGGTCACTACAGGGGATCACGATGATAGAGTAGTGCCAGCACACAGTTTCAAGTTTGCTGCTGAATTACAAGAAAAACAAACCGGAACAAACCCGACACTAATCCGTATTGACATCAATGCAGGACACGGTGCCGGAAAATCCGTAGCAGCAACCATCCAGGAAAATGTAGATCTTCAGGCCTTCACGTTGTACAACATGGGAGTGGTGTTATTGCCAGAATTGGAATAATAACAATTGTGATACCGATTTTACCCTGAGCGCAGTCGAAGGGAGGAGCTTATTCCTGCTGTACACTGTATCTTTTCCTCCGCCGAAAGTGGCGGAACGAAAAGGATGCCGTTCCCATCAGGGCTAGGGCATTCGATTCCTTAGATAATTGTCATTACGAGGAGTTGCGAGGCACGCGGAAAAGCAGTCACATCACAAATTATAAGAAGTTAAAAAAACGCTATTCGAAAGAGTAGCGTTTTTTTATCAGTTAGCTTTTATTTTAAAATAGTGATATAAAAACTAACTATCTTTCGTACAAATTAAACATTACTCTTGTTAATTATTCATAAAATGTTAAACATCATAAACGTCACTTGTGCTATTATCTTAATTGAGAATAAAATTTTAGTTGCTCAGCGCAGTGATAAAATGAAATTGCCTTTGAAATGGGAATTTCCAGGAGGAAAGTTAGAAGAAAACGAGACTGAAATAAATTGTGTTAAAAGAGAAATTAAAGAGGAGATAAACATAGATATTGAAGTTGTAAAAAAGCTTTCCAGTAGTATTTATGATTATGGAGCTTTTAAAATTAATTTAATTCCTTTTATAGCAAAATATATTCATGGTGAAATTAGATTGGCAGAGCATAAAGATTACAAGTTATTAGAAAAAGTAGAACTATTAAGTCTTGATTGGGCAGAAGCAGATTTGCCAATCGTTGAAGAATTTTTAAAACTCGAATTATGAACCAAGGACTGTATGAGGAATTAGTTACTAAGCTAATCAACTATAAAATAAACGAATTAGATAAAGATACTTTTCAGGTTAAGAAAACTTCAATAGATAAAGCCGAAGCCGCTCAATTATTATCGCAACATATCGGTAAAACAATTAAACATGCTTTTACTTTAATTAAGGGTGATGATGTTGTAGAGACACAAATAGAGATTGCTAATAAAATTATTTTATTTCTGAAAGAAGAATTAAAAAAAGAAGAGTTTGAGGATGATTTAATAGAAACAGAAGGTAAAATTCTAAAAGCTGTTTTTACAAAAGTGGATGCTCATTTCACTGATTTGGATTTGCATTTAAAAGAAATTACTCCTTACACAAGATTGATTCATAGTGAACTTTTTACAGGTGGAAATTCAGGAACAACTCTTGAAAGCGAATTGAGAAAAGAGATTTTATCTTCAGATAGAATTGACTTATTAGTTTCTTTTATCAAATGGAAAGGAATTAGAATTCTAGAGCGTGAACTTAGAGAATTTACAGAAAGAGGCGGGAAATTAAGAGTGATTACAACTACGTACATTGGAGCTACAGATGCTAAAGCGGTAGAGTTTTTAGCTTCTTTAGAAAATACAGAAGTAAAAGTTTCATACAATACGGGTAATGAAAGATTACATGCAAAAGCCTATTTGTTTCGAAGAAATACGGGTTTTCATACAGCATATATCGGTTCTTCTAATTTTTCCCGTTCGGCTTTAACTGATGGTTTAGAATGGAATTTAAAAGTAACAACGAAAGAAGTAGGGCATATTATTGACAAGTTTAAGAAAACATTTGAAGCATATTGGCAAAATTCAGAATTTGAATTATATGATCAAAATATTCATTCTGTTAAATTAGTCGAAGCTTTAAAACAAGGAAAGTTTTCAAAAGAATATACTTTTACAACATCGTATTTTGATATTAAACCGTTTCATTATCAGAGTGAAATACTTGAAAAATTAGAAGTTGAAAGAACGGTTCATAATAGATATAGAAATCTTTTAGTTGCCGCTACAGGAACTGGAAAAACAGTTGTTTCTGCATTTGATTATAAAAACTTTAGAAGTATTAATAAATCATCAAAGTTGCTTTTTGTGGCTCATAGAAAAGAAATTTTGCAACAAGCAAAAGCCACATTTCAAGGAGTTTTAAAAGATAATAATTTTGGAGATTTATGGGTTGATGGAATGGAACCAAGTTCTAATGAATATGTTTTTGCTTCGGTTCAAACTTTAAATAACAGATTAAAAGATATTACTCTAACTCCCGAATATTATGACTTTATAATTGTTGATGAAGTGCATCATATTTCGGCATCGACTTATAGACCAATAATAAATTATTTCAGACCAAAAGTTTTATTGGGATTGACAGCAACTCCTGAAAGAATGGATAATGAAAACATATTAGAAGATTTCTGTAATCGTATCGCTGCTGAAATTAGACTTCCAGAAGCATTAAACAAAAAATTATTAAGCCCATTTCAGTATTTTGGAATCACAGACAGTATAGATTTAACAAATGTGAAATGGGAGAAAGGGAAGTATGTAGCAAGTGAATTGACTAGTTTATATACTAAAAACAATATTCGAGTTGGAGAGATAATTAGCAACCTTGATAAGTATACAAATGATTTAAATGAAGTTCGTGCAATTGGATTTTGTGTAACAATTGAACATGCCTCATTTATGGCTGAAAAATTTAATTTAGCAGGATTAAAAGCAGAATGTTTAACGGCTAAAAACTCAAGTGAACGTGATAGAATTAGGGAGCAATTCAAGAAAAAAGAATTCAATTATTTATTTGTTGTTGATATTTTTAATGAAGGTGTTGATATTCCTGAAATTGATACAGTTTTGTTTCTAAGACCAACGGAAAGTTTGACGGTTTTTCTTCAACAATTAGGACGTGGATTGCGTTTATCAGAAGGAAAAGATTGTTTGACAGTTCTAGATTTTGTTGGAAATTCTAGACCTGAATATGATTTTGAAAGTAAGTTTAGAGCGTTAATTGGGAAAACAACAACTTCAGTACAAAAAGAAATTGAAGATGATTTTCCGCATTTGCCATTGGGATGCTCCATAGTTTTAGAGAAAAAGACGAAAGAAACTATTCTTGAGAACATAAAAAAGGCGTCATCTTTAAATGTAAATCAACTAATTACCAAAATTAGAAATTTTCAACATCAAACTAGTCTGCCTTTAACATTAAATAATTTTATTGAATTAAATCATATTTCAATTGAAACGATTTACAAAAAAGATAGTTGGTCAAGATTATGCCAAAGAGCCGGAGTAATTGAAGATTTTGAGAACATTAATGAAAAACAAATTTATTCTGCAATAAGCAATAAGTGGCTTTCTACAAACTCAACAAGTTATTTTAATTTTATTCTTAAAATATCGAACCAAGGATTTGATATTGATTTTGATGATTTCGATGAGAATGGAAAAGCTATGTTGTTAATGCTACATTATGATGTTTGGCAAAGTGCTGGTGGTTTTGATTCTTTAGAAAAAAGTATTAAAGCTATTAACAATAATGAAGTTTTAGTAAAAGAGATTATCGAAGTATTGGAAATATTAATTGACAAAGTGGATTTCAAAGAAATTGATGTTCAATTGCCATATAATCAGCCTTTGAAATTACATGCCCGATACACAAGAGATCAAATTTTAGCTGCTTTTGGTCTTAGTACTTTTGATAGAAAATCACCAAGTCGAGAAGGTGTAGCAGAGAATGTTGGTTTAAATACAGAATTGCTTTTCATTAATTTAATTAAATCAGAAGAAAATTTTTCTCCAACTACAATGTATGATGATTATGCAATTAGTGAAACTATGTTTCATTGGCAAAGTCAAAATTCCTCAAGACCAGATATTGGTAGAGGTTTATCATATATTAAACATCAAGAAAATGATAAAAAGATTTTACTTTTTATTAGAGAAAAAGCAAATGACGAAAAGGGAAATACTATGGGATATGTTTTTATAGGAGAAGGAAATTTTAAAGAAAATGAAGGAAAAAAACCAATGAATATTAAATGGGAACTTAGTGAACCTATGCCAAATTATCTTTGGAAAGACTCCGCTAAAATGTCAATTGGATAATTAATTTAAATTTTACGGTAATGACATTACTCAAAAAAATCGAATACTTAGAGCAACTTCTCAATCAAACAGAAGAGAATTATGCTGACACTTTCAAAGCAGACATTACAATGTTCTTTGATGATAATTTTTCTGAAGAAAATTCACAGTTGCTTTTTTTGGATAATCTAAATTCAAAACAAGAAATTGAAAATTGGATAGAAAAACTAACTTCTAGGTTTGTAATGAAATTTGATTCAGAGTCTGAAACCGAGAATGACTTTATTTATGATTATTTAGAAAATGGATAATCCATTCCCTTCCTTAACTCCACAATTTCTCTCTCTTATTTTCCCAATGTTTTATTAATTGGTTCGTTTTTTCATACTGCAATCGGTAAATTTGAAAGACAACATTAAATTAATAAAAACATGACAGTACAAATCAACACAGACAACAATGTAGAAGGACACGCACGTTTGAAAGCGTATATTACGGAGGAATTGGGAACGGCTTTGGTGCGTTTTGAAGATAAAATAACCCGTTTAGAAGTACACCTTGGTGACGAAAACAGCGATAAAGGTGGCGTGAACGACAAACGATGTTTGATCGAAGCAAGACCAAATAACATGCAACCTGTAGCGGTTACCAATCATGCTGATACTACCGAAAAAGCATTTCATGGTGCCTTAGACAAAATTAAAAAAGTGTTGGAAACAACTTTCGAAAAAAAGAAAACTCATTAAATAGTTGCCATTTGGCAAACAAAAAAAGGACACTGTCTCTATAGGATAGTGTCCTTTTTTTTGGTTGAGATTCTTTAGAATTTGGATAGTGGTTTTAATAATTTTAGCAGTAAATTAGTACTTTCAATATAATTCCGAAAAGCGTTGAAAAGTTGCAATTTGAGAAAATGAAATTTATAGAATAAATTAATGGAAAACATAAAATTATTTGAAAGCCAAAAAATCCGTTCCTCTTGGGATAACGAACAAGAGAAGTGGTTTTTTTCGATTGTAGATATTATTGCCGCTTTAACAGATAGTAATAATCCACAAGTGTATTGGCGAGTTTTAAAAAAACGACTTTTGGCTGAAGGAAATGAAACCGTTACAAATTGTAACGGTTTGAAAATGGTAGCTCCTGATGGTAAGATGCGTTTAACAGATGTTGCGGATACAGAGCAACTATTCCGTTTGATTCAATCCATTCCTTCGCCTAAAGCAGAGCCTTTTAAACAATGGTTAGCCAAAATAGGCTATGAAAGAATAGAAGAAAGTCAAGATCCTGAAAAGGCGATTGATCGTGCTATGGAAAATTATTTGACACTAGGGTACAGCACTGCCTGGATTAATCAGCGGTTGAAAAGCATCGAAGTTAGAAAAGAACTCACCGATGAATGGGAAAATAGAGGTGTTAAGAAAGGACAGCAATTTGCTTCACTTACCGATATAATTACCCAAGCTTGGAGCGGAAACACAGTAAAGCAGTACAAGAATTTAAAAGGCTTAAAAAAAGAAAATCTAAGAGATAATATGACCAACTTAGAATTGGTATTAAATATGTTAGCAGAAGCAACCACAACAGAAATTAGCAAAGAAAACAATCCTAAAACCTTTGCAGATAATAAAAAAATTGCCCGAAAAGGCGGTGAAATTGCCGGCGATACCAGAAAGCAAATAGAAGCACAAACGGGCAAAAAAATTGTTAGCTCACAAAATGCTAAAGTTTTAAAAGAGGAAAAGAATAAATTAAAAGAATAGTTCAAACAATAAACAGGATAAAATACTAGTTCTAAGTTAGTCTCAAATTTACTTTAAACCGATATTTTTGTCGTATGTCGCTTTCCGTTTTAAAAATATTTACCGCAAATTCGTAAATTATAGATATGGATTCGATATTTTTAATTAGCGAATTTGCGGTTTTAATGATTATTTAAACAAAATAAATTTTACTTATCAAACAACAAGGTTGCTAATGCTTCGTCTCTTTTATAGACATCTTCATAGAAATGAACCACGCCGTCCGCATCTACCCAAGCGGTAAAATAACCGATGTATACCGGAATTTTATTTTTTAACGTGTACCAATATTCTTCTCCGCCGTTCATCGCAGTTTCTATTTTAGCAGGATTCCATTTCTTGT
Organism: Flavobacterium sp. ZB4P23; assembly: GCF_003970375.1. Taxonomy (NCBI): domain Bacteria; kingdom Pseudomonadati; phylum Bacteroidota; class Flavobacteriia; order Flavobacteriales; family Flavobacteriaceae; genus Flavobacterium; species Flavobacterium sp. ZB4P23. The sequence goes on from NZ_RYDK01000004.1 coordinate 218,946, forward strand.
CATCTTTCATAATCATGGCAGCAAGTTCCTTTGGCTTGGCGACACGAATGCAACCGTGGCTAAAAGCGCGATCTTCCTTGCCAAATAGACTTTTGGATGGCGTATCATGCAAATATATCGCATTCGAATTTGGGAATAAAAACTTCACTAATCCCAATGAATTTTCAGGACCTGGTCTTTGTCTTACGTTGCTGTCTTTCCATTCCATGTCGTGTTCAGCTAAGTAATTGGGATTGTTTTCAATGGCAGGAAGAATCTCTTTTTTGAGAATACTTGCCGGCACGTTCCAATACGGTCTGAATACAATGTATTGCATTGGCGCACTAAAAATTACGGTTTTATGCATGGCTTTTCCTACCACAACCTTGGAGCGTAATTCTGGTTTCCCATCTCTTAAAAAAGTCAGTTCATAGGCCGGAATATTCACCACGATTAATTCCTTGGATTTGGTAATATCATTCGAAATCCATCGGCAGCGTTCCATATTGACCATCACAGTTTTGATACGATCCGCAACAGAAACATTCATATAGTTGATGTGTTCCGGAAGAATCGTTTTGTTCAAGAGATTGCCACTTCTCTTTTTGAATTTTAAAATTCCGGTGGCTAATTCGGCATCATACACGGCACTTTTTGAATCTCTGGAAAGATCATCCGTGATAAACAAACGGGTCCTGATTTGCGTAATGGCTGTGGCACTGTCGCCAGGTTTGTATGATTTGATGTTTGGATCCAGTGCAATGGTTTTCCAACCGCCTTTTTTTTCTATTTTACGGTATTCCTGCAAGACATCTTTAAGTAGGTAATACTGTTTCAATACTCCTTTTTCTTCTTTGTTGATTAACGAAGGGTTGATTAACAACGAATCTAAATAATTGACATACGATTGTTTTTTTCGAGGCAAAAACCACTCTAAATCCTTCGATTTTTGAGTGTCGATCCCATCATATACTTTATCCGCATAAAAGAAGTATAACGCAGAACTCAACAACTCAGTATTGATACTTGCTTTTTGATTGTCTTCCGGATTGTCATAAATGTCATCTAGTTTTTCCTTGTACGGAATCGCAGTTTCAATTCCTTCCTGCGTCAGATTATTCACTTTGTTGTATAATAAACCTGCAAATTCATTGAGGCCATCCTTGTCAAACCAGATGTAATGAAACTGATGCTTGCGGTATAACTTTTCTACGTCTGTTTGGTAAGGCTGCAGTTTAGGATATTTTTCAAAAAACGTTTTGATTTGTGTACTGTCAAAAGCAACTGCAACGGTATTTAAACTCGTTTCCTTTTTAGTGTCATTTACATCTTTCTTTTTACAGGAAACGAGGGTAAATAGTAGTGCAAAAATAATAAGTAGTATGGAGGTGCTTAACTTTCTCATAATCTTAACTTTAAATCTTACATTTTACTGTCTAAACAATACAAAAATACGTCAAAACTCGATGTGTAATACCGCCTTGGGTTGGGCGGTTCTTTTTAGTTTGAAATCAGATTTGTAATTGAAGTGTCTAGATTAAAAATAAATTATATTCAATAATCTTTTAATCAATTGGTTACGGTATTTTGTTTTGTTTCTAAAACTAAATTTGAAATCAAATAGGATTGTCAAAATCCAAAAATTATTTCTTTCGGCTGCGTTCTATGAATCAACACAACCACTTTACAAAAAATAGAGCTATTGCTTTACGTATTTTGGACTTTGTGGTTTGGATTTCAAATGACTTTCAGTTGTTTGAATAATTAGTTTAGAGCGATTCATTGCTATATCGGATGTTTTTATGCTACCTTGTAATTCAAACAGAAAAGGACTACGAGGAGACCGGTAGCTGTTGATCGAAAAATAAAAATAAGATGGAATAAAAAACCATAAATAAATACCGAATGAAATGAAAAAACTACTAGCTTTTTTGATAGTAATAACCGTGTCTGGTTGTAAAAGTGTGATGGTAAAACAAAGCGATTCGAAAAACGAAATCAATGTTACATTAGATACTTGGCATAAAGCTGCTGCAGATGCTAATTATGACGCATACTTCGGCTTGATGTCAGATGATGCAATTTTTATAGGTACTGATGCAACAGAGAATTGGAATAAAACAGCTTTTCAGGCCTATGCAAAACCACATTTCGATAAAGGAAAAGCATGGAGTTTTACAGCTTTAGAACGTCATATTCATTTTGACAAAACAGGTAAAATAGCTTGGTTTGATGAATTACTGAATACTCAAATGAAAATTTGTCGCGGCTCAGGCGTGTTAGTCAAAATAGGGCAAAAATGGAAAATAAAGCAATACGTTTTGTCTATGACAATCCCAAATGATAATTCAGGTGAAGTGATTAAAGTTAAAACTTTTATCGAAGATGCCATGATCAAAAAATTACAAGCAAAGCAATAAAATTTTTAGTTTTTGTTTTATTCTTAAGTAGCAAGAAAGATATATTGTCGCAATTATTAAAAAGAGTTTTTGCCACAGATTGTAAGGATTAAAAAGATTTTTAAAATTACATAACGAATTAATCTGTGCTAATCTGTGGCAAAGAAATTTAGTGCTTTATTAAAATATGACATTAAATTTGAGTCATTACTTAGTTTAAAATTTCTTCATAAAATGTACTGTTGTTTAAAAGCCATCTTTAATTAAATAATAGTTTAAAGGGTGCATTAAATGTTGTTTTTAAAACGTTTTTCATTTTTTGGTCCCTAGTTCGCTCCGTCTTATATATTTCCTTAATTTTGCCAAAATATACTAAAAAAGTGGGAAGCAAAAACAAATTAAAAAGATTCAAGGAAAACGAGACATTCAACAACGTTTTTCAACCAACGAGGGAAGAAGTAGTAGGTGATTTATTTCCGTTGAAAGGGAAATGGAATACAGAATTTTTCAAAAATGAAAATCCATTGGTGCTGGAACTAGGCTGTGGGAAGGGAGAATATTCAGTAGGACTGGCAGAAAGGTATCCCAATAAAAACTTTATCGGAATTGATATCAAAGGCGCGCGTTTCTGGCGTGGTGCTAAAACTGCTGTGGATACCGGATTGCATAATGTGGCTTTCATTAGAACTCAGATCGAATTGATCAATCATATTTTTGATGAAAATGAAGTAGACGAAATCTGGATTACTTTCCCCGATCCCCAAATAAAATACAAACGGACCAAACACAGAATGACAAATTCCGAGTTTTTGCAATTGTATAAAAAAGTACTTAAAAAAGACGGTATTGTAAATCTTAAAACAGACAGTGAATTCATGCATGGATATACCTTAGGTTTGCTGCATGGCGAAGGGCACGAAGTTTTATATGCCAATCATAATGTGTATGTAAATGAAGGAAGTCCCGAGGAAGTAACTGCTTTTCAGACATTTTATGAAAAACAATATTTGGAAGTTAATAAAGCAATTACGTATATTCGATTTAAAATTAAAGAATAGTTTTATATTTGGGATTGTTTTTTTGAATACTGGTACCGTTTGCTTATGAATTTAATCACTTCCTTGTTTTTGGGTTTTGTTACTGCCTTTGTGGGGATTACTCCCCCGGGACTTCTCAATATGACAGCTGCTAAAGTAAATCTGAAAGAAGGGAAGAAAAGCGCTTTTTGGTTTGTTTTGGGAGCAGTAATCGTAATTTTTGTACAAGCCTATCTCGCTATTTTATTTGCACAATTTATCGAAGTGCGCCCGGATGTGATTGTTTTATTGCGAGAAGTAGGATTTGTCATCTTTACTGCGTTGACTATTTTTTTTTTGTTGGTTGCTAAAACCCCAAAAATTAAAAAAGGCAAAATAAAAAAGAAGAGTACTTCCACTCGTTTTTTCTTAGGAGTTTTGCTCTCCTCTCTTAACTTTTTCCCGATCCCTTATTATGTTTTTGCAAGCATTACTTTGGCTTCTTATAATTTGTTTCTGTTTGATTTTTCAAATGTTTTTGTTTTTGTGACAGGAGTGGTGTTGGGCTCTTTTTTGGGGTTTTATTTGTACATTACTTTTTTTCAAAAAATACAAGAGAAGTCGGATTATATTATGCGAAACATGAATACAATTATTGGTAGCATAACCGGGTTTATATCATTAGTTACTTTGATTAATATTGTCCGTTATTATATGGGGTAATTGGCTCACCGGGTCTCCCATAAAACCTTTTTTCACTAGATTTAAAATCATGTCAAACGATACTTTTTTTGAACGCGTGTATGACATCGTCAGGCAAATTCCATACGGTAAGGTTACTTCGTATGGCGCTATTGCAAAGGCCTTAGGAACGGCACGCTCTGCCAGAATGGTAGGCTGGGCAATGAATGCCTCCCATGGTTTTGAGGATGTTCCGGCACACCGTGTAGTCAACAGGAACGGTTTGCTTACGGGGAAATTACATTTTGACGGCACCAATCTGATGCAGCAATTATTGGAAAGCGAGGGAATAATCGTGACCAACAATCAAATTGTAGATTTAGAAAAATATTTTTGGCAACCGGAAGTCAGGACAGAATGATTTATAATAGTTCAGATTCCGGGGTTCTAATCTCAACAAATACCCAATAACGACCAGCAATCTGTGCATCAATAAATGCGATGCAAATCCTTTATAATAAGAACTTTTCATAGTATCTTTGTAATCTGAAATCAGTTTAAATAAAGATAATATTCTGGTGGTATAAGCCAATAGAAACAGTAAACTAAAAATGAAATTAGAAAGAAAAGAAATTCTTAAAGCCTTAGAAACAATTACTATAGCCGGAGAAGGGAAAAATATGGTTGAAAGCGGAGCAATTGCAAACGTAGTCACTTTTGGCGATGAAGTAGTGGTAGATCTAGTATTACATACCCCAGCAATGCACATCAAAAAACGTGCGGAAGACGACATCAGAAAAACAATTCTTGAATTAGTATCTCCGGAGGCTAAAATCAAAATTAATAGTAAAGTGGAAGTGCCGGACAAACCGGAAATCAAAGGAAAACAAATTCCAGGTATAAAAAATATTATCGGAGTAGCCTCTGGTAAAGGCGGTGTAGGTAAATCTACCGTTACTGCAAATCTTGCAGTATCATTAGCTAAAATGGGATTTTCAGTAGGGATTCTCGATGCGGATATTTATGGTCCGTCCATGCCTATTATGTTCGACGTAGAAAGTGAAAAGCCCATTTCTGTCATGGTAGACGGAAAATCAAAAATGAAGCCTGTAGAAAGTTATGAGGTAAAAATTCTTTCGATAGGATTTTTTACAGCACCAAGTCAAGCAGTAATATGGCGAGGACCCATGGCTTCTAAAGCCTTGAACCAAATGATATTTGATGCAGATTGGGGAGAATTAGATTTTATGTTAGTCGATTTGCCACCAGGAACAGGAGATATTCACCTTTCTATCGTGCAATCCTTGCCAATTACAGGAGTTGTCATCGTAAGTACTCCTCAGGCCGTAGCTTTGGCCGATGCCAAAAAAGGAGTTTCAATGTTCCTCTCAGAAGCTATAAATGTACCAGTTTTAGGAATTATAGAAAACATGGCGTATTTTACACCGGAAGACTCGAGCGAAAGCGAACAGGCGAAGCAATTGCCTGAAAACAAATACTATATCTTTGGAAAAGAAGGGGCCAGGAATCTTGCCGAAGACTTAGATGTTCCATTCCTTGGTGAAGTGCCCATCGTACAATCGATTCGGGAAGCAGGTGATTACGGTCGTCCCGCAGCCATGCAAACCGGTTCAGTTATCGAAACAGTTTTTGAGGAAATCACAAAAAATGTAGTGCAGGAAACCGTCAACAGAAATAAAAATTTACCTGCTACCGAAGCTGTGAAAATTACAACTATGGCAGGTTGTTCCGCAGTAAAAAAATAAAAAATTAGAACGCATGAAAATAATTTTCAATCGTTCAATTTTCTAATCTTTTGAATCTTTAAACAAAGACAATGACAACAGAACAATTAACCCTAGAAGTTCAAAAAGCGCTAGAAGAAATAAGACCTTTTTTGAATTCAGATGGTGGTGACATTACCCTTATTTCCATAGAGGACGGGAAACACGTAAAAGTGCGTCTCGAAGGAGCCTGTACCAGTTGCAGCGTAAATCAAATGACATTGCGTGCCGGAGTAGAAACAACCATCAAAAAGTTTGCACCACAAATAGAAACTGTTGTAAATATCCTATAAATTAACAGGGCGTGCCCCTTTTAAGAAAAAAGGCTACTTGTTTTAACGGGTATAGGCCTTTTTTCTTAAAACGGTCGGGCTATCCGCGCTACTTCGGTAGCTAGCTTCTATCCCTCACGCAGTCCGTATTTAATAACCAACACCGATTGCCTAAAAACAAACACCCACAATCATATGGATGTATTAATAAAAATAAAAGATCGAGAAGGAGTCGTGCATGAGTTACAGGCTCCCACGGATATGGCCATGAATATCATGGAATTATGCAAAGCCTATGAGCTTCCTGTAGAAGGAACCTGCGGCGGTATGGCCATGTGTGCTTCCTGTCAATGTTATGTTCTTAATGATGTTGCCTTGCCAGAAATGGGCGATGATGAAGAAGCAATGCTTTCAGAAGCCTTTTATGTAAAAGCAAACAGTCGTTTGGGCTGTCAGATCCCAATTACCGAAAGCCTCGAGGGATTAGAACTCGAATTGGCTCCTGAAAATTAATAAAAAAGCATCTTGTTACTAAAACAAGATGCTTTTTTTAAGGGTATTTTCTAAAGAAGTGTTGCGTTATTTGAAAGTATTAGTTTTATGCCAATTCAACATTCATTAGGATAGTTTCTTCGATGGCATCCCAAAGACCAATGCGTTTCTCTAAAGCTAATTTTGATACTTCCTCAACATCAGACCATTTTTGAGCATCTGTACCGCAAAGTTCTGTTATCATTTTCATCGCCATTGGCCCATGTTCATCCGCATCCAATTCGATGTGTCTTTCAAAATAATAAATCAGTTTGCTCAAATCCGTTTCAGGGAAATTCTCCTGAAAGTTTTTCAAAATAGCGGTAAACATACTCGGTATCAAATCTTCTCTTCCAAAAGTAAAAGCCGCTGCAATTTCATGGGATTTCCCTTCCTCAATAACCCTGAATGTGAAATCCAGGAATGCTTTAATATTGGGGTGTAAAGTGCTGGTTTTTATAGCGACAAATATGTTTTGAAGGGAATCTACTTCAGTTAAAAAATGTTCAATACCTTCAGTATTTGCTCCACAGGATTGCATGGCTTCAATATACATTTCATAATGACTCAAACGGCGTCCGTCTAATGTTAAGTCAGATTCTTCAGCAAGGACAATTTCGTTTATTAAATATCGGGTTTGTGGATTTTCCGTTGCAAACCAGGGTGTTGTTGTACAAGTTAATTTGGATTGTAATGCTTTTAATAAAGACATGAAATCCCAAACGGCATAAATATGATTTTCTAGAAAACATTGTAAATCCTCAATAGTTTTTACTTTTTTATATAAAGGATGGTGTAACAACAGTTCTTTTTGAGGCTGAATACTATTGTTGATGGTTTGGATATTCATAAAGAGTATTTTTGTGTAAATATAAAAAAGCTTCTTGGTATCAAGAAGCTTTTATTATCAATTTTATTAATAGTTTAATAACTGTTTACCACTACTTGAAAGCAGGAATTCCAGTGATGTCCATACCGGTAATTAACAAGTGTATATCGTGCGTCCCTTCATAGGTGATTACAGATTCCAGGTTCATCATGTGACGCATGATCGAATATTCTCCAGTAATTCCCATTCCGCCTAGCATTTGTCTGGCTTCTCGGGCAATTTCCACAGCCATCATTACATTATTTCTTTTGGCCATTGAGATTTGGGCCGTTGTCGCTTTACCTTCATTTCTTAAAACACCTAATCTCCATGTTAATAATTGCGCTTTTGTGATTTCAGTAATCATTTCGGCTAATTTCTTTTGTTGTAATTGGGTTCCTGCAATGGGTTTGTCAAACTGAATTCTTTCTTTAGCATATCGCAATGCGGTATCATAGCAGTCCATGGCAGCACCAATAGCGCCCCAGGCAATTCCGTAACGTGCTGAATCCAGACAACCAAGCGGTGCTCCTAATCCAGATTTATTGGGCAATAAGTTTTCTTTCGGAACTTTCACATTGTCAAAAATCAATTCTCCAGTTGATGAGGCACGAAGCGACCATTTGTTGTGCGTTTCCGGAGTGGTAAAACCTTCCATTCCGCGTTCTACAATTAAACCGTGAATTCTTCCTTCTTCATTTTTTGCCCAAACAATGGCGATGTCTGCAAACGGAGCATTTGAAATCCACATTTTGGCACCATTCAATAAATAATGGTCGCCCATATCTTTGAAGTTGGTAATCATACTTCCTGGATCTGAACCATAGTTAGGTTCCGTTAAACCAAAACAGCCCATGTATTCTCCAGTGGCTAACTTAGGTAAATATTTTACGCGTTGTTCTTCGTTTCCGTATTTCCAAATAGGATACATTACCAAAGAAGATTGTACAGATGAAGTGGAACGAACGCCAGAATCACCGCGTTCTATTTCTTGCATGATCAAACCATAAGATATTTGGTCTAGACCCGCACCGCCGTATTCTTCTGGGATGTAAGGACCAAAACCGCCTATTTCGCCCAAACCTTTAATGATTTGTTTTGGGAATTCGGCTTTTTGAGCATATTCTTCTATAATAGGTGATACTTCACGTTTTACCCAAGCACGAGCAGAGTCACGTACTAGTTTGTGTTCTTCTGTTAGTAAATCGTCAAGGTTGTAGTAATCTGGAGCTTGAAATAAGTCTGGTCTCATGGTTATTAATTTTTATGGAACAAATTTACAGAAAGAAATATAACAAAAGCATTAACAAATGTTATATTTTTTTATTTGAAATAGAAATAAGTAAGTCGAAAGTTTAAAAGTCGTAAAGTCAAAAGAATTAACTTTAAGTAAAACAGCTTTAAATCAGATTTTTACATGATTTTATCCTGATTTTAAAATACGACATTATACCATGGTTATTACTTAGCTTATTTTTTAACAAATAAGTCCTTTTATATACGGGATTTTATTAAAAAAGGTATTATCCTCTAAATTACAATAAAAATTAACTTTAGCAGAGATCAAAGGTGTTTTAAATAAGATTACGGAATGGTTTAGGTGTTATTTAGAATCATTTTGGACTTACATCTTCATATAAAACTCTTTAGTCAATGCAATGTATTCGGGAGTATAAATGTGTCTTGCAGTTTCGATAATCAATTCGTCAACGGGATAGTTCGAGCTTTCTTCTCGGCTAAAGGCCAATAAACTGCGTTTAATTTCGGTAGTTGGAGTTCCTTTTACGTGTGTAATTTTAATTGGATACAATTCGTATTCTTTGGCAAGAGCCAAGAAATTTTCTTCTTCTTTGAAAGGAATTATAACTGTGAATATTCCGTTTTCTGAAAGCAATAAATCAGCAGCCTCGATTAAATCCTCAAAAGGCATCGCGTCAGCAAAACGGGCTAAATCACGTTGTTCGTTATCAGATTTGTAATCATCAGTATAAAATGGAGGATTGGAAACAATTAAATCATACTCGTCTTCCGGTTCTTCGACGAATTCATCTAAACCGGCATGAAAACAAAATAAGCGATCACTCCAAGGGGAGTTTTCAAAATTATCTACGGATTGTTCATACGCTTCTTCGTCTATTTCCAAAGCGTCAATTTGTTCCGCGTTACTTCTTTGTGCCAGCATTAGTGCGATTACTCCTGTTCCGGCTCCAATATCTAAAATACTAATAGGATTGTTTTCAATAGGAGTCCATGCACCAAGTAAAACGCCATCGGTTCCAATTTTCATGGCGCAACGATCTTGCTGGATTGAGAATTGCTTGAAACTAAACATAGGGAATTTTGATTTCAGATTGTAGATTAACGATTTTTGAGGAATTGAACACTAAAAACTGAATACTGAACACTAATTTAAAGGTACATTTCAATAAGTCCTTCTGGTAGATCCATGATAACTTTTTTGTTTTCACGGTCAATTTTAACCAAGAAAAGATCAATCATGGGGATAAGAATCTCAACATCACCGTTGAGGACTTCAAAAAGGGGTTGGGCAGTAGTATCATTAATGGATTCGATCTTTCCAACAACACCAAGACGTTTGTCTTCAACTTCAAAACCAATTACTTCGTGGAAATAGAATTTATTGCCGCTAAGTTTCGGCAACATCTTCAAAGGAAGGTAGATGGCATTGCCTATAATGGCGTCTGCCTCTTCTTCGGTAGTCATGTCTTCAAAACGAATTCTAAGTAAATCGTTTTTGTGCAGCGAACTACTTTCAATAAAAAAAGGAACCAAGTGTTTGTTACATTCAACAAACACTGATTCCAAGTTTTCATATAACTCAGGTTCGTCCGTGTCTAAATAGGCTAGAATTTCCCCTTTGAAACTAAATTTTTTAGCGATTTTACCTAAATAGAAACAATCTTCTTTACGCATAGTCGCCTTCTAAAATTATGCTTCAGTTGTTTCGTTATTTTCTTCTGCGGCAGGAGCTTCTTCAGCTTCAGCAACTTCTTCTTCAACAGCTGGAGTTGCAGCAGCGATAGCGTCAGCTTCTGCTTGAGCAGCTGCAGCTAAACGTTTTGCATTTACATCTTGTTCTGCTTTGAAAGCTTTAGCTTTAGCATCCGCTTGCACTTTTGTTAAGCCGTCTTTTTTAGCATCTACTTTTCCAGTTTTTGCCTCTAACCAAGCATTTAATTTAGCATCAGCTTGTTCTTGAGTTAAGGCTCCTTTACGGATACCACCGTCAAGGTGATGTTTCAATAAAGCTCCTTTGTAAGAAAGAATCGCTTTAGCAGTATCTGTTGGTTGAGCACCATTGTGCAACCATTTTACTGCACTATCAAGGTTTAAGTCGATAGTTGCTGGGTTTGTGTTTGGATTGTAAGTACCAATTTTTTCTAGGTATTTACCATCTCTTTTTGAGCGCGCATCTGCAGCTACAACCCAGTAAAAAGGTTTTCCTTTTTTACCGTGTCTTTGTAATCTAATTTTTACTGACATAATCTTGTGATTAAATTTTGAGGTACTCGACCTCTGTTAATTAAGGGTGCAAAGATACCTTTTTTATTGATAAATACTAATTGGATTGTGGTTTTAATCTGTGGCAGTGCGCTGTAGGTGGTTTTGATTCGTGTTTTTTTGTCCTGTTATGTTTTTTTTTTTAGCATTAATGCCCTATTTTTGTTAGTAAAAGAAGGTTTTATGAAAAAATATTTGATATTTCTAGGGGTACTTTTTTTAATGATTTCATGTGCGGAAGAGGTGAGTTTTAATACTCCTTCTTTACAAGGAAGGAAAGACAATGTGTTTTGGAGAGCGACAGCTTCCAAAGCGACTTTAGCTTCTGATGGTTCACTAGTAATTGAAGGGTTTACTGGAAATGAGGTTTTGACTTTGAAGACAACCTCCATATCACCTCAAGTGTATCCATTGGGAACCAGTAATTCCAAGACAGCTGTTTACGTATTGACTGGAGGAAGCGATTTTTCATTTGCAACAGGTATTGACATGGGTAGCGGGCAAATAGTAATTACTGATTATGATGAGAAGGGTCTTACGGTTACAGGTACTTTTAAATTTAGTGCAGAAAATGCAAATGGCAACCCATCAGCAGGGACTGTTTTGAATTTTCAACAAGGCGTATTTTATAAGGTTCCGGTAAGTCTGCGGGTTCCCTAAATTCACACGGTTAAGATTCTTAAATTGCAGGAGTTGGGTATTTTAGTAACTTCATTTTCTTTTTGAATTTAAAATAAAAACATAAATAAGCTAATCTATAGTAGATTGCAAAAAAAATAGCAGTACATTTGTTTTATTATTTAAATAAGAACATATGAATATTTTTGTTGGAAGTCTTCCATTCAGTATTGAGGAAGCAGATTTAAGAGAGTCTTTCGAGGCTTATGGAGCAGTTGATTCAGTTAAAATTATTACTGATAAATTCACTGGAAGAAGTAAAGGATTTGGTTTTGTTGAAATGCCAAATGATGAAGAAGCTCAAAAGGCTATTGATGAATTGAATGGTGCTACTGTTCAAGGACGTGCAATCGTTGTAAACAAATCGGAGCCTAAACCAGAAGGTGAAAGAAGAAGTTTTAACAATAACAGTCGTGGTGGAGAATCTCGCGGTGGTTATGGTGGTGGAAACAGCCGTGGTGGAGAAAACCGTGGTGGTGGAAACAGAGGTGGATATTAATATTTTTCTCTACAACTATAAAAAAAGGTGTCAATGTAAATTGACACCTTTTTTGTTTCCTCACCCCAGCCCTCTCCCAGAGGAAAGGGGGTTGGATTTTACAAATTAGCAACTAACCAGTCACCTACTTCGCTAGTTTTGTGTGCCTTAGTCCCTTTAGCAACTAAATCTTCAGTTACAATTCCTTGTTCGAGTGATTTGTTGACTACAGCTCTAATCGCAGCCGCTTCTTCTTTTAAGCCGAAGGCATCTTCAAACATCATTGCAGCAGATAATACGGTCGCTAATGGATTGGCAATATTTAGGCCTGTGGCCTGTGGATAGGATCCGTGAATGGGTTCGTACAATGAAGTATGTTCTCCAACGGATGCAGAAGGCATTAATCCCATTGATCCGGATATCACTGAAGCTTCATCAGTCAAAATATCTCCAAATAAATTTTCTGTAATCAAGACATCATATGAATTTGGCCATTGTACTAAACGCATCGCTACGGCATCCACAAATTCATAACTTACCGTAACTTCGGGATAGTCTTTTTCCATTGCTTGTACGGTTTCTCTCCACAAACGAGAAGTTTCCATTACGTTGGCTTTGTCTACACAACATAGTTTTTTAGTACGAGTCATTGCTAGTTCAAAACCTTTTTTAGCTAAACGTTTTACCTCTGATCTGGTATAGGTACAAGTGTCAAACGCTGTTTCACCACCGTCTTTTCTTCCTTTTTCTCCAAAATAAATTCCGCCGGTAAGTTCCCTTAAAAAGATTAAATCAGTTCCTTCAATACGCTCTCTTTTTAAAGGAGAATTGTCAATCAAAGAGGGGAATGTAAATGTTGGGCGAACATTAGCAAACAGCCCTAGTTTTTTACGCATTAATAACAAACCTTGTTCTGGACGAACTGGAGCGCTTGGATCATTATCGTATTTTGGATGGCCAATGGCTCCAAATAAAACAGCATCAGCTGCCATACAAATTTCGTGAGTCTCATCAGGATAAGGAACTCCTACGGCGTCAATGGCACAAGCTCCTGTAAGTGCAGGAGTCCAGATGATTTCATGGTTGAATTTTTTAGCGATCGCATCCGAAACTTTTACGGCTTCATGGATTACTTCTGGTCCAATTCCGTCTCCGGCTAAAAGGGCTATTTTTAATTTCATATTAATTGTGTTTTCCTCCTCCCAGCTCCCTCCAAAGGAAAGGGAGACTGGGTGTTGAAGGATTGGGTTTGTAGTTTGTGTTGTATTTCTTTAATTTTATTTCAAATTTTCAAGCTCCAATTTCGGCTTGGCTCCCTCACCTTCGTGGAGGGCTGGGGCTGGGATTACGTTCAGCATTTTTTGGGTTGCTATAATTGCGGCAACTGTTTGGTCAGAGTCCAGCCCTCTGGTTTTGAATTCTTTTTCATTATTTGTCCAGGTGATTATGGTTTCGCATAAGGCGTCAGAACTGCTTCCTGGTGGAATTCGTACGGCATAATCAATCAGTTTTGGCAATTCTAAGTTTTTGCTTTTATATATTTTTGCCAATGCATTCATGAAAGCATCAAATTGTCCGTCTCCTTGTGCATGCTCTTCAATGATTTCACCATCTATTTTTAAAGATAAAGTAGTCGATGGACGCATGCCTTTTGCATGAGATAATATATAGGACTCAACAACAATTTTTTCCTGATAGGTTTGGCTGTCCAAAACATCAGAGATAATATAGGGTAAGTCTTCTTTAGTAACGGTTTCTTTTTTATCTCCTAATTCAATGATTCTTTGGGTAACTAACTTTAAATCCTCGGGGTTTAATTGAAGGCCTAATTCTTGAAGATTTTTCTCGATATTGGCTTTTCCAGAGGTTTTACCAAGGGCATACTTTCTTTTTCTGCCAAAACGCTCCGGTAGTAAATCGTTAAAATACAGGTTGTTTTTATTGTCACCATCGGCATGAATACCAGCAGTTTGTGTAAATACATTGTCGCCCACAATAGGTTTGTTTGCAGGGATTCTGTATCCGGTAAACGTTTCTACTAATTTGCTAACAGAATATAACGAAGATTCTTTTACGCCAATTTCTATTTCGGGTAAGAAATCATTGATTACCGCAACAGTGCTTTCAAGGGGTGCATTTCCAGCCCGTTCTCCCATCCCGTTAACAGTTACATGAAGCCCTTGAATACCAGCTTTTACGGCTTCCATTACATTGGCGATACTTAAATCGTAGTCGTTGTGCGCATGAAAATCAAAATGAGTATCAGGGTATTTCGTTATAATTTTTGCAATAAATTCAAAAGTTTCAGAAGGGATTAAAACCCCTAAAGTGTCCGGTAATAAGATTCTTTTGACCGGTTGCTTAGTTAGAAAGTCTAAATATTGAAATACATATTCAGGGGAATTACGCATTCCGTTACTCCAGTCTTCCAGATATACATTGGTTTCAATATTATTTTCCTGAGCTAAGGCTATGGCTTGCGCAATTTCAGAAAAATGTTGTTCGGGTGTTTTTTTTAACTGGTGGGTTAAGTGGTTGAGCGATCCTTTGGTTAGTAAATTCTGAACTTTAGCTCCGGTATTTTTCATCCATTCAATAGAAAGGCCGCCGTCTACAAAGGTTAAAACTTCAATTCGGCTGCTGTATCCTTTTGTTTCGGCCCAAGCCATAATTCCTTTCACTCCTTGAAATTCACCCTCGCTTACACGAGCCGAAGCAACTTCGATTCGGTCAATATGAAGCTCTTCCAGTAATAATTGTGCAATGGTTAATTTTTCTGCAGCAGAAAAGGAGACTCCGGAGGTTTGTTCACCATCACGGAGCGTCGTATCCATTATTTCAATTTTTCTTTTTTTCATTATAAATGGGATTCGATTTCGATTTCATGAATCAGAAATCGGGATATCTTGTTTTTATCAAAAACTAAAAACAGTTGCTTCGGGGAGAACCCAAAGAAAATCTTTAGCCAATACCTTTTCGGATTATGTTTAGTAAGGAAGTTGATTGGCAAATTCCACCACTTCTGATTTTATATTTTGCAAATAATCAATATCGTCAAAACCATTGATCATATTGTCTTTTTTATAACCCGAAATATCAAAAAATTCTTTTTCGCCAGTTGCTTTAATGGTAATGGTTTGTTCTGGAAGATTAATTTCTAGTTCCGTTTTTGGATCTTCTTCGATAGTTTTAAATATTTTTTCTGCAAATCCAGCACTAACCTGAACTGGTAAGACACCAACATTCAGGCAGTTATTTCTAAAAATATCAGCAAAAAAACTAGAAACCACACATCTAAAACCATAATCGTAAACCGCCCAAGCAGCGTGTTCTCTTGAGGAACCCGAACCAAAATTTCTGCCTCCAACAAGAATTTTTCCGCTGTAGATTGGATTATTCAGTACAAAATCAGCTTTCGGAGTTCCGTCATTATTGTATCTCCAGTCACGGAAAAGGTTGTCGCCAAAACCAACACGTTCGGTTGCTTTTAGAAATCGAGCGGGAATAATTTGATCCGTATCTACATTTTCGATAGAAAGCGGAACTGCGCTACTGGTAAGAATATTAAATTTATCGTAAGCCATTTGATTTTTGATTTTTGATTAACGATTTTAGATTTTAGATTTCCTGTTTTGAAAATAAATGTTTAATCGCTACTGTTTTTATTTTTTACTATTTTAATCTTGATTTTAAAAATTCAAATTGGATTTTGACACTAACGAAATCTGCAATCAAAAATCGTTAATCTTCAATCTGAATTCTTTTAAAGAAGTTCTCTAGGATCTGTCAAAACTCCAGTTACAGCGGCAGCAGCAGCCATAAACGGACTTGCTAACAACGTTCTTGAGCCAGGTCCTTGACGTCCTTCAAAGTTTCTGTTGGAAGTACTTACCGCATATTTTCCGGCAGGAACTTTGTCGTCATTCATTGCTAAACAAGCGGAACATCCTGGCTGACGCAAAACAAAACCAGCTTGGGTTAATACCTCAAGAATTCCTTCTTCTTTAATTTGTGCTTCTACGACATGTGATCCTGGAACCAGCCAAGCGGTAACATTATCCGCTTTTTGGCGTCCTTTTACAATGGAGGCAAAAGCTCTGAAATCTTCAATTCGACCATTGGTACAACTTCCTAAAAAAACATAATCAATTTGTTTTCCAATCATGGCTTCTCCTTGATGAAATCCCATGTATCCTAAAGATTTTGCATATGTTTCTTCTCCTTCGGCAACGTCTTTTGAGTTTGGAATGCTTTTAGAAATTCCCAATCCCATTCCTGGGTTTGTTCCGTAGGTAATCATAGGCTCAATATCCGATGCTTCAAAGTTGATTTCTTCATCAAATTTGGCATCAGTATCTGTTTTCAATGTTTTCCAATAGGCTACTGCTTTATTCCAATCATCCCCTTTTGGAGTATACAAACGTCCTTCTAAATAATCAAAAGTAGTTTGGTCTGGAGCGATCATTCCGCCACGAGCACCCATTTCGATACTTAAATTACAAACGGTCATACGGCCTTCCATGGTCATGTGTTCAAAAACTTCACCTGCATATTCCACAAAATAGCCGGTAGCCCCTGAAGTCGATAATTTAGATATAATATAAAGTGCCACATCTTTGGGAGTAACCCCAAATTGAAGATTACCGGCAACATTAATGCGCATTTTTTTAGGTTTAGGTTGCATAATGCATTGGGTAGAAAGTACCATCTCAACCTCAGACGTCCCAATTCCGAAAGCGATGGCGCCAAAAGCTCCGTGAGTTGATGTATGTGAATCACCACAAACAATGGTTGCTCCGGGTAAGGTAATTCCGTTTTCAGGACCCACCACATGAACAATTCCATTTTTTTGATTTCCTAAACCCCAATGGCTAATGCCGTATTCAGCAGCATTTTCTTCTAATGCTTTGAGTTGATTGGCAGACAATGCGTCTTCAACCGGTAAATGTTGATTTATAGTTGGTGTGTTGTGATCTGCAGTAGCAAAAGTGCGCTCTGGGTATAATACTGAAATGCCTCTTTCTTTTAAACCTAAAAAAGCTACAGGACTAGTAACTTCATGGATGAAATGACGGTCAATAAAAAATACGTCTGGTCCGTCTTTAATTTTGCGCACCACGTGCGAATCCCATACTTTGTCAAATAATGTAGTACTCATTTTAATATGTTTTAATGTGTTTTGTTTATAGCCCAAAAGGCTACGATGATAACAATAAAGACAAAGCTAAAAAAACAATCAAGGCTTTACGTATCAATATTCCATTATATACGATACCCAAAATCCCATTCGGATATTTCTTTGTTGATTTTTGTCTTTTTACTTTTTTTTTGTACGGTACTTTTTTATTTAGATCTAATAAAAAATCAATTTGTTGAGTTTTTTGATGTTTATTGAATCGTTAAATTAGGCTTCTTAAATGCAGTTATATTTACGAATATTTAATTAAATGGTATGAAAAGTAACTTTTTTTTAATTTTAAATTCACTAATTCACTTTTGTGACAGTTGTTTTTCAAAATGGTTTTCGTAGTAAACAACATTTTTTTTAGCGGTATTTCATTGTTTTTTTTTGATGAAATACTACGACATTCAAAAAAGCAATATGTCGTCTTTTTATCTTTTAATAAGATGCAATCAAACTGATTTGTTGAAAGTGATCGTAGTTTTAATAGGAGAATAGCCTTGGAAAATAATTTTGTTTTTTGTTGATAATTTACTTCTATTCTACTCTAAAAAAACTAAATTTGAAATTCATTTTTCGCGATTTTTTAAAATCACAAACTCTTCAAATCCAGCTATGTACTTAATATTCGATACCGAAACCACAGGATTACCAAAACGTTGGGGCGCACCCATTTCAGATACGGATAACTGGCCACGATGTATTCAAATCGCGTGGCAGTTGCACGACGATATGGGTAAACTGATTGAGCATCAGGATTATTTGATCAAGCCCGAAGGGTTTAATATTCCGTTTGATGCCGAACGAATTCACGGTATTTCTACAGAATTGGCGGAAGCCGATGGGATTTCGTTGGCAGAAGTGCTAGAAAAGTTCAATGCTGTTTTAGGTAAAGCTAAATTTATAGTGGGTCAGAATTTAGGTTTTGATATCAATATTATGGGGTGCGAATTTTACAGAATGGGAGTGGAGAGCCAAATGAGCTCGATGCCAATTCTGGATACTTGTACAGAAGTTACGGCTTCGTTATTAAAATTACCAGGTGGCCGTGGCGGTAAATTTAAACTGCCTACGCTAACGGAATTGCATTCGTATCTTTTTAATAAACCTTTCGGTGAAGCGCACAACGCCACTGCCGATGTGGAGGCAACTACGCGTTGTTTCTTAGAGTTAATTCGTCGTGATGTTTTTACAAAAGAGGAACTAGACGTTCCGGGCAGTTATTTTCAAGATTTTCAAAGCAAGAATCCAAATGAGATTAAACTCATAGGTTTAAAACATATTAATCTAAAGGAAGCGTCCGATAAAATTCGTCAGCAGTTTGGCGAAAAACAAGCGCCGACAGTTTCGAAAGCAGAACTTTCAGAGAATAAAAAAGTACTTATTGATGCGCCTTTCGTGCATTTGCATAATCATACGCAGTTTTCGGTATTGCAATCGACGATCAGTATTGCAGCATTGGTAAAAGCGGCGGCACAACAAAAAATGCCGGCAGTTGCCATGACCGATCATGCGAATTTGATGGGTGCTTTTCATTTTGTCCGCGATATTTTATACCATAATAAAGTGGCTGAAGCCAAGAATAAAGAGGCGATTGAAAATGGGGATGAACCTACTGAAGTTCCGATGAAACCTATTGTAGGTTGTGAATTTTTTGTATGTGAGGACCATAAAAACAAAAAAATTAAAGACAATGGTTACCAGATAGTACTTTTGGCGAAGACCAAAAAAGGGTACCATAATTTGGCTAAAATGTCTTCCATTGCGTATACCGAAGGTTTTTATTATGTGCCAAGAATCGATAGGAAAGTCATCCAGGAATTCAAAGAAGATATTATTGTTTTATCCGGAAATCTTTATGGTGAAATTCCAAATAAGATTTTAAATATTGGTGAAAACCAAGCTGAAGAAGCTTTGCTTTGGTGGAAAAACGAATTCAAGGAAGATTTTTACATTGAGGTGATGCGTCACAATCAGGAAGATGAAAATCGGGTGAATGCGTCTTTGATTTCATTGGCCAGAAAGCATGATGTCAAGATTATAGCGACAAACAATACCTTTTATATAGATAAGGAAAATTCGAATGCGCACGATATTTTGCTTTGTGTGCGTGATGGCGAAAAGCAAACCACGCCTATTGGTCGTGGTCGAGGGTATCGGTACGGATTGCCCAATCAGGAATATTATTTCAAGTCGGGAGACGAAATGAAACAACTTTTTGCAAATTTGCCCGAAGCAATTTCAAATATTTCGGAGATTGTGGATAAAATTGAAATTTTCGATTTGGCACGGGAAGTTTTATTGCCAAAATTTGAAATTCCGGTTGAATTTAATAATCCGGAAGATGCTGTTGATGGTGGGGTGCGAGGAGAAAATGCGTATTTGAGGCACCTTACTTTTGAAGGAGCAACAAGACGATATCCCGTAATGACCGAAGAAATTCAAGAACGACTTGATTTTGAATTGTTGACGATATCTAATTCAGGATATCCAGGATATTTCCTGATTGTGCAGGATTTAATTGCTGAGGCGAGAAGCATGGGCGTTTCTGTAGGGCCGGGAAGGGGTTCTGCGGCGGGATCGGTGGTGGCGTATTGTTTGAAGATTACCAACATTGACCCCTTGATGTACAACCTGCTTTTTGAGCGTTTCCTGAATCCGGATCGGGTGTCTTTGCCCGATATTGATATCGATTTTGATGATGAAGGACGCAGTAGCGTAATGGATTATGTGATCCGTAAATACGGTTCGAAACAGGTGGCGCAAATTATCACGTATGGTAAAATGGCTACCAAATCAGCGATTCGAGATACTGCTCGTGTGTTGGATTTACCTTTGTTTGAAGCCGATAAAATAGCCAAATTGATTCCGGGAATGATGCCTTCTAAGTGGAATTTAGCTCGTTTTTTAAATGAAAAGGACGATGTAATTAAGAAGGCCGTTCGTCCCGAAGAGTATGATAAAATAAAGGAATTAATAGGACTTGCTAATGAAGATGATTTGGGCGGAGAAACCATTCAGCAAGCCAAAGTTTTAGAAGGGAATCTTAGAAATACAGGAATTCACGCCTGTGGTGTCATTATTACGCCAAGTGATATTACTGATTTTGTTCCTGTAGCAACCGCCAAAGATTCGGATTTGTATGTGACCCAGTTTGATAACTCGGTGGTGGAAAGTGCCGGTTTGTTAAAGATGGACTTTTTGGGTTTGAAAACCCTTACTCTGATAAAAGATACGGTTAAATTAGTAAAATACAGAACTGGAATTGACCTGAACCCGGATGAGTTTCCTATTGATGATTTGAAAACCTACGAGCTTTTCCAGCGAGGAGAAACTGTAGGAATTTTTCAATATGAGAGTCCGGGAATGCAAAAATACATGAAGGAATTAAAGCCTACAGTATTTCCCGATTTGATTGCCATGAATGCCTTGTATCGTCCGGGGCCAATTGCCTATATTCCAAGTTTCGTCAAGCGAAAAAACGGTGAAGAGGAAATTATTTATGACCTTGACGCCTGCGAAGAATTACTAAAAGACACCTACGGAATTACCGTTTACCAAGAACAAGTAATGCTTTTGTCCCAGAAACTAGCGGATTTCTCAAAGGGGGATGCGGATGTTTTGCGTAAAGCGATGGGAAAAAAACAAAAGGATGTTTTGGATAAAATGAAACCTAAATTTATCAGTCAGGCTGCGGCCAAAGGGCATTCTGAAGATAAACTGGAGAAAATCTGGAAAGACTGGGAAGCCTTTGCAGAATATGCGTTTAATAAATCACACTCGACTTGTTATGCCTGGATTGCCTACCAAACGGCATTTTTGAAGGCGAATTATCCGGCTGAATATATGGCTGCGGTTTTGTCCAATAACATGAGTGATATCAAGCAAGTTTCTTTCTTTATGGAAGAATGCAAACGCATGGGATTACAGGTTTTAGGACCGGATGTGAATGAATCGTTTTATAAATTTACGGTAAACGATGATTATGCGGTTCGGTTTGGGATGGGAGCTGTAAAAGGTGTAGGTTCTGGCGCTGTGGCTACGATTGTGGAAAATAGAAAAGACGGAAAATACAAATCTATTTTTGATTTGACCAAACGGATTGATTTGCGTGCGGCCAATAAAAAAGCATTGGAGAATCTGGTTTTGGCGGGTGGTTTCGATTCGTTTTTAGGAACTACTAGAGCACAATATTTTCATGATGATGGCGATGGAATTACCTTTTACGAAAAAGCAATTCGGTACGGAGCTAAATTTCAGGAAAATGAAAATTCAGCTCAAGTAAGTTTGTTTGGAGAAAGTAGTGATGTGCAAATTGAAGAACCTGTTGTTCCGCCTTGTGAGGATTGGAGCACAATGGAAAAATTAGCCAAAGAAAAGGAAGTGGTGGGGATTTATATTTCTGGGCATCCGCTGGACGATTACAAATTTGAAATGAAATATTTTTGCAATGCCAAGTTAGAAGCACTCAAGAACATGGAATTGCATGTCAGTAAAAATTTGACTTTTGGGGGGATTATCAATAATGTACAACATCGTGTTGCCAAAAACGGAAAAGGCTGGGGCATATTTACATTAGAAGGGTACGATGAAAGTTATGAGTTTCGGATTTTTGGGGAGGAGTATTTGAAGTTTCGCCATTTTCTGATTCAGAATAATTTTACGTTCATGAAAGTAATGGTCAAGGAAGGCTGGACGGATCGGGATACTGGAAAAAAAGGGGATCCAAGATTACAATTTGTGCTGGTGCAATACCTGCAGGATGTGCTGACTACATTTGCTAAAAAGCTAATTTTACTGTTGAATATTAATGATTTAGAGGCGGAATTTATCCATAAGTTAAATCATATTTTTCAAGAAAACAAAGGCGATAATACTGTAGCTTTTGAAATTATGGAGTTGGAAAAAATAAAGCGATTAGTAGAAAATGTAGTGGTACTTCCGGAAAATGAAGAAGCCGTTTTTGTAGACGAAAATGAGGAAACCGATTCTCTAGAATCAGGAAATCCCGAAATTAGTACGGCAACTGAAGTAGAAGAAATAAAAGTAGTGACTAAACTGACCATGCCAAGCAGAAAATTGAAAGTGAAAATTTCAAATGAATTGTTGGTTGAACTGGAAAAAATGCAAATTAATTTTAAGTTAAACTGATTTTTTAACAGTTAAATTTAATTTTTTTTAGTGTTGTTTTTGTTAAAATTATGCGCGCACAGTAAAAATTTAGCTTGGCGTTTGACAGAACTGTTGTTTGCGCTTTTTACGGCCTAAAAAGCCCGGAATCGTTGGGTAAATTTACATTATGTTTGTGTGAATTAAACAACAATAATCATGAAAAAGAATTTATTTTTATTTGGATTTATGTTTTGTTCTATGATTGTGATAGGGCAAACGGAAAAAAAGGAAAGTTGGTATTTTAAATTAGGAGGATCCTATTTTCTTCAGACAGCCGCAACTGAATTCCCTACTGTTGGAGGCCAGTCTGCACTAAGTACAGTTTATGTAGGAGGCGATTTAGTTTCAGAGGAGAGTGTTACGGGGTCTTTTGGAGAAGGTTTTCGCACATCTGGCAGTGTTGGATACCGTTTTACGGATCGTTTGGGTCTGGAAATGGGAATCAATTATTATAATAGTACGGATAAAACAATGGTCAAAAGAGTCGATGATGGCGCTACAACACTGCGATCCGTTGGGCAAATTAGAGCTTTTGATTTAGCTCCTGCACTTGTGTTTTTTCTGGGAGAAGTAAAAGGATTTGAAACCTACTCTAAAGTTGGGGTAATTGTGCCTGTTCACGGGGATTTGACGATTGAAACAAATGCCGTTGCTGGCGCTGGTGTAAATGTATTTAGCAAGGATGTCATCAAGCCAAATCCTACAGTAGGTTTTCAAGCGGCGTTAGGGACTTCGTATAAATTGGCCAAAAACCTTTCGGCTTTTGCAGAATTGGAATACCGTAACTTTACTGTTCATGGAAAAGATAAAGAAACAACGGAATTTACGGTTAATGGAGTAGATCGATTGAATACGCGTACAATATCTCAGATACATTCGAATTATTCAGACCGTTTAGACAGTAACTCTAATAACGCTCAGTTTAATACCGTGGATACTTCCAGACCTACGGATGAGCTGAGTTCTTATGTTGGAATCAGCGGATTGGGATTAACACTTGGAGTAAAATACAGTTTATAAACACAAAAAGTTAGATTTTTTAAAAAGACTATCTGAAATGACGGTCTTTTTTTAGGAATAAATATTTTGGTTTTCAGGAAACCCCTAGCCCTGATGGGAGCGGCATCTCCCGATTTAGAAAAACAAGGCTTTTTTAGCCGTAGTTTTTGTTAATTGGGAATACAGCGTACAGCAGGAAATAGCTCCAAATAAGTAATAAATGGAGGTACACTGAATGTGTTGAATAAGAATTGGCAATGTATTAATAGGTAAAACTAATTCAGGAATAGTGTTTGATTAGTTTTTAATTTCTAAATTTGTATTCTAGTTTTGAATTTTAAAAATTCAAACGATAAACTTTAAATAAAATAGTATGGCATTAGCAATAACAGACGCGAATTTTGAAGAATTAGTTTTGAAATCTGACAAACCGGTAATGGTGGACTTTTGGGCTGCTTGGTGTGGACCGTGTAGAATGGTAGGACCAATCATTGATGAATTGAGTACGGAATACGAAGGAAAAGTAGTGATAGGAAAAGTAGATGTGGATGCAAATCAAGAATTTGCTGCCAAATACGGAGTAAGAAATATACCAACTGTTTTGGTTTTTCACAACGGAGAAGTAGTAGGAAAGCAAGTAGGAGTTGCTCCAAAGCAAACCTACGCGGATAGTTTAGACGCATTGTTGTAATCAGTAGATTATGATTTATATAGGATCTGTACTGGATTCAGAGAAAAGGTTTGGCGAGAGTCAAGCCTTTTTTTTGTTTAAGCTGAATTTATTTCAGTTCCTAAATTGAGTTTCTGTAATAGTTTAATTTTTAAATCGTTCAATCTTTTAATATATTTGGGATATGAAGATCGAATCGCAAATAGAGAAAATTTCTAGTTTCCAGCATCTGGAATTGCTGGCGCATCAAGTGGTGGAAGGATTTATTTCTGGAATGCATAAAAGTCCGTTTCATGGATTTTCGGCTGAATTTGCGGAGCATAAAGTGTATAACGCAGGCGAAAGTACCAAACATATTGATTGGAAGTTGTTTGCCAAAACGGAACGCTTGTACGTCAAGCGATTTGAAGAAGAGACAAATATGCGGTGTCATATTATCATTGATAATTCCTCATCGATGCATTATCCGAAATTGAAAGAGAATCAGAATTTTTTTGAGAATAAGATTGGTTTTTCAGTTTTGGCTTCGGCAGTATTAATGAATCTCTTGAAGAAGCAACGTGATGCTGTGGGACTAAGTGTGTTTTCGGACAGTTACGAGTACTACGCGCCTGAAAAAGGCAGTGATCGCCACCATCGAATGATTTTGAATGCGCTTGAAGGACTTTTAGAGAAATCTGCGACTACTAAAAGTACGGATGCAATTACTTTCTTGCATCAAATAGCCGAGAAAATCCACCGCCGTTCGATGATTATTGTATTTACCGATATGTTTCAATCCGGTAATGAAAAAGCGCTGTTTGATGCCTTACAACATTTGAAACACAACAAGCATAAAGTGGTTTTGTTTCATGTTGTTGACAATAAAACAGAGCTTAATTTTGACTTTGATAACGCCCCGCGAAAGTTTATTGATATAGAAACAGGAGAGGAAGTAGCAGTTTTTGCCGATAATGTGAAGGAGGAATATGAAAAACAAGTAGAAATGTACTTCAAGAAGTTGGCTTTAACGTGCTCTCAAAACCGAATAAAGTACATTCCGGTGAGTGTGAATGAAAGTTTTGAAAAAATAGTACTGACGTACTTGGTTGAAAAACAAAACTTTGGGTGATAGTACGGTTTTTTATCAATTATTTTTTCAAAAAACACTTGCGTAAACGGAAATCTATTGTATCTTTGCCACCGCAATAACGCAGAGGTTTGGTAGTTCAGTTGGTTAGAATACATGCCTGTCACGCATGGGGTCGCGGGTTCGAGTCCCGTCCAGACCGCAATATTGGGGAAAGCCTTTCGTAACAGAAAGGCTTTTTTGCCCCTAAAAGGTTTTTAACGTTAGTTGTGTTGTTTGCTGCGAATTTGTAACTCGTAGCGGGTTTAGTAGTTAGACCAATGAAAAGCTTTCCACTTTGTGGATAGCTTTTTTGATTTAAATGTAGCAGGTTTGGGAGTTCAGTGGGTTAGCATACATGCCTTTCATTTCGTATTTCCCTTAAAATAACTCGGATTTATAATTCCATACAATCCACACAAACAATCCTAAATACATCACGCAAACCACAAATTTCATAAAGCTGGAGGCCAGAAACCCTATAAAGGAACCTGTAGCCGCTCTCAAAGCTCGATTATGGCCTTTAAAATCGTAAATAAGTTCACCTATCAAAGCACCAACAAAAGGGCCGATAATGAATCCAAAAGGGACAGGAGCAAGAATCCCCACGATCAATCCGATGTTAGTGCCCCAAATACCATAGGAGCTTCCGCCAAATCGCTTAGTTCCCTTTGCCGGAATCACGTAATCTAAAACCGACAAGATCACGGTGATCAATAAAGTAATTCCTAAAATCCAATAATTTACCGGAACAGCATTTGTGAAATACAGTAATGCCAATCCAACCCAACTGATGCCAGGTCCGGGCAGAACCGGTAAAAAACTACCAAAAACGCCTAAAATCATACACATAAAACCAAGAACCAAAAGCAGTACATCCATAAATTTATTTTTACTAATTTTGAACACTCAAAAGTAACACGTAACCAGCTTGGAAAGGGATTAAATTAATTGCTTCATTTTCGATTATGTTCTTTTTTACTTTTTCTTTTTGGACCGTAAATGCCCAAGAAAAAATTGTAAACAACAATGACATATTTTTAAAGTAGGCTATTAACAACAAAAGTAAAAGTATTGAATTTTTATTTGAAAGAGTTTGATGTGCTTTTTTTGATTTTTTCGATAAAAAATCAGACCCAAACTCGGTATTGAATTAGGAGGAATTTTATAAATATACAATCCAAACTGCTGTTCTTCCAGATCGATTGGTGGCTTCGTATTCCGATCAAAAAGAAATTGCCGCTGCGATCAAAAAGAAATGGTTTGCTGAAAACTACGAAGATTATTTGCTTTCGAAAGCATCTCAAAAAAAATAATTGTATTTTTATAGAATATTAGTCCAATTCAAACACAAAACCTTGAAGCAGAATTACCTTTTTTTAGTATTTATATTTTTTAATTCCTGTCAATACTTAGACAAGCAAATTCCCTCGGAAAAAGAATTGTTGCAAAAGGAACTGAAATCCATCAACTGGAAAGAAGTCGATGAATACCCATCAGTAGTAGATTGTGAAAAAATAGAAGATAAAAAGCAACGCCAACAGTGTTTTTTTGATGTTTTAACCCAGCTGATTCAGGAGAAATTGAGTGTGGATACCCTTGCAATTCTTTATCCGGAACTGGATACGATTGAAGTTAAGGTCACGGTTTTTCCAAATGCAACGATGCAATTTGAGCCGCAGTTTCCCAAAGATTCCGTGGCTTATGACAAAATCAAAATTGACAGTATTCTTAAAGTTCGTTTAGTTGATTTTCCAAAAATTAACCCAGCTATAAAGCGCGGTATTCCCGTAAAAATACAATTTATTCTTCCGGTGATTCTCAAAGTAGAGTAGTTCTTAAAAGGATTTTCGAATGAAGAGTAGCTATTTTTGATTTCAGATTCCGTTAGTATTTACTTTTTGGCTCGGATCAGGATTCTAAAATCTTCTGCCTTTCCATTCGTATTTTCCAAACACAGAATACAAAGCCACGCTTGTACTAAAAAAAGGATAGAACAAACTGCTCAAAATCAAATAACGTATTTTGGTTTTGGTTAAAAAAGAGTTGGTTTCGTATATCAAAACAGCATCAACAAGAAATTTTAAAAGGAATAGTAAAACTATATTTAGAAACGGAATAATGACCAACACCCAACACCCAGCGCCTATCACCAAACACAAATTCCCCGCAAATACTAACAGTCCCAATCCTTTCCCGAAAGTACTTTGATACGAACTTGTTTTAGAGGCCCAGCGAACGCGCTGATGGAATAATGATTTCCAATTGTTCAATGGCCTTGTGGTGACAATAGTATTTCGAGATTTTAGATAATGCACCTTTTCAGGGGATTTTGCAATCGCTTTTTGCAACAGGAACACATCGTCGCCACTGGCAATGCTGTCATTTCCTTCGAAGCCATTCAGTTTTTGGAAAAAGGATTTCGTGTACGCAAAGTTGGCGCCATTGCACATAAATCCTTTGTTAATACCAAAACTCCCAATGGTTGCGCCTTGTAAACTCGCCAAATCCAATTGCTGAAAATGATGCAAAAATGAATTGCCACAATCATACGTTACTGCCCCGGCAATCATCGCCACATCATGGAGCTGAATGTAATTGTCCAAGGTCAATAACCAGTTTTTATCAACTACACAATCGGCATCGGTGGTGATAATCCAGTCTGCATTTACAATTTGCATCGCATTTACAATTGCATCTTTCTTGGGTGAGTTTGAAATCCGAATGTTCTTTATTATCCGAACACGAAACACTGAGCACTCAACACGGAACAATTCTTCAGAATCATCGTCGACCAAAATCACTTCGAACAATTCCATCGGATAATTCAGCTTCGACAAACTGTCTAATAGAATGGGTAAATTTTCAGCTTCATTCCGAAAAGGAACGATAATTGAGAATTTTGTTTTTGGCTGTAAGCCAATATAATCAATTGTACTCACTTTAATGAGACCATAAATCAAAAGTCCAATAAAAACGGCATAAATCAAAAGTACCAAAAATAAAATATTTGTAATCATAATTATTTTAATAAGTTTTATCTCTCTCACCTTTAGGGAGTCCCGAAGCTCCGGGAGGAGAGAGGATTTTAAAGTTCAACACATAATAAGTGCCAATTATTACGGGTAAAACCACATTCAAAAACCACATTAAAGTCGAAATGAAAATAACAATCCATTCATTTACACCTAAAATCCCAAAGAAATAAACCGCAACACTTCCTTTTACGGCAAAGTCTAAAAATTGAAAAGTAGGCAAGGAAGAAGCTAAGAAATAAACAGAGGAAATGGTGGCAATTAGGGTAAAATAAGGCAAATCAACATCAAAAGCCAGAAACAAAAAGTAGTATTGGTGCGAGAAAACAAGATAGCGACAAATACCCAAAAAGATATTTTTTTGATGAATGGGTTTTGGAATTTCATTAATCTTATGGATCAGTTTTTCGATCGAATACCCTTTGATAGTAATTTTTTTGGCCGAAAATAAAACAATGAAGAGAAGTATCAGAAATCCAAAAAGTAACGCTACTGTTTTTGTGGTAATCACATGGTACTGCGCATTAAAAAATAGCAATCCGAAAACTCCAAAAATAACGGTCAATATCATTTGGATTCCGTTGCAGATCAGATTTAAGAATATGACTTTTTTAGTGTTTAATTTATCAAAAAAAAACGCTTTCCCGGCATATTCTCCAACTCCATTGGGTGTAAAAAGTCCAGCGGTTAATGCGCCAAGAACTTGTTTGGTTGCTGTTCCTACTGAGATTTCATGAATGAATTCAACTAAGTTTTGCCATTTCAAAATTTCAAAAAACCGATTTAAAACACTCAGTAGTAAAATAAAGGCGATTCCGCCAATAGACTGATTTTTCTGGAATAAAACGATGAATTTCTGCCAATCCAGTTTGTCATTATTAGCCAATTGATTGTAAATAAAATAAAACGCACCGCCCACAATCAAAACTTTGATTAGAAGTACGAGGAATTGCTTAGTTTTGTGTGGAATTGTAATCATACCGCAAAGAAAAGAAAAAGTATTTTGAAAAAGCTATTTCACAAAGATTCACAAAGAAATTACTAAGCAGTGCAAAGTTTTTTGTTTGGTCGATTGTAAAATTAATCTTTGTGTACCTCTGTGTTCCCTTTGAGTATCTTTGTGTAATAAAAAACTAAAACTTTTGGCAAACGAGCGCATCATATTAGGAATTGACCCCGGAACGACGATTATGGGTTTTGGATTGATAAAAATTGTCAATAAAAAAATGGAGTTTTTGCAACTGAACGAATTGCAATTGTCCAAATACGACAATCATTATCAAAAACTCAAAATCATTTTTGAACGCACCATTGAGTTAATCGATACCCACAATCCAGACGAAATTGCGATTGAAGCGCCTTTCTTTGGTAAAAACGTACAATCGATGCTAAAGTTAGGACGCGCGCAAGGCGTGGCTATGGCAGCGGGACTTTCGAGAGACATTCCCATTACGGAGTACGAACCTAAGAAAATAAAAATGGCGATTACCGGAAATGGAAACGCCAGCAAAGAACAAGTTGCCAAAATGCTACAGCAACTTTTAGGATTAAAAGAATTGCCTAAAAATCTTGACAGTACAGATGGATTAGCAGCTGCGGTTTGTCATTTTTTCAATTCTGGGAAAGTGGTGGGAGAGAAAAGTTATACCGGTTGGGATGCTTTTGTGAAACAAAACGAAGAACGAATAAAAAAGTGATCAGTGTTCAGTACTTTAGTGTTCAGTTGTGTTGGACTGGGATGAGTAGTCAGTTTTCAGCAGTTTTAATTAAGTAAGAGTATTCCGTTTTTTAAATTGTATCATATGAGATTCCAAGATTTATTAGCCTATAAAAAATCATTTCCAAAGGAAGAAACCTATTCATTAACGGATCAAATTCGGCGTTCTTCAAGGAGTGTTCCTGCAACTATTGCCGAAGCCTATAGAAAGAGGATTTACCCTAAACATTTTTATAGTAAGTTGACCGATTCTGATGGAGAAAATTCAGAAACACAAGTGTGGTTAGAGTTTTCTGTGTCTTGTAAATATATTTCTGAAGCTATTTATCAGGAATTTATCTCTGAAAGTTTAGAAATTGGAAAACTTGTTAATTATATGATATTGAACCCTGAAAAGTTTGGAGTTAAAAAGGAGTGATTAGTGTTCAGTTTTTTAGTATTCAGTACATATATGATTACTAAATAACTGCTCACTGAACACTTTCTTAAGACTGAATACTAAAAATCTGACCACTGACCACTTTCTTAAAACTGACCACTACTAAATGAGCGGAATCTACATCCATATCCCTTTTTGCAAGCAGGCGTGTCATTACTGCGATTTTCATTTTTCAACATCGATGAAGAAGAAAGAAGAAATGGTTTTGGCTATTGCCAAAGAAATTCAAATGCGCAAAAGCGAATTTAAAAACGAAATTGTCGAAACCATTTATTTTGGCGGAGGAACGCCAAGTGTTTTAACTTCAGCAGAAATTAATTTCCTGATTGCGGAAGTGTACAAATACTATTCTGTTTCAGATAATCCTGAAATTACACTGGAAGCCAATCCAGATGATTTGTCAAGTGAACGAATAATCGAATTATCTAAAAGCAAAATTAATCGGCTAAGTATTGGGATTCAGTCGTTCTTTGAAGACGATTTACAATTGATGAACCGAGCTCATAATTCGGCGGAAGCCAGAAAATGTTTAGAAGTTGCTACTCAGTATTTTGACAACATTTCTCTCGATCTAATATACGGAATTCCGGACTCGAGCCAAAATGGCGAACAGGCGCAGCAAATGAGCAATGAGAAATGGAAACAAAATATTGAAACAGCATTGAGTTTTGGTATTCCGCATATCTCGAGTTATGCTTTGACGGTAGAGCCTAAAACAGCGTTGAATAAACTGATACAAACAGGAAAAATTGCCGCTCCTAAAGATGATGTCGCGCAAGAGCACTTTGCTATTTTAATCGAAATGCTCGAAGCCAATGATTTTATTCACTACGAATTGTCAAATTTTGGGAAGGAAAACTATTTTTCGAAGAATAATTCAGCGTATTGGTTGGGGAAAAAATACATTGGTATCGGTCCTTCGGCGCACAGTTATGATGGAGTTTCGAGAAGTTGGAATATTTCTAATAATGCGCTGTATTTAAAATCCATACAAGAGGACAAGTTGCCCAACGAAATAGAAATTCTTTCAATTACGGACCGATATAATGAATATGTTATGACGGGCTTGCGAACGATTTGGGGTGTTTCTTTGGATAAAATTGAAAGCGAATTCGGAAGTGGATATTTGGAATATTTGAACAATCAATCTCGAAAATTTCTTGATGATGATTTGCTTTTTATTGAAAATGGGATTTTAAAGCCAACCAAAAAAGGAAAGTTTTTGACGGATGGAATTGCTTCAGATTTATTTATCGTGAACTAGTTTCAGGATCTATTTAATTTTAATTGATTTTGTATGGAAAAAGGATTTACATATATTTTGACGAATAAAAACAGTACTGTTTCGTAGGTGGGTGCCACAAAAAATTTAAAAAACAGAATTGATTATCATAGAAATGGTACAGGGGGCAGTTTTTACAAAAAATATAATTCTACAATTTTAATCTATTTGGAAGATTTTGAGGATTTAAATGATGACTAAAATTTAATGTCGTATTTTAATAATTGCGACAATATATCTTTCTTGCTACTTAAGTGCTATCTTTAAAAGAGAAAAACAACTTAAAAATTGGCATAAAGACTGGAAATAGAATGTTGCAAAATTTTTAAATCCTGAATTAAAAGATTTATATTTGAACTTATAAAGCATCTCCAGATGAGATGCTGAAATAAATTCAGCGTAAATGTTAGCAACAATCCAACATAACAACCAAGCCATTGAAGTCGATTTATCAAAACCTATTGATATTTCGATTCCATTAACAAATACAGACGAGAATCCAATTGCTTGGTATATCGAGAAACCAGTCATTGAACCCGTTATTTTTGGGGATTGGATAGGGAAAGTTTCGGAAGGAAAGTCGTCTACTAATTTCAATAATATTTTCTTCAATCCACACGGACACGGAACGCATACGGAATGTTTGGGACATATTACACGTGAATTTTACAGTGTTAATCAATCTTTAAAACAGTTTATTTTTTTAGCTGAGTTGATTTCGGTTGTCCCGGAAATGCAAGGAGGAGATTTAGTGATTACACTGGATAACATCTCGACTGCGCTCGATGTGATACTGAAATTAGGTATTCCAAAAGAAGCCTTAATTATCAGAACACTTCCTAATTTTAAAATAAAAAAATCTTTAAAATATTCGAATACGAATCCGCCTTATCTAAATGAAGATGCTGCGTTATTCATTCGCGAAAGCGGAATTCAGCATTTATTAATTGATTTGCCAAGTGTCGATAAAGAAAAAGATGAAGGGAAATTATTGGCACACAAAGCTTTTTGGAATGTGACCGATGTCAACAATCTGAATGCAGAAGCCAGATTGAATTGTACGATTACGGAGATGATTTTTGTGGCTGATGAAGTGAAAGATGGCGGTTATTTGTTGAATTTACAAATTGCCTCTTTTGAAAATGATGCGAGTCCGAGTAAGCCGGTTTTGTACGCTATTTTAAATGATTGAATGAAAAATAATTTCAAGAGATGAACCTGGAAACGTACTACGAATATTGCTTGTCTAAAAAAGGAGTAACGGAACACTTTCCTTTTGACGAAGATACATTGGTGTTTAAAGTGGGTGGAAAAATGTTTGCATTGTCTTCTTTAAGTCAGTGGGAGAAAGGACAGCCATCAGTTAATTTAAAATGTGATCCAGAGCGTGCTCAGGAATTGCGGGCTGAATACGTTGACATTCAACCGGGTTTTCACATGAGTAAAACCCATTGGAATACAGTTGCTGTAAATGAATCAGTTGCGGATGCATTACTCAAAGCGTTAATTGATCATTCCTATGATTTGGTTTTCAAAAGTTTAACAAAGAAATTGCAGAGTGAAATTCAAGAATTAGAAGATTAGGTGTTACTTTTGCCAAGAAAAGTCGAATAAAATTATAAATGCGTAAGGAATAAATTCAGCATATCACATGAAAGAACAATTTAAAAAGTTTTTAAACGAAGAACAAGACCCAAAAGCCATTGAAAAAATCGCTTCAAAACTGAGTGACTTATTGATGAAAAATGAAGAAATCGGATATATTGCTGTTCAAAAAAAACCAGCGATTACTGTTTTGCCGGATAGTATTGTGATGACGAATAAAAGAATTATCATTTGTCAGCCTAAAAATCTGGGACTTTCAATGAATTTTATTGATTACACTTGGGATGAGGTTGAAGGAACTTTTGTAAAAGAAAATATTTTGGGTTCTGAGTTTTCATTTATAACCAAAACAAATATGGAGGTTTCCATTGATTATATTCCTAAAATCCAAGCGCGCAAGATTTTTACGTATGCTAAAGAACAATTGGATATATTGAAAACAGGAGCAGTATTAAATGCAACACTTGTAGATGCAATTCCGTTTTCACCAATGGCAGAAGATGAAATTATTGAAGAAATGGAAACAGAAGAAGTGACTAATTTTGCTGAACTAATGCCTGTTTCACCAACTAATTTCACTGCTGAAAATCAAGATTTTGAAGAGTCTACAGTAATATCAAAAGACAAATCTTTAAGCGATTTATCACAAGACGAACTTTTTGAGAAATTACAGAATTATAAAAAATTACTAGACAACGGATTGATTTTGCAAGGCGAATACGATGCTTTCAAAAAAGAAATTTTAAGTTTTATGTAATTAGCCTTAATGCGGAAATTCATAAAGTCAAAAGATATTTACTTCCTTTTGACTTTAGGACTTTCGACTTTATACTTAAAGTGTTCTTTTCTGCTTTTCTACAAAATTATTTGATTGTAATTCGAGCAAATCGGCAGCGTTTTTTCGTTGTAAATCATACAACTGTTTGTCTTGAGCAATGTCTCCGTACACTTTGTCGTGCATAGTGGCGCTAGTTTTTACCAACAAAGTGCGTTGGTATTTGTCTTGCTCGATTGTTGCTTTCAACGCTATTTCTATATCTTCTAATTTATAGTCGTATTCCCCTTTTGGAGATAAAAGTTTAGCAATAATAGGAGAAGTTTCAATGGCTAAAAACAAGAGTGTGATAAAGAACGAAGGCAGCCACGGTAATTTATCCAAGGCATTGATTCGTGCCATTAGACCGTCAAATCCATCAATAATAGGTTGGGTTTCGGTAACTTTTTTGTCTAAATCGGTTTGCAGCGTTTTGGTATTTTTCTCCATTTCGGCAATTTTAGCCAAGTTGGTTTTTTGTAGGTTGTCCAGTTCTTGTTTTGCCATATCATGTTTGGCAATTTTTTCTTTAAAAACAGGGCCTTTGCCTAATTTTTTGGTTCCTGCGGTTCCTTCGGCTTCGGTGATGTACGTTTCATAAAGCGAGTTAACTTCTTTTTCTTTCTTTGTAATTTCCGATTTCAAACCTGCTATTTCGGTTTTGTTCTTGTCTAAATCCGATTTGAAATAATTGGCCACTTCCTTTTTGTTATTCAAAGCCATCGCATTTTTCTCTTTCAATAAAACGGTGTTGATTTCTTTCTCGAAGATTTTAATTTCTAATGGTTTCGAAATGACGATCGCAATGATTACCGCCAAAATAATTCGGGGAGTTGCCTGCAGAAATTCACTACCTACTTTATCTCTTTTTCGAATAGTGGAAACAATAAAACGATCGAGATTAAAAATAAGCAGACTCCAAACGATACCAAATGCGATTGCGGGATACATACTGTCAAAGACGGTAAACAATGCATACGAACTGGCAAGAAAAGCCATGACCGCAGTAAAGAAAACAGTGGCGCCAATACCTACATATTTGGTTTGTTCGCCCTCGGAACAGCCTACGAGTAGGTCTTTGTCTGAGCCGGAACACAGAATGAAAAATTGTTTTAACATAATTGATTTTTGATTGCTTCACCAGATTGCTATTCCGGCTCGGATGATTGATGAATATAAATTTAACGACAAAAAACGGATTGTGGTATAAATACTTGATAGGTATTTATTTATGGCTTTTTGTTACAGTTTGTCCTAAATAAAATAGAGCCGCTCTTTACGAACGGCTCTATTGGTTTTTGAATTAATAGTACCTTATGTCAATGGTGCTCCTGCCATAATTTCGGCATTGGCAAATTCTTCAAATTTGGTAAAGTTGGCTTTAAATTTTTGAGCTAATTCCACCGCCTTTTTATCGTATAGTTCTGGGTCTTCCCATGTATTTCTGGGATTTAGAATTTCGCTGGGAACATTTGGACAGGTTTGCGGTTTTGCAATTCCAAAAACGTGGTGGTTCTCATACGGCACATCGTCCAATTCTCCGTTTAATGCAGCGGTAATCATGGCACGGGTGTATTTTAATTTCATTCGGCTTCCTACTCCGTAAGGGCCACCAGTCCATCCTGTATTGATAAGCCAGACTTTTACATTGGCATCTTTCATTTTTTTAGTTAACATTTCAGCATATCTTGTTGGGTGTAATGGCATAAATGGCGCTCCAAAACACGTCGAGAAATTGGGTTGAGGTTCTGTGATTCCTGCTTCAGTTCCGGCAACTTTTGCTGTGTATCCTGAGATGAAATAATACGCTGCTTGTCCCGGAGTTAGTAGTGCAATGGGAGGCAGGATACCATACGCATCCGCGGTCAAAAAGAATATATTTTTAGGATTTTCTCCAATGGAACCTTGCTGAATATTATCAATATGAAAAATAGGATAACTTACTCTCGTGTTTTGTGTAATGGAAATATCCTCAAAATCAACGTCATTCGTATCTTTATTGATAATTACATTTTCCAGAATTGCTCCTTTTTTTATAGCGCGAAAAATGTCAGGTTCATTTTCTTCAGAAAGGTTGATGACTTTTGCATAACACCCTCCTTCAAAATTGAAAACGGTATTTTCATTCGTCCAACCATGTTCATCGTCGCCAATTAATTTTCTGTTAGGATCAGCTGATAAAGTTGTTTTTCCGGTTCCTGATAATCCAAAGAAGATAGCTGTATCACCATCTTTACCAACGTTGGCACTGCAATGCATTGGTAAGGTGTTTTTGAAAACTGGCAAAATGAAATTCAAGGCAGAGAAAATCCCTTTTTTTATTTCACCTGTATATCCGGTTCCGCCTATTAAAACTACTTTTCGTGTAAAATCAAGAATTGCGAAATTGCTTTGACGTGTTCCGTCTATAATTGGATCTGCCATAAAGCTAGGCACGCAAAGTAAAGTCCATTCGGGGTCGAAGTCTGCTAATTCCTCCGTTTCAGGTCTTAAAAACATGTTGTAGCAAAATAAGTTGGCCCAAGCGGTTTCTGTCACTACTCTGACATTTAATCTGTAATTTTGGTCTGAACACACATAAGAATCTCTCACAAAAATTTCTTTGCCGGATAAATAAGCGGTAACCTTGTTGTATAATTTTTCAAAAGCTTCTGGCGAGAAAGGGATGTTTACTTTTCCCCACCACACTTCGTTTTCAGTGACGCTGTCTTTCACGATAAAACGATCCAGCGGAGATCTGCCTGTGTATTCTCCTGTGTTGACCGCTAATGATCCACTTGAAACTTCGATTCCTTGACCAGATTTGATGGTGATGTCGTGTAATTCATCAGGAGATAACTGGTAATGAATTTTTGCATTTTCAATTCCTAATTCTTTTAACGAAATCGATTGCGTGAAAAGTGTGTTATTGTCCATAAATATTTTGTTGTGTAGTTTGTTTTTATAGACTGCAAAAGTAGATATTAAATTTCAGATAGAATTTGTTTCGTCTAAATTTGTGACTTTTTATTTAAAATATTTATCAATAAAACGCCCCAGGCCAGTATTAATAGGAGTCCGCCAATAGGAGTTATAAATCCAATGATGCTAAAATCAAACGAAGTAAGGGTGTTTGTTGCCAATAGATAAATGGAGCCAGAAAATAGAATTACACCGAAAAGCACTAAATTATAGAGCGTTTTTTTTGTTTTTTGAGAGAGGTCTTTCAGGAGTCCAAGAAACAATAAAAACAGTGCATGGTACATTTGGTAGCGTACGCCTGTTTCAAAAGTATTTAATTGCTCAATAGACAGTACTTTTTTTAGGGCATGTGCGCCAAAAGCACCAAAAATTATTGCAATCATTCCCAGAATAGTTCCCGTTGTAAGTATCTTTTTGTCCATGATAATGATGTTTGATGCAAAAGTATTTCATATCTCCTAACTTTAAAAGTATTTGGCACGATACTTTCAAATGAACTTAATTTAACGGTACACTAAGCAGACTAATTTTTTTATTTTTAAAACGTAAAAGAAAGAACGAAAAGAATAAAAGCTTTCTCAGTAAATTATTTTGAGTTATTTGTTATAAATACAACATTTTTGTATGTTTGTGTTGTAAATAAATAAAAATGAGAACAATTTTAATCATCGGGGCGGGAAGATCAGCTTCCTCTTTGATACATTATCTTTTAGACAAATCCGAAAAAGAAAACTTGCATCTAATTATTGGTGATTTGTCTTTGGCTTTAGCTCAGCGTAAAACCAATGATCATAAAAACGCAACTGCAATTGCTTTAGATATTTACGATAATGAGCAACGAAAAAAAGCAATTGAAAATGCTGACATTGTCATCTCGATGTTGCCGGCTCATTTGCATATCGA
The DNA here is from genome assembly GCF_003970375.1 of Flavobacterium sp. ZB4P23. Taxonomy (NCBI): domain Bacteria; kingdom Pseudomonadati; phylum Bacteroidota; class Flavobacteriia; order Flavobacteriales; family Flavobacteriaceae; genus Flavobacterium; species Flavobacterium sp. ZB4P23. The sequence continues at coordinate 257,041 of NZ_RYDK01000004.1, forward strand.
AGTGGCTAAAGATTGTGTAATATATAAAAAGCATTTGGTTACCGCCTCTTATGTGAGCGATGCCATGCAGGAATTAGATGCTGCCGCCAAAGAAAACAATCTCATTTTCATGAATGAAATTGGACTTGATCCAGGTATTGACCACATGAGTGCGATGAAAGTGATTGATGAAATTAAAGAAAAAGGCGGAGAAATGCTTCTTTTTGAATCTTTTTGTGGTGGACTCGTAGCGCCGGAATCCGACACGAATCTTTGGAATTATAAATTTACCTGGGCGCCACGCAATGTGGTTTTGGCAGGACAAGGAGGCGCTGCCAAATTTATTCAGGAAGGAACGTATAAATACATTCCGTATTGTAATTTGTTTCGCAGAACGGAATTTCTAGAAGTGGAAGAGTTTGGCCGATTTGAAGCCTATTCTAATCGGGATTCCTTGAAATACCGCAGTGTGTATGGCTTGGATAATGTACTGACTTTATACCGAGGAACAATCCGTAGAGTTGGTTTTTCTAAAGCTTGGAATATGTTTGTACAATTAGGAATGACAGACGATAGTTACGTAATGGAGGATTCGGAGAACATGAGTTACAGGGAATACGTGAATTCTTTCTTGCCGTATCATCCCACGGATTCAGTGGAAATAAAGACTCGTTTGATTCTTAAGATTGATCAGGACGATATCATGTGGGACAAATTGTTGGAATTGGACTTGTTCAATCGCAATAAAATTGTAGGCTTGAAGAATGCCACTCCGGCACAAATTCTGGAAAAGATCTTGACTGATAGTTGGACGCTTCAGCAAGATGATAAAGATATGATTGTCATGTATCACAAATTTGGATACGAATTAAATGGCAAAAAAGAACAAATAGATTCCAAAATGGTTTGTATTGGGGATGATCAAACCTACACTGCGATGGCAAAAACTGTAGGCTTGCCTGTTGCAATGGCAACCTTATTAATACTGAATGGTAAAATTACGACTCCCGGAGTTCAATTACCGATTCGTAAGGAAGTGTATGTGCCTATTTTGAAAGAATTAGAGGAATACGGTGTTGTTTTCAAAGAACAATCCATGCCATATTTAGGATACAATCCTGATAAAGAGTTTAGTTAGTAGTTTGTTTTTAGATTTTTAGTTTGATAAATCCGCTCCTTTTGAAGCGGATTTGTTTTTTTATACTATTATGATTTTGAGTGTAAAGTTATTGGGAGGCTATACATTACTCTCACAGGGACGCCGTTCATTTTCCCGGGAATCCATTTCGGGCATATTTTCAAAACACGTATGGCTTCTTCACCGGTTCCAAAACCAATATCTCGTATGTTTTTTATGTCGCTTAAACTGCCGTCTTTTTCTACTATAAAGGTGATGTATATTTTTCCTTTTAAGTTAGGTTGTGTTGGAGTTTTAAAATTATTGCCGACAAATTTGTAAAATTCTGATATTCCTCCCGGAAAATCTGGTTTTTCGGTTATTCCAGCAGTATTGTAGACTTCATTTTCCCCTTTTTGGACAAACTGATTTTCAGAATTGAATGTGTCTATTTCAATTACTTCAGGAGCTCCTTTGCTTAAAGTCGCCAGAAGTTCCTCGTTTGTAGGTAATTTTTTTTGTTTTGATAGGATAGAAGGTATAGCTCTCTTTTCGATAGGAGTTAGTTCATTGTATTTTTTTTCGCTGGTAATCTTCCCTTTTTCATCTTTAATTTTAAAGGTGGTTTTGTCGTAATACGTTTTAAATAAATTTCCAGGTTTTACAGGAGTAGTTTCTTTTTTCACATTGGTTTCTTGCGCAACGACTTTCGTACACAATAAAAATAATAAGGCAGTTACTACCGGAATTAACGTTGCTTTTTTTAATAAAGCTTTCGTTTTTGATGTGGTTTTTGTCATCATAAGTAATCGTTTTTTAGTTATTAAATAATTCAAATTACTGGCCAAGTAAAAAGTTTGGTTCTCGTTTGCTTTCGATAGTAATAAAGATTGGTAGAACGGAACGTTATTATAAGAGGTCACTACTTTCTCGTCAGCAAGAAATTCGTGATTGAGTTGTATTGCTTTTTTGTAAAAAATAAAAATTGGGTTGAACCAAAAAACGATTTTCAATAGTTCGATGAATAAAATATCCAAAGTGTGTTTTTGGGTTACATGTGTGAGTTCGTGTGTGTACAATTCAGCTTCAATTTGACGGTTGTTGTATTCCGTTTCGTTAACGAAAATTGCATTCAGGAAGGTATGCGGTAGCGTTTTTTCGGGGACCAAAATTAATTTGGCATTTTTATAATTAATTGGCGAATTCAACTTCATTTTAGATGAAATCTTGATGATATTGCTGATAAAACGTATCGCCAAAACAAGCGTTACTATGGCATATAAACTCCATAATCCTATTGCTAGATAGTTTGTTTCTTCTAGTACTACTGCGCTACCTTGCAGTATCTGGATATTTCCTGGATTGACTGCAGGTTGTGCTATTTCCTGAATAACTTCAATAGTAATAAAGGGAATCACCATTGAGAAAACAAGGCTGAACAACAGGTAAAACCTATTGAAAACGTGTATTTTTTCTTTTTCCAAAAACAAATAATACACTGCCAATAATATGAATAAAGTGATAGTTGATTTGATTAGAAAGTCGCTCATTTTTTCTTTTTTTGAATTTCACTGTCGATTATTTTCTTGAGTTCTTCCAGTTCCGTTTGAGACAAATTCGTTTCGGTGGTAAAGAAAGAAGCAAATTGCGACGCCGAATTATTGAAAAAACTACTTATCAATCCGTTGACGTGTTTGGAGAAATAATCCGTTTTTTTGACCAATGGATAATATTCCCGGGAGTTCCCAAATTCAGTATACGCTACAAATTGCTTGTCAATCATTCTTTTCAATAAAGTAGCCACGGTTGTGGTTGCCGGTTTTGGTTTTGGATAGGCTTCCAGCAAGTCTTTCATAAAGGCTTTCTCGAGTTTCCAAAGGTGTTCCATTAGTTGTTCTTCGGCGTTTGTTAGTTGTTGCATGTTATTTAATTTCTATTTCGGAAACTGATTCTCCGTTTTTGTATTTCTTTATCGTTATTAGTTTTCCATGTTCATTAAAGAACTTCCAGTCACCAAAATAAAACCAATGTGCGTACTTATCGCTCGTTTCCATTTTTGTTTTTCCTTTGGACTGTATTTTTCCATTTTCATGATAAAAAGTAGTGCTGCAGATGTTGTCTTTGTATTTTTCTCTTTTAATGATTTTGCCATTTAAGTAATAACTCCATTTTTTTACGGGATCACCTTTTCTGTATTTTCCAATTGATTTATAATGGGAACTATCCTGTGAGTATTGTTCAATCCAAAGTCCTTCTCTAAGTTTATTTTTCATTTGATTGGTTTTGCAACCAAGAACCAAAAATACCAAGCCGATTACAATAACAGTTTGTCGCATAAAATAATTTTGTTCTACGAAAATAGAGTTAGCTCTACAAATGTAGAATATAAATTGAAATAAACAAATTTTTATGAAAAATATTTTGGTAGTCAGCGGTTTGCGTTAAGGATGGGAGTGGAAATCCTTTTTATTTTTTTGTTTCAAAAAATAAAAAGATTGAGAACGGACAGCCTGACCACGCTGGAACGATAGTGGAAGCGTGGGAACGCCCAAAAAAAATCCGCCCTGTTTAGAGCGGATGTAGGTTCTCGATACTTTTTTGTTCCGTTTCTCTTTACAAAAAAACTCGAACGGACGGTATCGCTAACTATTATTTAGAAAGTTCTACAAAATATTTGTAAAACAACGGAATGGTTTCAATCCCTTTCAGGTAATTGAAGATTCCGAAATGTTCGTTTGGCGAGTGAATGGCATCACTGTCCAGACCAAATCCCATCAAAATAGTTTTGCTTTTCAGCTCTTTTTCGAATAACGCCACGATAGGAATACTTCCTCCGGAGCGCACGGGAATTGCGGGAACGCCAAAGGTTTCTGTATACGCCATATTCGCGGCTTTGTAGCCAATGCTGTCCGTGGGGGTTACATAACCTTGTCCGCCATGATGTGGTTTTACTTTTACGGTAACGCCGGCAGGAGCAATGCTTATGAAATGTTTTGTGAATAATTCCGTGATTTGTTCCCAATCCTGATTAGGAACCAAACGCATCGAGATTTTAGCGAAAGCTTTGCTTGCAATAACGGTTTTGGCACCTTCTCCGGTGTAACCACCCCAGATTCCGTTGACGTCCAGTGTAGGGCGAATGGAGTTTCTTTCGTTTGTGTCATAGCCTTTTTCGCCGTAAATGTCATTTAAGTCTAATGCTTTTTTGTAATTGTCTAAGTTGAAAGGCGCTTTGGCCATTTCGGCTCTTTCTTCCAAGGATAATTCTGCTACATTATCATAAAAACCAGGAATGGTAATGTGGTTGTCTTCATCATGAAGCGAAGCAATCATTTTGGCTAAAATATTGATTGGGTTGGCAACCGCTCCTCCATATAATCCGGAATGTAAATCACGGTTTGGTCCCGTAACTTCGACTTCTACGTAACTCAATCCACGTAATCCTGTTGTAATTGACGGTTGTTGATTAGAAATCATTCCGGTGTCCGAAATTAAAATCACGTCATTTTTTAGTTTTTCCTGATTGCGTTCTACGAACCAACTCAAGCTTTTGGAGCCAATTTCCTCTTCGCCTTCAATCATAAACTTCACATTACACGGCAAAGTATTCGATTGAACCATATATTCCAATGCTTTTACGTGCATGTACATTTGGCCTTTGTCATCGCAAGCGCCACGGGCAAAAATAGCGCCGTCGGGATGAGTTTCGGTTTTCTTAATTACGGGTTCAAATGGCGGCGAAGTCCATAATTCAATAGGATCTGCGGGTTGTACGTCATAATGGCCATACACTAAAATGGTTGGTAAATTTGGGTCGATTATTTTTTCGCCATACACGATTGGGTTGCCTGGGGTATCACAGATTTCAACGAAATCGCAGCCTGCTTTTTCCAAACTTGCTTTTACGGCAGCAGCAGTATTGATGATATCTAGTGAGAAAGCAGGATTTGCGCTCACGGAGGGCATTTTTAATAATTCGATTAACTCGTTGATAAAGCGGTCTTTGTGTTCTTGAATGTATGCTTTAATATTTTCCATTATTTAATTATTTTATAATCTCAAAAGTACAAAAAACTGAGTAAATAATTTTTTAAGAAATTCCTTTGAACTTAAGAAGTAATGCTTATATTTGCACTCAGAATTTCGCGGATATGGTGAAATTGGTAGACATGCCAGACTTAGGATCTGGTGCCGCAAGGCGTGTAGGTTCGAGTCCTATTATCCGCACTTTAAAAACCCAAAGTACTAATCATTAGTGTTTTGGGTTTTTTGTTTTTAAGAGTTGACCTAATAACAACTCCGTTTCGTGTTGTGGGACTAAAATGAATCTATTTTATGTAATATAATTAGATTGATACAATAAGTTAAAAACTGTTAAACAGTATCTTTATAACATTATTTTGTCTGTTTCTATAGTCTTAACTTGAAATAATAAAAGTTTAGCAGTTTGGTTTTTGTCCTTAAATAAATGTCTTTGTTTCGTTTTCTGTGTAAATCACTTTATTATGGTGGTTTCCGTTCTTAAATAAAAGATGGGGAGTACCTAAAAAAAATATTTTACCTCCGTAACTTTTCTTTTTGGTGGTTCTTGTGGGGGGTATGAATTTAATTTTTTTCAAGAAATTGTATTTTTTGAAATCACTACAATATCAAAATAAGTTTTCTAACTTTGTGAATCAATCACATACAATGACAGAAAATTTTACTTTGCAATCCTTACCGCCTAAAGACTTTACAGAATCGATTGCTATATTGAAGCAATTGGCAAAATCACATCGGTATTTAGCTGAACTCAAAGGAACGGCAAAGACTATTCCAAACGAAAGTATTTTGATTAATACGCTTACACTCCAGGAAGCAAAAGACAGTAGTGAGATTGAAAACATCATCACTACTCACGACGATTTATACAAAGAAAATGTATTGATTGACACCAAGAAACACGCCAGTAAAGAAGTGTTTAATTACGCACAAGGTTTGAAACTTGGTTTTGAAATTGTGCGAAAAGAGAAATTACTTTTAAACAAACATATCTTAACCATTCAAAAGGAGCTGTTACAAAACAATGCTGGATTTAGAACGCAAGCGGGAACAAAATTAGTAAACTCGCTAGGACAAACGGTTTATACTCCACCACAAAGGGCCAATGAAGTTTTGGACTTAATGGGCAACCTAGAAAAGTTTATAAACGACAATGATTTTTCGGATATTGACCCACTTATAAAAATGGCAATTATACATTATCAGTTTGAAAGTATCCACCCATTTTATGATGGTAACGGACGGACGGGGCGTATTATCAACATTCTCTATTTGGTTTTATCGGGATTGTTAGATATTCCTATTTTGTATTTAAGCCGTTATATTACCCAAAACAAAGCCAATTACTACAAAGTTTTGCAGGGCGTTAGAGAAACTAACGACTGGGAAGCGATGGTGTTGTATATGTTAAAAGGCGTTGAGGTAACCGCAGAGCAAACTATTGTTCTGATTACTAAAATTCGGGATTTAATGGCAGATTATAAAGGTAAAATGCGAACTGAATTACCTAAAATATACAGTCAAGATTTGATAAATATTTTGTTTATAAATCCTTACACTAAAATTGAGTTTTTGGAAAAAGAATTGAATATTACGCGCCAAACGGCTTCAATTTATTTAGATAAAATTTCAGAAATAGGATTTTTAGAAAAAACCAAAGTCGGAAAATCTAACTATTATATGAATACCGAATTGATAAACGTTTTAATGAATAGTTAAATATGGTAAAAAACCATTGAAAATTTACCGCATAAAAACAACGTGTTAGAAAAATGCTAAAAACTTACCACGTTATGTAAACGTGTTAGAAAAATTGAAAAAATTTAACACGTTAGAAAGTCGTGTTGGGAAAACGACTAAAATGTAACATTACTTTTGAATTTTACACAAATAATTTTATGAAAGACTTTTGGAAAAATCCCAATATAAAAAATTATTTAGTTTAAGATATTTTTGATATGGATGATCATATTAACCGATTTGATTATATCTGCTCTCTACAATAGGGTAAACACCATGCTAACATTTGAAATAATTTCTGCTTGAGTCAGATGGTATTTAAAATTTAGCTACTTGAATCCACCGTAATACTTATTAACTAAAAAACCTGTAAGCATAAAAAAAATAATCGAGCCAAAAACAAAAACAAATATATTTCCTAATACTCTCTGCTTTTCACTTTCATTTATAAACCTTTTTTCAATCTTAAGATATAAACCATCTTTTCTAAAATACCAATAATTGAAATAATAAATTAAAAACGCATAAGACAAACCAATGGCCATAAATAAGTTCCCTGACGAGCATCAAAATGCCGGTGTTCTACAGCAAGTCCATTTTGGCTTGACCAAGTTCTTTTTTTATTACACTTTTTATAGCTAGGCGCGTTGCAAACGCTTCGACTTGTTTTTACAAGGTAATTAGGCACTCGTTTCAAACGAGAGCCTGTTAGAGCGGGGATCTAGTATTGCTTGCTCAACTTTGTGGGCACAGAAAGCAATTCTACGCTATCCGTTGATTAGAAAATTTAGTTCACATCCGCGCGATCGGGTTTTTAATAAATTTAATTGTTAATATCAATCTTTTTCCCACTATCATCTACAAAATTAATAAACCTCTTACGGTCTGAATATTTCACAGACACTTTACAAGTTTTGTCGAATAACTTACTATAAAAACCACTACTGTAATTTATTGATTCATTTGGCATTAAAACAATACAGTCTCCGACTATATTTTCAATAATAAAATCTTTAGAATCAATATATTTAGTGTTTGAACCAAAATTTTTAGTGTAAAGTTTGTTAGCAAATTTGAGTTTTAAATTCTCTAAAAGTCTTTCATATTTGTCTTTTTCTTCAGATTTAAATTGCTTTCTAATCATTGGTTTTATAAATGGTGTTCCGATTGATGGCAATACTTTATCTTGTTTTAAAGCAGACTTTCCCTTAAAAACCGTTATCAAAATATTATTTTCAGATATGTATAAAGTGTCTTTACTTTTATTTGATATCTCAAATTCAAGTGAAGGAAAATTAGGACGGTAAACACTGTAAGAACTACCTAAATAAATTATATTTAGCCCATCATTCATTTGGTTTTTGCTATTTGTATTGCTTAAGAAAGTAATACATAGTAATAATATTAGAAATGCTTTTTTCATAATTTATTAGTATTTAAAATCCCGGTATATTTTGATAATTATAACTTTTTAGTCCTTTTGTGTAACTAAATTGATAACTTTTATATTGTTGAGTCATACTGCTATCAAAATTGTTTTTTATTGAAAAATCAATTGAATGTTGATATGCAGAAAATTCAGAATAAGAAGAATTATAACTACTTCCGAATTTCATATGTTGATAAGAATGTACAAGTTCGTGTCCAATTGTTCCTTCTAAAAAACTAGTGTTGGAATAGCTCCCAAAAGTGTCAGATATATAAATTCTTCCATCTGGAGTCGTTATTCCTCCAACAGCGCCATCTTTGCCATATATCAATTGTTCTTTGGCATTATATTTATAACCTGCTACTTCACCTTTCTTCATTTGGCTGCCCCATTTAAGAGATTTTACACCATACTTAGATTTGTAGTCTGCTCCAAATTTCTCTTTTGCAAAAGCGTCTAAAGTTTGTTTTTCTTGTATTTGATGCGCAAAATGATTCAGTCCACTAACCACTAACCCAGTTACCGCACCTTGCCAAAAATTACCGCCAGTTAATGATGCGCCTGCACCACCAGAAACCATTCCAAAAGCAATCATGCCCGCACCACTTTCTCTTACACTACTTGACCAACCTAAACCTTGTGCACTACCATTTCCATCAATACTAAATGCACTGCTAGCAACACTACTCAGTGCCCCAGCTGCAAAACCAGACCAAAATTTACCTCCTGAAATAGCTGTCACTGTTCCTTGAAAAGTGCCATGAGCAACAGCTTGAAAAGCTGCTTTTGAAAAGAAATTAGTAAACAATGCTGTAGAAGCACTACCTATACCAAAAGTTACTGCTGCACTAGCTGCTCCTATAAAAGTGGCTTTTAGCAAGCCACCAACACTAAAAGGTACATCGCTCATTAGAGCAGTTAAAGTATAAACGGTAGCAGAAACAGCTGCGCCAATAGCAACTGCAACCAAAAAAGGAATTATTTCCCCACTAGGATCGGTATACATTAATGGGTTGTTCAACACATAGGCATAGCGGTTGTAATTTTGGGTATTCTCCGGTTGCTGGATAAAATTATCTGGCATTAAAAAAGAACGTAAAACAGGATCGTACAAACGACCGTTCATGTGTATCAATCCAACTTCTGCTAAATGTTCGTGGTTTTAGTATTGGGATCAGCAATAAATCCCAAAATTAAAATTTATTTTGTCAATTTCTGGCTCAGTATTCTTTGTTTACCCGAAATATTGATTATTTTAGAATCGCTCAACTGACGGTTGAGGTTGGACTGAATTAGAAGTTGACTTAACAGAACCGTAACCACAATAGTCAATAAGGCAAATAGATAGAATCGTCTTAGATTTTTGAAGGTGTCTTTGTCAACAGATGCTGTGGCTCTGTTTTTCATAAGCATGTCGATTTACAAACCAAGCGCTTCTTTTATCAAATCGAAATTTTCAGCGCTAAATTTTATTTTTAGGGCTTCCTGTTGTCCTTTTTTAGACATTTTATTCCAGGTTTTCAAGATAATATTTTTCATTTTCTCTCGGTCGTGTTTTTGAACAAAAGGATCCAAATAAAATTCCATAAACACCAAACAAATTACATCTTCAAGGAGTTGTGTTTCGATATCTTTTTTGAGTAATTTTTTTTCGATAAGGAAAGAAACCCGTGCAATAAATGCTGTGGAATATCCTGCTTTTTCTAAAATTTCAGCAGTGGTTTTAGCGTGAAATTTTTTCAAATCTTCGCGCCATTTTAAATAGCCCACTCGATCCATTGGATAGGATTCTCGGGGCATTTTCCATCGGCAAATGTGTTGTGCTTTGGCCGAAATTTGAACAGCTTCGGATGCATTTGGATAAAAATCCATCAGCCTTTCGTACATTCGATTAGAGTACAATAGTTCCTTTGGCTGCGAAACAGAGTGGTCTATTTCATGATTTGGATCTTGTGCATTTTCTGCATCAATCCATGCGCTGGCATTTTGGAATTGTAAGATTGTCATTTGAAAGGTTTAAAATCAAAGATACATAATTAATCCAAAAAGCCAACGAATACCTCGTTACCTATAATTTTTTCAGGATAAGTCGCAATTTTTAGATCGTCTCCATTTAAATTGGTACCGTCCACAAGTGAAAAAGTTTTTTTGTGCAAAGGGCAGGCTATTTTGGGAATATCTCCCATAGAACTCAACATTCCTCTGGAAAGAGCCATTTTCATTTTATTAGGGCAGGCGTTTTGACAAGCATACCATTCTTTTTTGCATTCAAAGTTGATGATGGCAATTTGCTTGTCTTTGTATTTGAGGCAACCGCCTCTATTGCTTGGAAAACTGCTTGTTTTTCTGGCCTTGAACCAAGTTTTTACATAAGTCAACGCTATCATACGCGCGTCTGGGCTCTTCTCCAAATACGGTAATTTGATGTTTTTCCTGTCCGGGTTTTGCAATAAATTTTTCGCAAAACTTGTATCCTAGCATGCCGTTTCCGACTACTGTTACTTTAATCATAATCCAATTAATTAAGTATTGTTACGCAAATACAAGTATTAATACTTATATAAACGTACTTAATTTAATTTTTTTATTCTACGTAATTTTAAAATTGAGTTTTTTATTTTTTAGCAATCCATCTTTCAAAGAATTCATAGGTTCGCAACATTTGATCCATTCGCTGTCTGTTGTCGCCATTGCGAGTGATTTCGTGTGTTGCTCCCGGATGGACTACATATTCAACAGGACGCCCCAGAACCTTGAGACTGCGATACATCATTTCTCCCTGAACGAATCCCGTACGACGGTCATTGCCCCCGTGAAAAATAATAAAAGGGGTCTTGATGTTTTCAACGTATGTCAAAGGGGATTCTCTCGCCAGAATTTCTTTCACTTTGGGTTCCCACGGATAGCCACCAAAATAATTAGGAACCAGTCTCCAGGCATTCCCTTCGCCAAAAAAGGTGTTCAGGTCGTACACGCCACGTTGTGCGCAGGCGGCTTTGAATCGATTGTCATGGCTGATAATCCAAGCCGTCAGGTAACCAGCATAAGAACCTCCGGTTATCAATAGTTTATCGGGATCAGCCCAGCCTTGATCGATAGTTTTATCTAAAGCGGTCAGCACATCGCTTGCAGGACCTTTGCCCCAGTCATTGATGTTACCCCGTAAAAAATCTAAACCATAACCGCCGGACCCCCTAGGATTGCTATATACGACACCATATCCTTTGCTACAAAAATATTGGTATTCGTGCCACATGCTTTCTTCACCTGGTCCCCACATAGCAGATGGCCCTCCATGAATTTCCAGCAACAAAGGGTATTTTTCTCCTGCTTGGTAGTTGGCAGGCTTCATTACCCAATACTCAATGGTCATCCCTAAATCGTTGACAAACGTTTTCTTTTCAGGGAAGGATAATTTTTTAGTTTGCACCCAATCATTAAAAGTACTGGCTTTTCTTTCTTTTTTGAAATCCGTAGTGGAAAAATACAGTTCGGATGGATTTGAAATCGCTGTTTTAGAATAAACAAGAGTTTTGTTTGCAATGTCAAAACTGCTAATGCCAATCTCACTGCTCGATAAAGAATCTACTTTTCTTGTGGCAATAGTGACTTTGTTCAGGACATTTCCACCATTGCTTTGTCCAGTGAAGTAGAGGTGTTTGTCATCAGTACTCCAAATGAGATTTGTTTTATTGCGATCAAATGGGATCGTTATAATGTCTTTTTCGGTTCCGTTTATTGGCATTATTGCTAAGGTAGGGACTGAGACGAAAGAAGTAGAACTAAAAAGAAAGGCAAGCCATTTTCCGGAATGCGATACGGAGGCATTGCTGTATCTTTTGTCCTTTTCGCCTAAGATCATTTTTAAATTAGTCCCATCACTATCCGCTAAATAAATTTCGCTTTCTAAAGAGCGATCCGGATTTTCTGCGGTGTCCATATCGCCCGAGAAAATGAGTTGTTTGCCGTCTGGAGTATAGTCAGCATTGGTAAAACTATAAAATCCTTTTGTGAGCAGTCGTGGCGCAGCATCTTTAGTCACATTGATATCAAAGAAATGGTTATAAGTCATTTCGGATGAGATAGCCGACTCACTTTGAAAGTTTAATTTGTTTAGGACGATTGCTTTTTTATCCACGGCATTTTTTTCAAGATAGGCTCTTATCTGGGATAAGCTCCCATTTGGGTTTGGTTTGTCGCTATTGGGTAACAAATGTTCATTATTGGTAAAACCAGGTTTTTCCATGGCCCAAGTTGGTATGTCATGTGATTTGTTTAGGGTAGAGTCTGCAATTAATTCTTGTAGAGAAAGACTTGATGAAAAAAGTATTTTTTTGCCATCTGGAGACCATTTTGGGTTGTTTGCGCCGTACTTATGGCTGGTCAATTGCATGGATTCTCCTCCATCTAGGGATAAAATAAAAACTTGAGATTTGTCTTCTACGGAGCGCGTAAAAGCAAGCTGCTTTCCGTCTGGACTCCATGCGGGTTTTGCAGCACCTTCTTTGCTAGTGGTCAACTGCAACGGAGTGGCTGTGTTTGCCGTGGATGCGCTATATATCTGGGTTCGATACTTATAATCCAGCGTACTAGTCTGGTCAGGCTCGATAGTGGTCAGGGTAAAGGCCACTTTTGTTCCGTCTTTAGTTAGTGTGACGTTGTTGATGGTTTTAATTTTTAGCAGATCTGTAAGGTGTACGGGTTCTGTTCCGTTTTGAGCAATAGTGGCTTGCAGCGTGGCAATAAAAAGCAGTAACAGGGAAATTTTTTTCATAGTGTAATGGTATCGCTAATTTTTATTTAATTCAAGAGAAAAGGCATACAGGCAACTAATTCTTGGTGTTACAATTGGTCATAATTTGCTTGTTTCGGCAAAAAAGGAAGTTTGGTTTTTAGTAAATATAGGAAAAAAGAACAGTGTAGTCCGATAAAAACATCAAAATAAGAGTATTCTTCTCCTTGTTGTCATTACTCTTTGATAATTCTGAGAACCTTTTTTGTAAGGAAAGCAAGAAATAAATCTTTACAAGACGCCAAGACCAGTTGTAGTTGTATCATGGCCACTGGGCGATGCTCGGTATGATTTTTGAAATCCGTATTGGAATACCTGTTTTTTCTTTCAATACAAATGTGGGCGAGAAAGCGACTGTGGGAGATGTTGCTGCCGGAAAAAAAATGCAAAGCTAAATTGTAAAAGGACCTCTTTTTACTCGGTCTTTATTTTTCAGGGGTATGTGTTATTCCTTTTATAAGCCTGGTTTTCCTACTTATTTAAAAAGTGTTTTTTGCAAACATAGAAGCGGAATGTTTTTGTAGGAAAATTATTAAAAAGACAAGAAAGGGTTCGTGTGCGATTGTTTTTTTTGCAATTAGGCCTATTTGTTTTTAATTATAAAGAATATGAAGGCAATGCATTAAACGAGAGTGCGGGCTGTTTTTATGGAGTTTGTACACGGAATAAAATATTTTTTGGGAACAAGAGGGAACTACTGATTCCAGAAACGAAGGCGCTTTTTGAGGTCTTTTGAAGGGAATTTTATTGCTGTACGAGTATTTTGTTTCTTGCAATACTGCTTTGAGCAAGGACGAAAGGAATGTGTTTTAGATCAAGTCTTGAACAAAGTTGTTTTTGATTTTGTATAAAAACAAAAAACCCACTCGTTTGAGTGGGTTTTGTGGTACCTCCAGGGATCGAACCAGGGACACATGGATTTTCAGTCCATTGCTCTACCATCTGAGCTAAGGTACCTCGCTATTATCTCACTTTGCTCTTATTTTAGTAGGAGTTCGATGAACTTGTTTGCGGGTGCAAATATAGTATGATTTTTAGTTTATCCAAAACAATTTTAAAAAAAAATCAATTCGTACCTTTGTCCCATCAAAAAAGAAATTATGATTTTAGTAGTTGATGTGGGAAATACCAGAATTAAAGCCGCTGTTTTTGAGGGTGCTATGCTTTTGGAGGTTTTTGTTTTTAGCCAAATTGAATTGGAAAAAAATATTAAAAATATTTTAAAAAACTTTAAAAAAACAACTGATTTGGTGGTTTCTTCAGTTGGAGATCTCGGAAAACAGCCGTTTTTAGCTTTCGATAAAGAGATAAAAGTGCATTTTATCTCGAATAAGGATTCTTTTCCGTTCCAAAATAAATACGCAACGCCACAAACTTTGGGAATTGACCGTATGGTTCTTGCTGCAGGGGCTACGCTCCGGTATCCGGATCAAAACCGGCTGGTCATTGATGCCGGAACTTGCATTACCTATGATTTTATAGATCAGGAAAATAATTATTTAGGGGGAGCGATCTCGCCGGGACTGCGATTGCGCTATGAAGAATTGCATCACTACACCGCAAAATTACCTTTATTGTCTCTGGGGATTCCGGAAGATTTGATTGGGAAATCAACTTCAGAATCGATTCATTCCGGAGTGGTAAACGGTTTAGTTTATGAGATTGACGGGTTTATAAATCAATATAAAGCACGGTATTTAAATTTTATAATAATTTTAACGGGTGGAGACACAGATTTTTTGGCTAAACGATTAAAAAATACCATATTTGCCAATTCAAATTTTCTTCTGGAAAGTTTAAACCAAACATTTCAACATAAAACCAAAAATGATTAAAAAAATTATAATAAGCGCCTGTTTGCTTTTATCATTAGTATCTTTTGCTCAAGAAGGAACAGCGTCCCCGTATTCTTTTTATGGAATAGGAGATGTTAGGTTCAAAGGAACGTTGGAAAACCGTTCGATGGCAGGAATAGCCATTGAACAAGACAGTATACACATGAACTTGCAAAATCCAGCCAGTTATGCAAGTCTTAAACTAACTACTTTTACCCTGGGTGGTACGCATGCGACCACAAAAATGAAAACAGATACTGAAGCTGCAAATACAAGAAGAACGACTCTGGATTACCTGGCCGTGGGTTTGCCTATTGGTAAGTTTGGGTTGGGTTTTGGATTGATTCCGTATTCATCGGTAGGGTATAAAATAGAATCTATTGCTACTGATCCCTCGCAAAACAGCAAGCGTTTCAAAGGTACTGGTGGTTTGAACAAGGCCTTTTTAGGAGTAGGGTATAAAGTGACGCCGAATTTTAGTGTAGGTGCCGATGTGCAGTATAATTTTGGAAAAATTGAATCTAGTAACCTTGAATTCGTTACTGGAGTTCCCGTTGGAACCAGAGAATTGAATACGATTGATTTGTCTGGCGTGAATTTTAATGTAGGGATGATGTATCAGACTAAAATCTATAAAAAAATCTCTTTTTTTAGTAGTGCAAATTATACGCTGGAAAATACATTGGTGTCTAAAAACAACAGGAATATTTCGACAGTGGTTTTTAGTTCAAATTTTGATGTGGTGGTTGTAGATGCGCTGGATGATGTAAAGGGCCAAGTGAATTTGAAAATGCCGAGTAAATTAGCATTAGCAGCAGGTTTTGGCCAGGCCAGAAAATGGCTCGTAGGAGTTGGTGTGACGCTACAGGATGCAGGATCCTTGGCAAATAATTTTAATTCAATGCCAAATGTTACCTACGAAAAGCATTCGAAATACAGCATTGGAGGGTATTTTATTCCTAATTACAACTCGTTCACAAGCTACACAAAAAGGATTACGTACCGAGGGGGTTTGAAATTTGAAAAAACCGGAATGGTGATCAATTCAGAATCCATCGATGATATGGGATTAACTCTAGGCATTGGATTGCCACTAACAGGTCAGTTCTCTAATGTGAATATTGGATTTGAATTAGGCAAAAAAGGAACTACAGCATCTAATTTAGTTCAAGAAAACTACGCCAATGTAAGTGTGAGTTTCTCTCTTAATGACCAATGGTTTATCAGAAGGAAATTCAACTAGAATAAAAAGAAGTACTTTCTCCAATTTTTTCGTCCAGGCCAACTTATGACAGTAGTCAAAAAATATTATATCAAATTAGGGGTCGCGGTTTTTGCCGGAGCGCTTTTTTTGGGGTGCGAAAGTAATTTTAAGGAAATACAAAAAATAAATTTCTCCGAGTTTGTTCCCAGTAGTGATGCTGATATGGTAAATCTCAAATATACAGATTCAGGAAGGATTACATCCATTTTGATCAGCTCTAAAATGTTAGATTATTCTAACGTTAGCTTTCCTTTTACGGAATTCCCAAAAGGGATTGATGTTACTTTATTTGACAAAAAAGGGAAGAAAACATTTATCAAATCAAATTATGCCATTTCTTACAAAGGAACAGCAGTAATTGATCTGCAGGGAAAAGTAAGGATCTCTAATGAAAATGGACAGCTGTTAGAAACAGAGCAACTTTATTTTGATCAAAGAAATGAGTGGTTTTTTACCGAAAGAAGGTTTAAATTAACAGACCCAAAAGGTGTTTCAAATGGACAAGGAATCGATTTTAGCAAGGATTTCAAAGTGATTAATTCTCAAAAAATAACCGGCGAACTCGAAACCGCTGAATAACACAACACCCTATGAACTACTTAAAATACACACAATACGTTTATCTTGTTTTTGGAGCCTATTTTATTTATGATGGCTTCATAAAGTTAAATGCCGAGGAAGAAAATCCGTGGTTGAGTTTCATGTTTGCCGGATTAGCCATTTTTATGTTTTTCTTTAGAAGAAAATTTGCTAAAAAGTTTGAAGACCGAAACAAAAAATCCTAATTCATGGAGATTAGTGTTATTTTTCTGTGTCTAATACTAAGTGCTTTTTTTTCAGGAATGGAGATAGCGTTTGTCTCTTCAAATAAAATATATCTTGAAATTGAAAAAAAACAAGGCGGTTTTGTTTCCAGAATACTGACAAAGCTTACTGAAAAGCCCTCCAAGTTTATCGTAGCCATGCTCATTGGGAATAATGTCACCATGGTGGTCTACGGTTTTTTTATGGGCGAATTATTGATGCGCTGGTTTGTTACTCTGGGGTTTCAGTTTTCGGATTTCTTGGATTTATTAATTCAAACCATAATTTCTACTATCATTGTGCTGATTACCGCAGAGTTCTTGCCAAAAGTTTTTTTTCAAATTTATGCCAATTTTCTATTTAAGTTTTTTGCAATTCCCGCCTATTTCTTTTTTAGTATTTTCTATTTTATAGCTGCATTTTTTATTTGGGTTTCTGATTTTGTTTTGATAAAATTCTTCAAAACCGAAGGCGATAATGTACAGCTTTATTTCAGTAAAATTGAGCTGGGGAATTACATTACGGAACAAATGAGCAGTGTTGAAGATGATGATGCCATGGATTCTGAAATTCTGATGTTTCAAAACGCATTAGAATTTTCAGGAGTCAAAGCCAGAGATGTGATGAATCCCCGTACTGAAATTATAGCCATTGACTTGTCGGATACCATCATAGATCTCCGAGAATTGTTTATAGAAACAGGCTATTCTAAAATAGTGGTGTTTCAAAATTCACTCGATGACATTGTAGGCTACGTGCATTCCTTTGATATGTTCAAAAAACCAGACAGTATCAAGGATATTGTGATTCCGGTAGAATTTGTTCCGGAAACAATCTTTATCAAAGATGCGATGAGTTTGCTGATCAAAAAACGTAAAAGTGTAGCTATTGTATTAGATGAATACGGCGGCACCTCCGGAATTATTACCGTAGAGGATATTGTGGAAGAGCTTTTTGGTGAAATTGAAGATGAACACGATTCAGATGAAGAATTGATTGAAAAAGAACTCGGTGATGGCGAATACGTTTTCTCAGCCCGGTTAGACGTCGAGTACCTTAATGATACCTATAAACTGGCTATTCCGGAAAGTGATTCGTATGGAACACTTGGGGGGTTTATTGTGAATTTTACTACCGAAATTCCTCAAAATGGAGCGGTTATCACCATTGGAGCGTATCGTTTTGTAATTGAAGAAGCAATAAATAAGAAAATAGAATTAGTAAATATGACCGTGCTAGAGTAGTTTTTTTTGTAAAATTGAAATTTCTTATAAAATAAAACGCTACTACTATAATTATTAATTAGATAATTGTATTTTCGCAACCTGAATATAAAAATTAACAACAATAAAATGGCATTATTACAAAAAATTAGACAACGTTCGCTTCTTCTGATCTTAGTTATTGGGTTTTGTTTATTAGCATTTATCATAGGTGATATATTTAGCAGTGGAGGTTTCAGCAGCACATCAAAAGATGTAGGAAGCATTGACGGGAAAGATATTTCATTTGAAGATTTTAGAGTTAAAGTGAGTAATGTTGAAAAAAGTGGTCAAGGAATTACTTCAACTGAAGCGGCTAACAGAGTATGGGAACAAGAAGTTTCGGTTGCTTTGCTAACGTCTGAATTTGAAAAATTAGGATTACGAGTAGGTGAAAAACACCTATTAGAAGTGCTGAAAGGCGATCAAAATATTGGTGGGAATCCATTGTTTTTGAATGCAGCCGGTGTTTTTGATATTGCAAAATTTAAAGAATATTTCAAAGCAAATCCTGCCCAAGCTCAGTTTTTGAAAGACAGAGAAAAAGATGCAGATCTTAATGCTAAATATCAAATCTATACTACATTGATTAAAGCGGCCGTTTTTACAACGGAGAGCGAAGGCAAGTTGCAGTATGAGATGGAAGCAAATAAAGTAAACTTTGCCTATGTTGCAGGATTATATTCAACAATCAAAGACAGTCAAGTAAAAGTGACTGATGCTGAAATTGTTGATTACATGAAGAAAAATGAAAAAAAATTCAAAGCAGACGAATCTCGTGAAGTAGAATATGTCTTGATCGAAGACAAAGCCTCACCAGCTGATGAAGCCGAAGTAAAATCAAAAATAAATGCATTGTTAGCCGGAACAGTAGTATACAATCAAGCTACCGGAAAAAATGATACCTTACCAGGATTCAGAGCAGCAACTAATACAATTGAGTTTGTGAATTCAAATTCAGATGTTCCTTATGATTCTTCTTATGTGGCCAAAAAAGATTTGCCTGCAATTGATGCAGATAAATTATTTAATCTTGCTCCTGGAGCCGTTTATGGGCCTTACATATACGGGAAATATTTCTGTATTTCAAAATCAATGGGAATGAAATCAGGGGTAAATGCTAAAGCAAGTCATATATTGATCAGTTATGAAGGGACTCAAGTTCCAAATCAAAAGGAAAAAAGAACAAAAGAAGAAGCAAAAGCAAAAGCAGAAAGTATTTTAGCACAAGTTACTGCCAGTCCGGATAGTTTCTTGATGTTAGCTTTCACAGCTTCTGATGATTCATCTTCGCAACAAGGGGGAGATTTGGGTTATTTTGGTCCAAACCAAATGGTAAAACCATTTAATGATTTTGTCTTCAATAGCAGTATTGGAAAAGTAGGGTTAGTAGAAACGCCTTTTGGATTTCATATTATCAAAGTTACTGATAAGCAAGACGGAATTCGTTTGGCTACTGTAGCTCAGAAAATAGAAGCATCTGAGGCCACTTCAGATAAAATGTTTACTCAGGCAACTAAATTAGAAATGGATGCTGTGGATAAAGATTTTAACAAAGTTGCTAAAGATATGGGACTTGTAGTAGCTCCGGCTGTTTCTGTAAAAGGGATGGACGAAAATTTTGGAACTTTAGGAAATCAAAGATCAATCGTTCGTTGGGCTTTTGAAAAAGGAGTAAAAGTAGGTACTGTAAAAAGATTTGAAGTGGCTAATGTAGGTCACGTAATTGCAAAATTAAAGAGTATTGACAATTCTGGTTTAGTAGCTGTTTCTGTGGCGAGACCTTATGTGGAACAAATACTAAAAAACAAGAAAAAAGCAGCATTGATAAAGGCAAAAATGACAGGTTCTTCGCTGGAAGCAATCGCGAAAGCAGTAGGAGCTACCGTACAACAAGCTACTGACTTGACAATGCTAAACACGATGTTGCCAGGTGTTGGTCAAGAGCCAAGTGTAGTAGGAAATGCATTTGCTTTAGCAGCAAATAAAATGTCAGCTCCAATTGAAGGAAACACGGGTGTTTATGTAGTGAAAAACAATAGCACTGTAAAAGCGCCAGCATTGAAAAGCCATGCTTCTTATGTTTCTAAATTAAAAGAACAAAGCGCTTCAGATGCTAATAGAGTAGTTCCTGCCTTGAAAGGAAATGCTAAAATTGAAGACAACAGACAGGAATTCAATTACTAGTCAAAGCGTAAGTAATCAAATAAAAAATCCCGATACATGCTGAATGTATCGGGATTTTTTATTTGTATGCGAAGGGACTTTTTTTCATAATTTTAGGCCTTCACAAAAAGTTGAATTTTTACTTTTCAAATGTTAATAAGTTTTAATTGAGTAAAGAAAAAAAGTAAGATTTTGTTGTAGTTTTAAATAAACTTTTAAGAAGATTCTTAAAAAAATAAATTAATAAAAAAAACCAAAAATTATGACAAACAAACAAACAAACAAACAAACAAAGTGTCGTTGCTATACTGATACTTATGTTAGTTTGTTTGTCCTTTAGTTCTTGCGAAACTGAAAAATTCGATTCAAATTTAGTAAGCTCTACTTTTAAAGATGATGTAGTTATTAAAAATGGTAGATTATTTTTTCAGAGCAAAGATGCTTTTGTTAGGGTTTATCAACAATATGCTGATGAATCGGATGAAAAAATAAGTGTTTTTTTACAGCCTTTCTATGAAGAGGGGTTTTATTCATTAAGGCCTATTGTTACTGAAAAAAATGAAGATTTTTTGTACATGCAGTATAGAAAAAAAATAAATGATCAAATTCGTTACAAAAGTACTATTTCTAGTAGTAAAATATCATCTTCTGCTAATATGGAAGTTGGTTTTGATTATTTGGATGAAATAGAAGATATTATTGGAGACGATACTTTCGCTTCATTACTTAATTCTGATGGTGAAATTCAAGTAGGTTTTGAAATTTATAAATATACGGACGTTGGTTTGTTTATTGCGGATGAGGAAAAATATACCGTCTTAGAAGATTATTTGAATTTAAATGATATTTCTAGCGATTTAATGGTTGAAACTCCACAGACTGCTAAAGAGAGAATTTTAGATGCATACCCTAATGGAGGTGTTACGTATATTGATTCTGATTTAGTTTATTTCAAAATGCAACCAATTGAAAGTAATGAGGGTAGTGTTTTTGGTGGAGTTAGTAGTTATACTCCGACTTCAAGTTCAATTGTTTCTACAGATCCTAGTTACAGCGGTTTTTTATCAAATTTAAGTGATTGCGATCCACATAGTGGAATTTTTGGAAGTCTTTTTGGAGATAATAATGTTTGCATAGATGCATATGAAACTAGACGAAGAGTTAAAACGAAAGCATTTAATTATAATTATTTGCTTGTTTATCATTTGGGAGTAAAATGTGTTAATCAATATAGAGGTTGGACTGGATTTTGGAGAGTTGAAGCGACAGATGAAATCCGATTAGTAGTTGAAGCTGCACAATTTGAATATGATGTAGATAAATTACTTAACAGTGCAATGACATATAATCAACTTCAAGAAAAAGCATATTATTTAAATGACAAAAAAATATTATATCAACCCAACTCTTTAACTATTGGAGGATATACCTATACCGATTTAAATCATTCTTCTTTAAACCAAATTTTTCAAAACGATGGTTTAGGATTGACTTTTGAGTTTTTTGGGACTGGCTGGCCTTTATTAGACGATGCAGTTCAAGGAGGAATTGACAGTAGTTTAAAAGCAAGTAAACTAAACGAATATTTTTATAATGGTTTGTATTCAAGCATAACTGCTCAACTACGTAGTGCATTGGGAAATAATAGCTATACTCCTCCGGCAAATCGCACATTTGTTGCTAAATTTCCTCATACAGGAAAAGTGATAATTCAAAAGTCAGTTCTTAATCAAGGTTTAAATATAGGTGTTAGGGAAAAATCATTTGATTTTGGCGCAGAAATTAAATTAAGTGCTGGGGATTCTGGCGGAACTTGGGAAATTTCTAACATAGGTGCTGGCGACCAATTAATTAGACCAAAAAATTTCAAAGTAAAAATGATTGGGGCAGTAAGGCATGGTAGTGAATGGCATGGTAGTAAATTTCATGATGGTATAGATTAATCAATATGAAAAATATTTGTGTACTATTTTTTTTAATTCAATATAATTTTCTCTTGTCACAAGACAAAATGGAATCCACTGTTAGCTATTTAAATATGACATCCCTTTCTATTACAAAAAATACAGAAAGTTATTTTTCAAAATTCGGAAAAGATGATGAAAAGAAATCAGACGGTTCTAGTTTTGATTTGAACACGATTCATGGATTAGTTTTTTGGGATTTTATAGCACTTTCTACAGGAATTAGTATTGATTATAACATAAAAGAAACGTTTTTGTCAACTCCAATCCTTTTAGATATAAGAGTTTTTTCTAATCAAGACAGAGATAATTGCTTATTTGCTTATTTGCAAACCGGTAAAAATATAAAATGGTCAGATTCATTTGATGGGAATGGAACTTCATCTAAATTAGGTGTCGGATTAATTTTTGCCGATAATGAGAAGATTTCATACTATGTTGACTTGTTTAAAAAGTCTAAAGACATAGAATTAATAAAGCACCAAAACGAAGGGAATTATAAGATTACAGCCTTTGGCTTATCGTTTGGAATAATTTTTTAACTAAAAACAAAAAAATGAAAAAAATAATTTATTTATGTTTGTTGCTACTCTTTTGTGACGTAGCTAGTGCGCAAAACGAGGGTTTAGAAAAATCTATTTATAATGTTCAAGCTGGTTTTTTTGGCCTTTGGATAAATAATGAATCAAAATTGTCGAACCAATTAGTGCTTAGGTCAGAAATAGGTTTTGATGGTGGTGTACGTGGTGGAGATTTTGTCGGAAAAACAATTTATGCATTAACACCCAAATTAGGTTTAGAGCCAAGATGGTATTACAATATTGTAAAAAGAGAGGCTACAGGAAAAATTATCAAAAATAACAGTGCCAATTTTTTGACACTTGGGATTAATTATTATCCCGATTGGTTTGTTATTTCTAATAGAGATAACGTAAATGTATCTAATCAAATGACCTTAATTCCAAAATGGGGAATCCGAAGATCGATTTCTGAAAGTAATTTTAATTATGAATTAGGAATTGGTTTAGGTAAAAGATACTATTTTGAAATACGAGAATGGGAAACCGCTGCTGATTTACATTTAAGGATTGGCTATACTTTTTAGTCTATCAGGATAAATTAAAAATCCCTTTTGGTATAAAACTAAACGGGATTTTTTTTGTTTATAGAATTATCTCTTTGTACGAGATGATAGTTTCATATCCTTTTGAAATAAAATAGTCAGTTGGATTTTCAATTGCAATTGCCATTACAAAATCGCCTCCCCAAGCTCCCAGGCTTTTTATCACGCCATTGAAATCTGGAAACAAAGACTCTTTTATCGTTTGTGTTTCCAGAACAATACTCATTTGTACTTCGTGTTTTTGTAGTGCTGCAGCAAAAGATTGAATTGTAGTCGCATTCAAAACTTCAGAGGTTATCACGTCATTTAAAGCAATCGTTCTCGGGAGATTATTCTTTTTATTCATATCGTAGGCTGTTATTGCGCTTTTGCTGCTTTGCTTTTTATTCAGATAGACAAAGTAAAGATTGTTAGTAAAATCCGGATTAAAAGATACTTTTTCAACAATAGGAGTACCTTTTTCCAAATGATAGACAATAGGGGTGTCGTTTTGTGCACAGGCAATATCATAACCACTACCTCCAAAACTGTTTTTAAGTAATGTAAAAGCATCGATGTCTAACCACTGAGCAATGTTGTTTATCAAAGTCGATGACGTGCCCAAACCCCAGCTTTTGGGAAAGCTAAGTTCAGTCGTGATTGTGTATCCCTCTGAATTTAAAATGAAACCTGGATTTAATTTGAATGCCTCGTGCAAAATAATCTTAAGTGTAGCCTTGACCGATTCATTTTTAGTTTGAACTTCCTTTGAAATATCAGAAAATAAAAGGGTGTCTTCAAACCAAATACTTCCATCTGCATCATAACTTTTCCAGATGATTTCCTTATTATTTCCCTTTTCTATAATGAGGTTTTGCCCCA
Source organism: Flavobacterium sp. ZB4P23 (assembly GCF_003970375.1). Lineage (NCBI taxonomy): Bacteria > Pseudomonadati > Bacteroidota > Flavobacteriia > Flavobacteriales > Flavobacteriaceae > Flavobacterium > Flavobacterium sp. ZB4P23. The sequence continues at coordinate 281,418 of NZ_RYDK01000004.1, forward strand.
TTTTTGTTGGTAATGCAAACGCTTTGGCACCATCAAGAACCAGATATTCACCTGTGATTAAAAGTTTTCCGTTACTGTAAAATGTTTTCTTCATTGTCTTTGCGAGGAACGAAGCAACCTTATTCTTTGTTGCTTCAAGATAAAATTATTTTATTAAACTTTCAATATAGGTGACCACAGCGCTATGCGAAACGGGATTTTTTTTAAAATATTTCAGGATTAAAATGCGCTCTTCATCAGTGGCTTTAAGCTGATTGATGATGTTGTTCAAATGCATTTTCATGTGTCCTTCCTGAATTCCTGTGGTAGTCAAAGAACGCAATGCGGCAAAGTTTTGGGCTAAACCGGCTACAGCTACAAACTGCATTAATTCCTTGGCAGAAGGTTTCTCTAACATTTCTAAGGATAATTTTACCAATGGATGTAAGGAAGTCAAACCACCAACCGTTCCTACTGCTAAAGGGATTTCTAGCCAAAAAGTAAAAATACCATTTTCTATTTTGGCATGGGAAAGACTGGAGTATTTTCCGTTTCGCGATGCATAGGCATGAATTCCGGCTTCGACAGCGCGGAAATCATTCCCAGTTGCCAAAACTACCGCATCTACTCCGTTCATGATTCCTTTGTTATGCGTAACGGCTCTGTACGGCTCGACTTCGGCGATTTGTACGGCTTGCACAAATTTCTCTGCAAATTCTTGAGGATTTAAAATGTGTTTTTCTTCCAAGTCAGCAATCGGACAAGAAACTTCGGCTCTTACGATACAATTAGGAACGTAATTCGAAAGGATACTCATTACTACTTCAATCTCTTTTTCTGATTCGGTGAATAGACTATAGTTTTGGACTTCTTCTTTTAAGGTTTTAGCAAACTGTTCCAGACACGAATTGATAAAATTAGCGCCCATGCTGTCTTTGGTTTCAAAAGTGGCATGCAGCTGAAAATAATGGGGCAATAAATCGGTTTTGTCTTTTAAAATAATATCTAAAATTCCGCCACCACGTTTTTGCATATTTGTGGTAATCGACTCGGTTTCTGAAAAGAATTTATTTTTGTGTTGGACAAAAAACAAATTCAATTTTGAAACATCACCTTTATAAATAAAATGAACCTGACCAATTTTTTCAGTATTGATTACGGTTGCTTTAAATCCGCCACGCGTGGACCAAAATTTAGCAGCTTTTGCGGCAGCGGCAACCACAGAACTTTCTTCAATAGCCATGGGAATCGTGCTGTATTTTCCATTAATCAGGAAATTAGGAGCAACTCCAAGCGGTATGTAGAAATTGGTTATCGTGTTTTCGATGAATTCATCGTGTAATTTCTGTATTTTTTCATCAGAATTCCAGTAGTTTTTCAGCAAGGCGATGGCTTCTGTGGGTGTTGAAAAATATTGATCGGCAATCCATTTAATTTTTTCTTCTTTGGATAGTTTAGAAAATCCGCTAATGGCCTTATTCATTTTCAATTGATTATAGTATAATTAAATGCAAATATACGGTTTTAGCCGTTTTAGTAGCAATCCTATTATCCTCAATAAAAGTGGGTTTAAAATATTGTTTTTAAGATTTAACACATATAATGTGAAATTATTGTAAATTTTTCACTAAAATTGACGGTTTTTATATTTAAATAAATATCATGTATTCAAGAAAAATTATTGCATTATTTTTATTCGTTTGTTTTGCAGTTGCAGGGCAGCAAAAAATCACCATTGATGCCATTTATAACGGCACTTTTCGGGCGCAAGGCATGGATGAATTGCAGTCGTTGAAAAACACAAATCAATATACGGTTTTGAATACCGACAGACAGTCCAGAAGCATGCAGATTGATTTGTATGATTTTGCAACTTTAAAAAAAGTGTCTACATTAATAGATACAAAATCGTACGCCGAATTATCAGGAGGGATTGACAGTTATACGTTTGACGCTTCAGAAAAAATGATTCTATTGGCTTGCAATACCAATCAAATCTTCCGCCACTCCTTTACAGCGGATTACTATTTATATGACATTGCCAATAAGAAATTAAGAAAACTATTCGATTCTCCCGTTCAGGAGCCTACTTTTTCACCTGATGGGAAAAAGATTGCATACGCCAAAGAAAATAATCTGTATGTACATGATTTAGCTGCTGATAAATCAACTCCAATAACTACAGACGGACAAAAAAACAGTATTATTAATGGTATTACGGATTGGGTTTACGAAGAAGAATTTGCTTTTGTAAAGGCTTTTGACTGGAGTGCTGACAGCAAAAAAGTAGCCTACATACGTTTTGACGAAAGTCAGGTTCCGGAATTTTCGATGTCAATGTTTGGAAAAGACTTGTACCCAACGATGCAAACGTTCAAATATCCAAAAGCCGGGGAGAAGAATGCTCTAGTTTCTTTACATATTTATGATGTAAATTTGAATGCAGTAAAAAACATAAATCTTGGGAATTATAACGATTTTTATATTGCCAGAATGAAATGGACAAATGATGAGAATACACTATCAGCACAGGTATTGAATCGCCACCAAAACAATTTGGATTTGTTGTTTATCGATGGAAATTCAGGAGCTGTAAAAGTAGTTTTGAACGAAAAAGACAAAGCCTACGTTGATGTGACAGATAACTTGACTTTCTTGAAAGACAACAGTTTTATTTGGACCAGCGAAAAAGACGGTTTCAATCATATTTATTTATATGATAAAAATGGAAAATTGAAAAACCAACTGACCAAAGGAAAATGGGAAGTGACGAATTATTACGGTTTAGACGAAAAAACAAATACAGTTTTCTATCAGTCGGTAGAAAACGGATCTATTAACAGAGATGTTTATAGAATAGGTCTTGACGGAAAAAACAAAGTCCGTTTGTCACAAAATACAGGAACTAATGCGGCAACATTCAGTCCGAATTTCCAATACTACATTAACACGTTTTCTAGTGCGTCTCTACCTCCGACGTATACATTGAACGAGGCCAAGGCTGGAAAACAAGTTCAAGTTATTGAAAACAATGAAAATTTGGCAACAAAGCTAAAAAACTATGATTTACCGGCCAAAGAATTTTTTGTTTTAAAAACAGCAAAAGGGAATGAGCTCAATGCTTGGATGATTAAACCAAAAGATTTTGACCCAACTAAAAAATATCCTGTTTTCATGTACCAATATTCGGGTCCGGGTTCCCAGCAAGTAAACAATGAGTGGAACAGCACTGATGATTATTGGTTTATGATGCTGTCACAACAAGGATACATTGTAGCTTGTGTTGACGGGCGCGGAACTGGTTTTAAAGGAGCTGATTTCAAGAAAGTAACCCAACTGCAATTAGGGAAATACGAAGTAGAAGATCAAATTGATGCTGCGAAAGTAATAGGAAATTACGCATTTGTTGATAAGGCTAGAATTGGTATATTTGGCTGGTCGTATGGTGGTTTTATGGCGTCTAATTGCATCATGAAAGGAAATGACACGTTCAAAATGGCAATTGCTGTAGCTCCTGTGACGAACTGGCGTTTTTATGACAGTGTGTACACGGAACGCTACATGCAGACCCCACAAGAAAATGCTAGCGGATACGATGATAATTCCCCAATAAATCATGTAGATAAATTGAAAGGGAAATTCCTTTTGATACACGGTTCAGGAGATGATAATGTTCACGTTCAAAACTCCATGCAGATGATGGAAGCTTTGATTCAGGCTAATAAACAATTTGATTCCCAAATTTACCCGGACAATAATCACGGAATTTATGGTGGGAAAACCAGAATTCAATTGTACACAAAAATGACTAATTTCATCAAAGAAAATTTATAACAGCGCTTTATGACGAACGACGCATTGATTAAAAAAGATTTTTTTGGACATCCAAAAGCGCTTTTTATATTGTTTTTTACCGAAATGTGGGAGCGCTTCTCCTTTTATGGAATGAAAGCCTTGTTGATTTTTTATCTGACAAAGTACCATTTGTTTTCGGATACTTCGGGGAATTTATTAATTGGTAGTTACGCTGCTTTAGTGTATGCCGTTCCAGTGTTAGGAGGTTTTATTGCTGATAAATATCTGGGATTTAGAAAAGCCATTGTTTTTGGTGGGATTATGTTGGTGTTGGGTCATATAGGAATGGCTTATGAAGGAAATGCTGCCACACAATCCATTACCGGCGCAATTACACGGGACGAAACCGCCTTGCAAATATTTTACTTTTCATTATCGTTAATCATTGTCGGGGTTGGTTTTCTTAAAGCCAATATCTCTTCATTAGTGGGAGAATTATATGAAAAAGGCGATAAACGAAGAGATTCTGGATTCACGTTGTTTTATATGGGAATCAACTTAGGATCTTTTATGGCTACGCTAATATGTGTTTGGTTGGGCGAAACGTACGGTTGGAGTTATGGTTTTGGTGCAGCTGGTGTCGGAATGTTTTTTGGACTATTGACTTTTATTTCCGGCAGAAAATTATTGATGGGAAAAGGAGAATCAAACAACCCTTCTTTCCTAGAAAACAAATTGTTTGGATTTAAAAATGAGTGGTTGATTTATATTGGAAGTGTTTTGTCAACGGTATTGTTTTGGCAAATGGTCCAAAATCACGATGCAGTTTCATGGGCTTTAAAAATTGCGGGTGGAATTTCTTTTATTTATATTGTTTATTACGCAGCTACACAACTCGATGGTAAAGCACGTGATCAGTTGATTGCGTTAACTATTCTGATCGTATTTACTATTGTCTTCTGGGCATTGTTTGAACAAGCGTATACTTCCATGAATTTATTTGCTGACCGGATTTTAGACCGAACTATATTTGGTTATGAAGTTTCTGCCGGGCAGTTCTTAAGTTTTAATGCCTTGTTTATAATATTGCTAGCGCCTGTCTTTGCTTGGATTTGGCCGAAATTAGGGAAATACAATCCGAATACAGCTGTAAAATTTGCATTAGCATTAGCATTAGTAGGACTAGGCTTTGGAGCATTAGTGATGGGAATAAACCTTTCTGGTGCTGGAAAAGTAGCAGCGATTTGGCTAATATTGGCTTATTTTTTACATACTTGTGGAGAATTGAGTTTGTCACCAGTAGGACTTTCTGCGGTAACCAAATTATCTCCGGTAAAAATCGTTGGGTTTATGATGGGCGTTTGGTTTTTGGCAACAGCCAGTTCTGAATTTATTGCGTCTATTTTAGCAAATATTGCTTCGGTAGACACCTCAAATGGTACAGCACCTGATTTAAATTTAGCAAAGCAGAGTTATTTAGTGCTTTTTGAATATTTATTTTATACGGGTCTTGGTTTTGGGGTTGTTTTACTGCTGCTTTCACCAGTAATCAAAAAATTAATGCACGGAGTTGATAAGGAATTAAACAATTAATAGGATGAGTGAAAATACAACAGATCAATTTTTTAAGAATACCGTTTTAGGACATCCTGCGGGATTGTTCGTTTTGTTTTTCACAGAAATGTGGGAACGATTTTCATTCTACGGAATGCGTTCTTTGTTGATATTATTTTTAACCGCTTCCTTTACAGATGGTGGTTGGGAATGGACTCGCGAAAATGCTTCTGCCTTATTTGGATCCTATGTAGGATTGGTTTATTTGTCCACAATGTTAGGGGGGTATTTTGCGGATAAAGTAATTGGTTTTAGATGGGCTGTTGTTGTTGGGGCAAGCTTAATGACTTTAGGGCATGCTTCTATGGCTGTTGAAACAGAATTTTCTATTTATTTAGGATTAGTATTGTTGGTTTTTGGGAATGGTTTTTTCAAACCCAACATGACCTCTATCGTGTCCGAAATGTACAAAGACCGTCCTGAAAAGAAAGATGGTGCGTATACTTTGTTTTATATGGGAGTTAATGCCGGAGCGTTCTTTGGGATTTTACTTTGCGGTTATTTAGGAGAAAAAGTGGGTTGGACTTACGGTTTTGGTTTAGCCGGAATTTTTATGTTCTTTGGAATGTTGCAGTTTTGGCTGTCTCAGGATATCTTTGGAGATATTGGTTTAAAACCAAATAAAGAAAGCAAAGCGAAAGCAGAAGCATTAGATACTGACAAAAGAAATCCTTTTTCGCCAATACAATTGGCAGCAATAGCCTTCTCTTCTATATTAGCATTATTATGGCTTATAAATGATCCTGCTTCAAAAATATCCGGGGGCAAAATAAATATTTTTTCTTTCTTAGGTCCTAATGGAAATGCGATTGCAATTGCTTCAGCTCTACTTGTATTTATTGTATTGTTAATTTATAGATTTACTCAATATTCTAAAATTACTAAAGAAAAATTAATAGCGGTTACCTTTTTTGCCTTTCTTACCATTTTCTTTTGGGCAATTTTTGAGCAGTCACCAAACAGTTTGACCATTTTTGCTAGTGATTATACGGATCGTGTTTTAACAGGCAATTGGAGTGTGGTGTTTTTAGTGATTAATTCGTTAATTACTATTTTACCGTTGGTTATTATTACCGGGGTTTTAATTTTATTATTTAAGCAAACATTTAAACTTTATGCTGTTGCAAATATGATCCTTAGTGTCAGTTTTATAATTATTTGGGGAATAGCACTATGGATGTTGACTAAAGATTATTACACTGCTGGTTATCTTACTTTATCAGATTCAACATTGCAAGCATTGAAAATTGATAAAGTAACTACTGCATTGACAGAAGTTCCTGCCACTTGGTTTTCTACTTTAAACTCGTTATTCATTATCTCTTTGGCTCCATTGTTTTCAAAATGGTGGGAAAGTAAATACAATCCTTCTGCAAATTTAAAATACGGAATCGGAATGGCATTGCTAGCGCTTGGTATGGCTTGTGTCGCTTTTGGGGCAAGCGGAATCGAAGCGGGTGCAAAAACAGCTTCAGTAAGTATGATATGGTTGATTTTAGTCTATCTTTTCCATACAATGGCTGAGCTGTGTATCTCACCGGTAGGATTGTCGTATGTAAGTAAATTAGTTCCTGCCCGTATGATTGCCTTTATGTTTGGAGTTTGGTACTTAGCAGTAGCAATTGGTATGAAAGGTGCAGGTATGTTTGGTGAAAATATAGATAAAATCGCCAATGAACACGGATTGAGTTACTTCTTTTGGATGTTGACTATTATCTCTATTGTAGTTGCTTTGTTCTCTGTTTTGATGACTCCAATAATTAAGAAATTAATGCATGGTGTTCGATAAATTTTAGGCATCATTTTTGATTTGTCCACCGTAAAAAAAAATAGATATGAAGAAAGGTATAATAACGTTGTTATTGTTAGTTGGTTCGTTTGCTGCTGAAGCACAAGAATTAGTGTGGGAGACTAATGTCAATAAGGCTCTTGAAGTTTCAGCCTTAACTAAAAAACCATTATTAATGTTTTTTACCGGAAGCGATTGGTGTGGTTGGTGCATCCGGTTACAAAAAGAGGTCTTGAAGACTCCTGAATTTGCAACCTGGGCAAAAGAAAATGTCGTTTTGGTCGAATTAGATTATCCAAGACGAGTACCACAGACTGAAGAGGTAAAAAAGCAGAATAATGAATTACAACAAATTTTTGGCATACAAGGATTTCCAACTATTATACTCGCAAAAGGTACTACAAAAGAAGGGAAAGTCAATTTTGAAGGTATTGGCAGTACGGGGTATGTAGCCGGCGGACCAGCAGCCTGGTTAGCAGTTGCAAATGGTTTTTTGAAAAAATAAAATATTAATTCAATTTATAAAATCCCTTTTCGCCTGTTGCGTGAAAAGGGATTTTCTGTTTCTCGCAACTGGCTTTCCATTGTTTTTGTATGGATTTAAAGTTGGACGCATCAGCCACAACTAATTTTGGCTTCATTATTTGGAGTAGGCGGTCCATATTTATTTTAGAGGATTGTGTCAATACAATAACATCCGGATTGATGTTTTTGGGATACACTCCGGAATGGTCTACAATAAATATTTTTTCTCCTTTAAAATACAGGAAATTTCGGAGTTCTTTTTTCTGTCGTAAAGTGCTCAGGTTTCCAATGCAATAGGATTTTATAAGACTGTTTTCTTGTGCCGTTTTTAAAAGACTGTCATTGGCGTAAACAATGATATTTGCTCCATTTCGTTCAGTGATCAAGGTATTCTTTCGGCTGTTGAAAACAATAAATTCCTGCTCGTTTTGCACGTTCCAATGGGTTGTAAAACAAGAAAATTGCACAACTATAATACAAGTTAAAGCGATTGCTAATTTGTGGAAAGTAGGTTTTTTAAACCAAATGATAAGGCTTATTAGAGCTAAATAACTACTGAGTAACAGGTATAAATTAAGCGGAATATCTTGAATTATAAACTGTTCTATCGAAGCTATTGCGTTGATAATCTTGTTTAAATAGTAAATACTGGTTTCCAGCAGGTGGGAGAGAAAAACCGGAATAAGGTCAAATGCGGCCAAAATCATTACCAAAACGCCTACTATCATTATGAAACTCAGTACTGGAATAATGATTAGATTGGTCACAAAAAATAAACCCGGAAACTGATGAAAATAATAAATACTCAGGGGTAAAGTACCTATTTGCGCCGCCAAGGAAACGGTGAGAATGTTCCAGACGTATTTTGAAGCTTTGTTTTCTGGTTGCCACACAGAGGCCAAAAGTGGTTGCAGCCAAATAATGAAAAACAAAGCAATGTAACTCAACTGAAAACCAACGTCAAATAGAAACGAAGGCTCAAAAAACAAAATCAATAACACAGAAACTAATAAAGTATGGTAAATATTGACGCTTCTGCGCAGATGATTCCCAATAGCCACAAAGGAAAACATAGTCACCGAGCGAACTACTGATGGTGCTAAACCTGCAATTATACCAAAAACAGACAAAGATGCCAGAATAAGGAGTAGTTTAAGGAACGAGCCCTTTTTTGTATTTGGAATCGGCTTTAGAATATAAGTTACAAAAAGCAAAATGAAGCCAATATGCAGTCCTGAAACGGATAAAATATGTACGGCTCCCGCATACTGGTAATCCCGTATGATATCAGGTGAAATATCTTGTTGTTGCCCCATGATCAGAGCAATGGCAACATTCAATTCCGTTTTATTGAAGTTGTTTTTTTCTAAATTCCGAATAATTCGCGTTCTCAATTTTGAAGAATAGTACCAGATATTTTTCGCTGTTTTATTTCCAATTTTTATTTCATCACCAGCAGCAAACAGTTGTGCATAGATTTGTTTGTTTTCAAGGTATTTGCCGTAGTCAAATTGATTCGGATTCATAGGTTGTTTATTCCTTGACAACGTGCCTTTGATTAGCAAAGGGGTTCCTGCTGCAAATACGGGGTTTAAATGATTTTTTTGAACGTTAAGGAGCAATCGGCCAGACTGTTCTTTTTCATTAATATGGTTGACAAGGACTATATAACGGTCGCTAAATAAGGAGCTTTTCAGCTTTTCTCTAACAACAACAGAAATAGAATGAGGCTGCTGAAAAGCATTTGTATTGTGGGTGTAGTTGTCCTTTTGAAAATAATCCGTGTGGGTTACTTGTGTAGTGGTTCCAATGATAAAAGACAAAAAATAAGTGGCAATACCAAAATAAGCGGTACGGGTGTTGCTTTTTTTGGATAAAAAAAACAACACCCCAAAGAGACTCATAGCGGTTAAAAGTATAACAATGACTGCTGCTAATGGAGGATGCAGGTAAAAAGCGAAAAGAAGTCCTGAAACAAACCCAATTGTTATTCTTGCCAAAGGAAATTGTAGTACTTTCATGACTCTAAAGTACATATTTTTAGTACGTAACGAATTTATTTTTTTTGAAAATAGGTTGAAATAGAAACACAGGGATTAGTAATGAAGAACTCGAGCTATAAAACCCTGTTGAGTTGAGCAAATCTGGTTTTGTAATACACTTCTTTTGTGGAGGAAATCATAACGCCTCTTGAGGTCGACGCATGAATGAATTTTATCTCGTCTTCATTGACTTCAATGACTATTCCTACGTGGTTTATTTGTCGGTTTCTATTGGTTTTAAAGAATATCAGATCCCCTTTTTTAGCTTTTTCTTGTTCATGATCTAAAATAATACCGTGTTTTGATTGTTGAATCGAGGTGCGAGGCAGACTTATTTCATTTGAATCAAAGATGTTGACCATCAAGCCGGAACAGTCAAAACCTGATTTTGTTGTCCCGCCATACCTGTATTTCACACCAATATTTTCAGCAGCAGCATCGATTAATTGTTCGACCAGACGTTGTGCTTTCCTTTTTTCGGATTGAATGGATTGCTCTTTTGGGTCTGCTTTTTTCGAGTTGGTTATCGGGGAAGTTGATTTACAAGCCGTAAAAAAGGTAAGAACCAATACAAGAAATAGAAAATGTTTCAAAAGAGTGTAATTTTTTTGTAAAGGGAGCTATTTATAAATAAGAGATAATCTACAGTAAATCAGACACGATGAGTTTTGCTGTTTTTTCACTAGCGCCAATGCCACCTAATTGCTGTTCTAATAACGCATATTTTTCTAAAAGAGTATTGCGGTGGTTGATTTCTAATATTTTTTTGAGTTCTTCTCGAATGCGTTTTGGATTGCATTGCTCTTGAATTAGTTCGGTCACCACCTCCTCATCCATAATCAAGTTGACTAATGAGATGTATTTCAGGGTAATAATTCGTTTAGCAATTTGGTAGGAAGCCCAGCTGCCTTTGTAGCAAACTACTTCCGGCACTTTGAAAAGCGCTGTTTCCAGTGTTGCCGTTCCTGAGGTTACTAATGCAGCTGTTGCATTACGCAGTAAATCATAGGTTTTATTAGAAATGAATTTAATGTTTTCTTGAGTGATGAATTCTTTATAGAAAGAAAATTCCTGACTTGGCGCCCCTGCAATCACGAACTGATAGTCTGGAAAATCATTTGCCACACTGAGCATAACTGATAACATTTTAGTTATTTCCTGTTTTCGGCTACCGGGTAAAATTGCAATTATCGGTTTGTCGTTTAATTGGTTTTCTGTTCTAAAAAGGATTGAATCAACTTCGGGTTGGTTGTGGATGGCATCAATCAGTGGATGCCCGACAAATTCTACCGGAAAATGGTGTTTGTCTTCATAGAATTTTTTTTCGAAAGGCAAAATCACATACATTTTATCAATATCACGCTTGATAGCTGTAATTCTGCTTTCTTTCCAAGCCCAAATTTGTGGAGAAATGTAGTAGTGCGTTTTCATTCCTAACGCTTTTGCCCATTTTGCAATCCGTAAATTAAAACCAGGATAATCAATGAAAATAAGAATGTCCGGCTGAAATTCAAGAATGTCTTTTTTGCAGACTTTGATGTTGCTTAAAATAGTTTTCAAATTAAAAATTACCTCAATAAAGCCCATAAAAGCTAATTCTCGGTAATGTTTTACTAAGGTTCCGCCTGTTGTATTCATTAAATCGCCTCCCCAAAACCGAATGTCAGCTTTAGGATCTTTTTTATAAAGTGCTTTCATTAAATTGGAACCATGCAAATCGCCTGAAGCTTCCCCTGCTATAATGTAGTATTTCATGTTTGTTGGATTAGAAAGGTATAAATTCAGCATTTAAATTTATAAATTCAGGTCTGTTATAAATGGTATGTCAATTTACAAAGGTAAACTAATAAGCCTTCTTAAATAAACAAAGTGAGTACTGTCATTAGTATGATGGCCAATACGACACCACGCGCCATCATTTCTTTATTCATTTTTAGCAGAATGCCAAAGGCTATCAACGTAAGGATGGATCCCAGTGTGATGATTTTTCCTAAATTTCCCTGCGCTTTTATGATCTGAATTCCAATGATAAACTGGAAGTCAGTAAAAAAGGTAATAAAGAGATAGCAGCCAACTAGTGTAGTGAGAAATCCTACCAAAATCCCCCAGACTAAATCGTTCTTATTCATTCCATTTCCAGGTATTAAGTTGCTGTATGGCATGATGTGCTGTCAAGTCAAATTGAACTGGAACAACTGATATGTATCCATTTTCGAGCGCCCATTCGTCTGTGTCTTCGCCTTTGTCCTGATTGACAAATTCTCCTGCCAGCCAATAGTAATCCCTTCCTTGCGGTGTTTTTCTTTTATCAAATTTTTCTACCCAAAGTGCTTTGGCTTGGCGACAAATACGAATTCCTTTGATGTCCTTTTCGTTTAATTTTGGGAAATTAACATTTAAAACGACCCCTTCTGGAAGTCCATTTTCTAAAACTTCTAAAGAGATTTTGCGTATAAAAGTTTTGATCGTTTCAAAATTGGCGTTCCAGTCATAATCTAAAAGAGAGAAGCCTATAGCTGGAATTCCCTCTATTCCTGCCTCGACTGCCGCACTCATGGTTCCGGAGTAAATTACATTTATGGATGAATTTGAACCATGATTGACACCGGAAACACATAAATCTGGTTTTCTTTTTAGGATTTCATTTACAGCCAGTTTCACACAGTCCACTGGAGTTCCGGAGCAGCTGTACTCTAAAAATGGATCACTATCTTTAGAGATTTTATTCAAATACAACATGCTGTTTATGGTAATGGCATGCCCCATGGCACTTTGTGGATTGTCAGGCGCAACCACGACGATTTCGCCTATTTCTGCCATAACGGCAATTAAGGCTCGAAGTCCCGGTGCCGAAATTCCGTCGTCATTCGTTATTAGAATTAAAGGTCTTGTTTTTTTCATTATACCTGTTTGTAAAAAGATTGATTATTTTTGATTTTCGGAGTATATGTAATCCCCCTGAATGAAATCACTAAACAAAATATAAAAATAGGTTATGTTGGTTGATTTAACTTAAAATAATAAAAACAATTTATATCTTTAACAAAAATTTATGGGGCTACTGCTGCGGTTGGCATAGTTTTTACCATAATTTAGATTAAAAATTCATGAATACAATTCTTAGCTTTATGAAAAGAAATTATAAAATCATACTTGTTGTTGTATGCCTTTCGTTAACATTGTTTGCTTTTAAATATAATGCATCAAAAGAGAACGACCCAGAAAAAGATAAATTACTCCTAGAGTTGTTGACTTTTGTAATCCAGAAAGGACATTACAATCCTGCCGATATTAACGATACTTTTTCAAAAGGAATCTATAAAGATTATATTGAGGCTTTAGATCCATCTAAACGTTTTTTCCTGCAATCCGATATCGATGAATTTTCGAAATTTGAGTTGTTGTTAGACGATCAGTTGTTGAATAAAGACTTGTCTTTTTTTAATCTTACCTATGATCGTTTGATGAAAAGAATGGAAGAGAGTAAAAAGATTTATAAGGATGTCTTGAGTGAGCCTTTTGATTATTCTGTCGATGAAAGCTTTAATATAGATTATGAAAAGGCTCCCTATGCTAAGAGTGCAAATGAATTAAAGGATAAATGGCGCAAGCAAATTAAATTATCAACTCTTTCTTCTCTAGTAGATCGTTTGGCTTTACAAGAAAACAAGACTAATGAGGCAAAACTGGATGCTGCAATACTGAAAAAAGAGGAAAAATTAAAAGAAGAACTTTCTAAAGAAACAGCAAAGGACAGCACGGTAACCCCAGATAAACCAAAGACTTTTGAAGAATTAGAAAAAGAAACCAGAAGAAATTCTGGAAAATCATTAGATGAATATTTTGGGTTTATAAAAGATTTGGATAGAAATGATTGGTTTTCTGTGTATATAAATTCTATTACGGCTCGTTTTGATCCGCACACGAATTATTTTGCTGCCGAAGAAAAAGAACGATTTGATGTAAGTATAAGCGGAAAGTTAGAGGGAATTGGTGCCCGTCTCCAAAAGAAAAATGATTTAACTGAGATTTCGGAACTTATTTCCGGTGGTCCCGCATGGAGAGGGAAACAACTGGAAGCAGGAGATTTAATAATGAAAGTAGGGCAGGGCTCCGGAGTTTCAGTTGATGTTGTTGGGATGCGGCTTGATGATGTGGTAAAGAAAATTAAAGGACCAAAAGGTTCGGAAGTCCGACTTACAGTTAAAAAAGTAGACGGAACAATCAAGATTATTTCTATTATCAGAGATATTGTTGAAATTGAGGAAACGTACGCCAAGTCAAGTATCGTGAATAAAAACGGGATGAAATATGGGATAATTTATTTGCCTAAATTCTATATTGATTTTGAAAATAAAGACGGTAGAGATGCCGGTAAAGATGTTGCTATTGAAGTCGAGCGACTGAAACAATCCGGTGTTGATGGAATTGTTCTTGATGTTCGTGATGACGGAGGCGGATCATTATCCACGGTTGTAGATATTGCAGGCTTATTTATTGAGCAGGGTCCCATTGTTCAAATTAAATCAGCAGGAAGAAAAAAAGAAGTGTTGTACGATCGAGATAAAAAAATAGAATGGGATGGCCCTTTAGTAATTATGGTGAATAGTTTTTCTGCCTCAGCTTCTGAGATCTTAGCCGCTGCAATTCAAGATTACAAAAGAGGAATTATAATTGGGAGCAAACAAACGTACGGTAAAGGAACCGTTCAAAATGTGATTGACCTGAACCAGTTTGTGCGCAGTAGCTCCGTTGGGGATTTAGGTGCTATTAAGACCACCACACAAAAATTTTATAGAATCAACGGTGGTTCTACTCAACTAGATGGTGTACGAAGTGATATCGTTATGCCGGATCGTTATGCCTACTTGAAAATGGGAGAGCGCGATATGGATAATGCAATGCCTTGGGACAAAATTGATCGGGCTGACTACAGTGTTTGGACTAATAATGACAACTTTAATCAGGCGATAACAAATAGCAAAAACCGTATTAGTAAAAATGCACAGTTTCAATTAATTGAAGAGAATGCGAAGTGGATTGATAGTAGAAGCGAGGAGAATGTGTATAGTTTGAATATTGATACATTTAAAATCGCACAATCTGAAATTGAAGAAAAAGCTAAAAAATACAAACCAATTGTAGATTACAAAAATCTACTTACGTTTACTTCACTGCCTCATGAAGCAGATGCAATTAATAAAGACGCTTCTTTAAAAGAAAAAAGAGAAAGATGGCATGAAGCTTTAGCAAAAGATATTTATGTTGAGGAAGCACTGAATGTATTAGAAGATTTGCAATCAAAAGCAATTTCTAAAAAAAGCATTCCTGTTAAAATTAAAAAAGATAAATTAGCGAAATCTTAGGTATTTTTTTAACAAGTTTCAGTCAATAATAATAGAAAAACCCTGTACATTCTTAAGAACGTACAGGGTTTTTCTATTTGGGTAATTGTTTTTTCGAGTTTTGTAACTCAGTGAAGGAGACTAGATAAGTAAATCAATGCTGTTTATCTATCAATTTAGTGTGCTAAAATGTTACTGAAAAAGACCGGATTTATTGCAAATTACCATCTGAATTTTGGTATTAACGTATAACTTTAGGATTCAATTCAATGTAACAATAAGATAAATATATTTATTGTTTAGGTCTTTGATTCAAAAACAAAGAGTAATAATCCATAGTGAGGTTCGTGGATTACTTTTGTCTTAAATTTGTCAAATTACCATTCATTTACTTTATTGGCATCCATTTTTATAAATATAAAAAGCAATATTGTAAATCCCCAAAGACCGGAACCTCCGTAGGAAAAGAAAGGCAAGGGTACGCCAATGGTGGGGAAAATACCGGCTACCATGGCTATGTTTACAAAGAAATGAGTAAAAAGTACGCCTGCAACACAGTAACCATATACTCTGCTAAACTTTGTTTTTTGTCTTTCGGCAAGGTATATTATTCGAAGAAGTAAACAGGCAAAAAGGGCGATTACAGCCAGAGAACCCAGAAATCCCCATTCTTCGCCTACAGTTGTGAAGATGTAATCCGTGTGTTGTTCCGGTACAAAACCACCTTTGGTTTGTGTTCCTTCTAGGAATCCCTTTCCAAACCAGCCTCCAGATCCTATGGCTATTTCGGATTGATTGGTGTTGTATCCAATTCCTTTGAGGTCAACAGTTTTTCCTAAAAGAATATTAAAACGATCTCGGTGATGTTGTTTGAACAGGTTGTCAAATACATAATCTACAGATAGCACAAATCCAGAAATCAGGGCAAAGATAATACTGCTCAAAACAATATTTCGGTCTGCCAGTCTTGATTTGAAATGAACCAATATTATAATTGCTAATCCAATAAGTATTACATATTCTGGTTCTAATAATAAGGTAAACACAAATAAAAGAATTGTAATAAATCCAGTCCAAACATACCAAGCCGGAAGTCCTTCACGATACAAAACAATGATGAATATGCTGTATATCAATGCGCTTCCAGGGTCTGGCTGAGGCAAAATGAGTAGCACAGGTAGGAAGATTATGGCAAGAGCCTGTATTTGTCTATTGACTTCTTTTAAATTAATTTGTGTGTCACTCAAATATTTGGCTAATGCTAATGAAGTGGCTGCTTTTGCAAATTCAGAAGGCTGGATCGTGAAGCTTCCAATAGCATACCAGCAACGTTGACCAGCAATTGTTTTGCCAAATAAAAACAGCCCGGCTAATGTGAGTAGTGATACTCCAAAGATGATACTCGCATATTTCTCATAAAATTTCCCGTCAACCGAGAGTATTATGAATATTAATGGAATGGTCAATACGATGAAGATCAGTTGTTTTTCATAGGTGTCTTGCATCGAAGACATAGAGGAGGAATAGATATTTAACCAGCCCAAAATAACTAATACCGCATAGATGATTATGCTTATCCAATCAATATTATTTGTGATACTTTGGTTTTTCATTACATTTAAATAACTTGTTTTTTTACTTTTGAGGTATCTGTTTTAATCCTTACGGCAGGAATTGTTCTTTTATTTAAAAGCGAGTCGCTAATGCGTAATTGCAATTTGACTGCGTCAGAAAGTCCACCTAATTTGGCATATTGACTTTGTAAGCTGGTTGCAAGTATTCTTTTTTCCAGATCTATCCTTGTGATTTTTTGTCTTAGGTATTTTTCAATCATCAAACTGGCAATTGGTCCCGCTATTGTTGATCCAAAGCCCCCATTTTCAACCATGATAGCAATGGCAATTTTCGGATTGTCTTTTGGTGCAAAAGCTACAAATATGGAATGATCTTTAAGTTGAATTCTTTTGCCTCCAATTTTAGCAAAATTTTCAGCTGTACCGGTTTTACCACAAATATCTATTCCTTCGACTTTAAGTGCGCTAGCAGTCCCCATGTTGTACACATCAAACAAACCGCTAATTATGGGTTTGAAGTGTTTTTTGTCGATGGTAGTGGTGTGTTTTGTCGTGAATTTTTTATCAATTTTGTGGCCTTCAATTTTTTTGATGATGTGAGGGGTGTAATAATAACCTTCATTTGCAACAGTTGCCATCATGTTAGCAAGTTGTATGGGTGTCATTAGAACTTCGCCCTGTCCTATTGAATTAGAAACGATCGTGGTACTTCTCCACCCTCCATTTGGATAGATGCGTTTGTATGTTTTAGAATCCGGAATATTTCCTCTTTTACCTGTTGGTAAGTCATATCCCATAAATTGTCCCAGTCCAAAGCTTTTTATGTGGTTGCTCCAAACATCAACAGCTGTGGCCGGTTTTGTATATTTGTTTATTGTCTTCATATACGCTGTGGCAAAATAGGAATTGCAAGATTCATATATACCTCTGTGCAGCTGAAGAGAACCTCCTCTACAATGGCATCTCATAAATCGACCTCTTGCATAACTAAAACCATTATTGCAGGATACGCTTGTGTTTTCATCTATTACACCTTCTTGTAGAGCAACTAAGCCAGTTAAAATTTTAAACGGTGATCCTGGCGGATATTCAGCTAGTAATCCTCTGTCATACAGTGGCTTTGCTATTGAATCATGGTATAGTTGGGTGTAGTTTTTAGAGCGTTGTCTTCCTACCAATATTCCTGGATCATAAGAAGGAGCGGTTACCAGTGCTAGTATTTCGCCAGTGCGAGGTTCTATAGCAACAATTCCGCCTCTTTTATTAATCATCAATTCCTCTCCGTATTTTTGAAGTTCGGCGTCAATAGTAAGATTTATATCTTCTCCTTGCACGGCTATAGTGTCGTATTTCCCTTCTTTATAGGAGCCAATTTCCCTATTGTATTTGTCTTTTTGAATGTATTTAACCCCTTTTACCCCGCGTAAAAGATCTTCATAGCTTTCTTCAACTCCCTGTCTTCCAATTAAATCACCGCTATTGTAATATGGATTTTTGGCTACTAGTTTTTCATTTACCTGAGTGATGCCCCCAAAAACATTGGCTCCAAAATTTACTTCATAATCACGAAGGGAACGTTTTTGAAAATAAAAACCTTCATATTTTCTTATTTTTTCTTGAAAAGCTGCAAATTCACTTTTATTCAATTGTGATAAAAAAACAGAGGGTAACCGCGGACTATATATTCTAGCTTTTTCAATTCTTTTAATGAAATCTTCTTTTGAAATTTTCAACAATTGACAAAGTTCTAAAGTATCTGTGTTTTTTAATTCTCTAGGAATGACCATAATGTCATAAGATGCTTGGTTCGCAACCATTAATACGCCTTTACGGTCATAGATGTAGCCTCTTTCAGGATATTCATATTTTTTTTTAATTGCGTTATTTTCAGATTTTAACTTTAAGGTGTCATCCACTATTTGCAAATAAAAAATACGCAATATTAGTAAAGAAGTAGCAAGAATGATTAGGGAAGGCAATAGTGCTTTTCTCATCTTTTATTAGGCTTAATAAGGTATATTATAATTATGCAAATAAGGAGTGTGAATATGGTACTCAATAAAGTTCGTAATACGACATCTAAAATAAAGCTAAATTGAAAAGCTTCCAGCAAAAACATCGTAAAATGATGAATGGTAACCGATAGTAATAAAAAAGAAAATCTTTCTGGGGTTAATACATCATTCAGTTTTATAGTTTGGTATTCATAACTTAACCCAAAGGAGAACTTAAAAACAGAAGGTCTAAAGTAGGCTAATACTAAGCAAGCGGTCGCATGTGTTCCTCCAGAATTACTGAACATATCCATGATAAGGCCTAGTAAAAAACTAGCAATTAGTAGTCCTGATTTATTTCCATTTACGGGATAAAGTATGATAAATAACACATAAGGAAATGGGCTTATATACCCAAAAAAATTCATGTTATTAAATATGATAATCTGAATTGCTAATAACAAAAGGAATCGGGAAATATTGACTAATAGTGCGCTATTCATCCTTATTTCTTTTTTCTAAATTAATAATTTCTTCACGATCTTTACGCGTTATAATATAAACGTGACCTAGATTTGTCATATCGTTAAATAATTTAACATTTATGGTGTAATAATTAGTCTGATTGTCTATTTCTATTTTGTCAATAGTTCCTATGTTGATGTTTTCTGGAAATATTACAGATTGCCCCCCTGTTACAATGGTATCTCCTTTTCTAATAGCGGCTAATCTAGGAACATCTATCAATTGTACAAAGCCAGTACTTTTTCCGTTCCATATCAAAGATCCAAAATGATTGGATTTTTTGATTTTAGCATTAATTTGAAATTTCTTATTTAAAATGCTGATTACAGTGGCATAATTAGGTGAGGTATTTTCTATGATTCCTATAATTCCTAAGCTGTTTATAACACCCATGTCTGGTTTCACACCTTCTAGTTCTCCTGAATTTAAGGTTAAATAATTTTCGTGAGTACTATAAGAATTGTGTATTACCTTAGATACTAATATATCTCCTGATTCGATCCCTTTTAGACTGTCTAGTTTTTTTATTGCAGTGGTATCTTTTTTGTTAAATATAAGACTCTTTAATTTTGCGTTTTCAAGCGCGAGTGCTTCATTTTCAGTTTTTAAATTCAAATATTCATTAAGGTTGTTTACCTTTTCATAGACACCTCCGCTTAGAAAATTTGCAGAACTAATTATTTTACTTCTGTGAAAGGAGTGGGATTGAATGGTAAGGGATAATGAAATACCCAAAAGCAGCAAAAACAGTAACCGATTACTGTTTTTAAAAATAAAATTAAATATTTGCTGCATTTTCTAACGGTATAATATAAATAGCTGTCTGTTTTATTTTGGAATCTAATAGTTGTTGCTGGATGCTATCTCAGTCCTGTAAATTGACAAGAGTAGCTATAACAAATTACTTGATTAAAATACTTTTAAATTTAGCAATGTTTTTTAGTGCCATTCCTGTCCCTCTTACTACAGCTCTTAACGGATCTTCTGCAATGTAAACTGGTAAATCAGTTTTTTGTGAAATTCGCTTGTCAAGACCTCTTAACATGGAGCCTCCACCGGCAAGGTAGATTCCTGTGTTGTATATATCGGCAGCTAGTTCTGGGGGAGTTTGTGATAACGTTTCCATAACGGCATCTTCAATTCTTTGAATTGATTTGTCTAATGCTTTTGCAATTTCTCGGTACGATACTTCTACCTGTTTTGGTTTACCAGTAAGTAAATCTCTACCTTGAACGGACATGTCTTCAGGAGGTGTTTCTAAATCTTCTATTGCTGCGCCAATTTGAATTTTTATTTTTTCAGCTGTACTTTCTCCAACAAAAAGATTGTGTTGGGTACGCATATAATATACGATATCATTTGTGAATACATCGCCAGCTATTTTTACTGATTTGTCACAAACAATACCACCTAAGGCGATTACGGCAATTTCAGTTGTTCCACCACCTATATCTACAATCATGTTTCCTTTTGGTTGCATAATATCAATACCAATACCTATTGCTGCTGCCATAGGTTCGTGTATTAGGTATACTTCTTTACCGTTTACTCTTTCACAAGACTCTTTTACGGCTCTCATCTCCACTTCGGTAATGCCAGAGGGAATACAAACGACCATTCTTAACGCAGGAGTAAACATTCTTTTCTTTAGCGCGGGTATGCTTTTGATAAACATACTTATCATTTTTTCTGAAGCATCAAAATCAGCAATTACACCATCTTTCAAAGGGCGTATTGTCTTAATGTTTTCATGTGTTTTACCTTGCATCAAGTTGGCTTCTTTGCCCACAGCAATGATTTTACCAGAAACTCTGTCTCTGGCAACAATTGATGGACTGTCTATTACAACTTTATCATTATGTATGATTAAAGTATTAGCGGTACCAAGGTCTATCGCGATATCCTCAGTCATGAAATCAAAAAATCCCATAAATTTTTTGGGGTTAAAATGTTATAAATTTGAAACGCACAAAGTTAAACAAATTAATGTTTAAAATGACGCGTTCCCGTAAATACCATTGCAAGTTTATTTTCATTGCAATAGTCAATGCTCAAATTGTCTTTGATGGATCCGCCTGGCTGAATTACCGCAGTAATACCTGCTTTTTTAGCTATTTCAACACAGTCTGGGAAAGGGAAAAATGCATCACTTGCCATTGAGGCTCCATGTAAGTCAAATCCAAAATTTTTAGCTTTTTCTATCGCCTGTACTAAGGCATCAACTCTGGATGTTTGTCCTGTACCGGATGCAATAAGTGTTCCGTTTTTAGCAAAAACAATCGTGTTTGATTTGGTGTTTTTACAAATTTTGGAAGCGAAAATTAAATCCTGAATTTCCTGTTCAGTAGGAGCTGTTATGGTAACGGTTTTTAAGGCTTCTTTATTGTCAGTTACCGTATTTCTTTCTTGAATTAAAAGTCCGTTCAAGCAGGTTCGTGCCGTTTTTTGGGGTAACGCAACCTCGTTCTGAACTAATAGGATTCGGTTTTTCTTTTCTTGTAAAATAGTCAGGGCCTCAGTATCATATTCGGGGGCAATGACCACCTCACAAAATAATTTGTTTATCTCTGTTGCAGTCGCTGCATCAATTTTAGTATTGGAAATTAAAACACCTCCAAATGCAGATGTCGGGTCACAAGCTAATGCGGCTAAATAGGCCTCAGTAATAGTTGTTCGTGTCGCTAAACCACAAGCGTTGTTGTGTTTTAATATGGCAAATGTAGGGCCGTCATTGTTGAATTCAGCTATCAAATTTACAGCCGCATCTACATCCAACAAATTATTGTATGATAATTCTTTTCCGTGCACTTTGTTGAACATGGCCTCAAAATCTCCAAAGAAAAATCCTTTTTGATGTGGGTTTTCACCGTATCTCAGCACTTGACCGTTAGGAATACTTTCTTTGTAAATGGTTTCGTCAGTATTAAAATAATTGAAAATTGCAGTGTCATAATGCGATGAAACATGAAATGCTTTTGTTGCCAATAATTTTCGGTCTTCCAATGTTGTGGCGCCATTTTGATCGATAATTAAATCTAAAAGCAAGCCGTATTGATCTACCGAAGCCACAATTACGGTATCCTTGAAGTTTTTTGCAGCAGCACGAATTAAAGAAATACCACCAATATCTATTTTTTCAATGATGTCTGCTTCACTTGCTCCTGAAGCAACCGTTTTTTCAAAAGGATATAAGTCAACAATGACTAAGTCAATTTGTGGAATGTTGAATTCTAGCATTTGTTGTGCATCACTCTCATTATCTTGGCGATTTAGTATTCCACCAAAGACTTTTGGGTGTAATGTTTTTACTCTTCCACCCAAAATAGAAGGGTAAGAGGTCACATCTTCAACGGGTATTACGGGAATTCCTAAATTTTTTATAAAATCCTCAGTCCCTCCAGTAGAATAAAGTGTAACATTTTGACTGTTTAGTTGTCTTACTATAGGTTCTAATCCTTCTTTTGAAAAGACGGAGATTAATGCAGATTGAATTGTTTTAGTTGTGCTCATTATGTAGTTATAGTTATAAAATGCAAAAATAGTTTTTTAATGTCAAAATTAAGCCATTTGAAATTGAGATAATTGTAATTTTTACGGCTATTGCAACGGGAAACATAAAAATAGCGCTTTCACAATGTAACGAAACGATTTTTCATTAGGTTTCTGATTAATATTTATAGAATTTTACTTAACACTAAATAGATTGTATGTTAGTTTACCTTCGATTATTAAAAGAGAGTTTTAGCTTTGCGATGAATGCATTGCGCAACAATAAGTTACGAACGCTGCTTTCTTTGTTAGGCGTTACTATTGGAATTTTTTCTATTATAGCGGTACTCGCTGCTGTAGATTCTTTGGACAGAAAAATCACTAAAGATTTGAGTAGTTTAGATAAAAATACGATTTATTTGATGAAATTTTCTTTCGGACCTTCGGAAATTCCACAATGGAAAAGAGAACAGTTTCCTAATGTGAAGTATGATGAATACACCTATATGAAAGGTGCAATGACTAACACGGATCAAATGGCCTATCAAATATTTATTAGAAGAGAATCTATTAAATTTGATTCAAAAACAGTTAGTGATGTCAATATAGTTCCTGTTTCTCAGGAATTTATAGATATTCAGGGCCTTGAGTTTGAAAGCGGACGATTTTACAATGAATCCGAAGCCAATTCCGGAGCTACAGTTGTTGTTTTGGGGAATGAAATTGCAAAATCACTTTTTGATGATGCAGAACCCATTGGAAAAAACGTGCGGTTGTATGGAAATCGTTTTACGGTCATTGGGGTTTTGAAGAAACAAGGAGCGGGTTTATTTGGGGATAGTAATGACACCTCAGCTTATATTCCAGTCAATTTTGTGCGACAACTATACGGGGATAATAATACTGCTTTGACAAATGTTATTATTTTTAAACCTGAAAATGGAGCTGACATGGCAGCTTATAAAGAAGAAATAGCACAAAAATTAAGAAGCTTTAGGGGATTGAAAGCAGGTGAAATAGATAATTTTTTCATTAATGTTTTTTCTGGATTTACTGACCTTATTGATGGTATCCTTGGGCAAATGAATCTTGTAGGATGGGTTATCAGTGGCTTTTCTCTGCTTGTAGGTGGTTTTGGAATTGCTAATATTATGTTTGTTTCTGTAAAAGAGCGTACGAATTTGATTGGGATCCAAAAATCATTGGGAGCCAAAAACAAGTTTATATTGTTTCAGTTTTTATTTGAAGCGATAATATTATCAGTTATTGGTGGTTTGATAGGATTGCTCTTAGTTTGGATTATTACTCTTATTGTAACAAAAGCCTTAGACTTCGAGTTTGTCTTAAGTATGGGTAATATTGTCCTAGGAACAGGATTAGCGGCTATAATTGGTCTAATATCCGGAATTCTACCTGCAATTGCAGCTTCTAAATTAGATCCGGTGGAGGCTATTCGTACCGGGATATAAAAAACTCAGGTTTGTGTAGTCCTCTTTTGTAAACACTTAATTTTAAATATAATGGCATAACAAAAAACAGCTTCCAATATTTTTTTGGAAGCTGTTTTGTTTGGTATAAAGAGAATGTAGCGCAAATATAAAATCCCAATTGCTTGGGATTTTATTTATCGAATATCATTGTTCTGAATCAAATCAATGTACAAGTTGATCTTGTCTTTCAATTCTTTTCTTGGTGTGATAAAGTCTAAGAAGCCATGTTCGAGTAAAAACTCAGCAGTCTGAAAACCTTCTGGTAAATCTTTACCAGTTGTGTCTCGTACTACCCTTGGGCCAGCAAATCCTATTAATGCGCCTGGTTCAGATATGTTGATGTCACCTAGCATCGCGTATGAAGCAGTTGTTCCTCCAGTTGTAGGATCTGTACATAACGAAATATAAGGCAGTTTTGCTTCGGCAAGTTGTGCTAACTTAACAGATGTTTTGGCTAATTGCATTAAAGAATAGGCAGCTTCCATCATTCTGGCTCCACCTGATTTTGAAATCATGACAAAGGGCATGTTGTTTTTGATGGCGTGATCAATTCCTCTCGCAATTTTTTCACCTACAACTGCACCCATAGAACCACCAATGAAGGCAAAATCCATACAGCAAATAACTAAATCTTTACCTTTTGATTTTCCAACTCCCGTGCGTACTGCATCCTTGAGTTTGGTTTTTTCCATTACATCTTTCAAACGATCTGCATATTTCTTGGTATCAACAAAGTGCAAAGGATCTTTAGAAGTCATATTCTTGTCTAATTCAACAAATTCATTGTTGTCAAATAAGATTTGAAAATATTCAGCACTTCCAATTCTGACATGAAAACCATCTTCTGGACTCACAAATAAGTTGCGAGCTAGTTCATCGGCATCAATGATTTTTCCGGTTGGAGATTTGTACCAAAGTCCTTTTGGAATATCCATTTTGTCTTCGGTAGCGGTAGTAATCCCTTTTTCTTTTCTTTTAAACCAAGCCATTTCTTTAGTATTCAGTGTTCAGTAATCAGGTATTCAGTGTTTTGTAATCAGTTTTAGTATTCCATTATCAGCATTTGAGATCTGAACACTAAAAACGGACCACTATTTTATAATGTATTCACATTGTTCAAGTCAGCAAATGCTTGCTCAAGTCTTGTGTTGAAAGTAACTTCACTTTCACGCAACCATTTTCTTGGGTCGTAATGTTTTTTGTTTGGAACATCAGCGCCTTCTGGGTTTCCAATTTGAGTTTTCAAATAGTCAATATTTTTAACCATGTAATCACGAATTCCTTCTGTAAATGCAAATTGCAAATCAGTATCGATATTCATTTTTATTACCCCGTAG
Organism: Flavobacterium sp. ZB4P23; assembly: GCF_003970375.1. Lineage (NCBI taxonomy): Bacteria > Pseudomonadati > Bacteroidota > Flavobacteriia > Flavobacteriales > Flavobacteriaceae > Flavobacterium > Flavobacterium sp. ZB4P23. The sequence continues at coordinate 306,916 of NZ_RYDK01000004.1, forward strand.
CTGATCCCTTCTCTTATTTCTTCTAATGTAGAACCAGAACCACCGTGGAAAACGAAATCTACTGGATTAGATCCTGTATTGAATTTATTTTGAACAAAATCCTGAGAATTTTTCAAGATTTTTGGAGTCAATTTTACATTTCCGGGTTTGTACACTCCATGTACGTTTCCAAAAGCAGCAGCAATTGTAAATCGTGGACTTACTTTTGAAAGTTCTTCGTATGCGTAAGCAACTTCTTCCGGTTGTGTATATAATTTAGAACTATCTACATCAGAGTTGTCTACACCATCTTCTTCACCACCTGTGATTCCAAGTTCGATCTCTAATGTCATTCCCATTTTACTCATTCGTTCTAAATAGCCTTTGCAAATTTCGATGTTTTCTTCGATAGGCTCTTCAGATAAATCAATCATGTGAGACGAAAACAATGGTTTTCCGGTTTTAACAAAATGTGCTTCGGAAGCATCTAATAGGCCGTCTATCCAAGGTAATAATTTTTTCGCACAATGGTCAGTATGTAAAATTACAGTTGCTCCATACGCTTCCGCCATGGTGTGAATGTGTAAAGCTCCTGCAATTCCACCAGCGATAGCTGCTTTTTCACCAACATTCGAAAGTCCTTTACCTGCATTAAATTGTGCTCCTCCATTAGAAAACTGAATGATAACAGGAGCATTAAGTTTTGCTGCAGTTTCAAGGACACCATTGATTGTATTTGATCCAGTAACGTTTACTGCCGGAAGTGCAAATCCTTTTTCTTTTGCGTAATTGAAAATTTCTTGTACTTGATCTCCTGTAGCTACGCCCGGTTTAATAGTATGTGCCATTGTGTTTTTTTTAGTTATTTTTTAGTTTTTAGTTTTGCAAAAATAAGAATTATTTAGCATTAGAACGGGTAATTTATTCCAAAATTTAAAACAGAGTTTCCAAAATTATATTCTTGAAACCATCTTTTACGGGTTTCGTTGGCAGGATTATAGGTTTTAAATCCTAAATCAAAACGAATTACAAAAAAACTCAGGTCATATCGAAGGCCGAATCCCGTGCCTAATGCAATGTCTTTTAAGTCGCTGAAACTGGTAAATGTTGATTTCTCATCCACCACATTATCCAATACGTTCCAAATGTTCCCGGCATCAGCAAAAAGGGCCCCTTTTAAATTGCCTAATATTTTAAATCTAAATTCACCACTAATGGCAATTTTCATGTTGGCTTCATTAAAATCATCTACAGCTCCGCTACTCCCGGGACCTAAGCTGTATGGTTGCCAGGCTCGGTTGTCATTTGAGCCCCCAGAAAAATAACTCCTTGAAAAAGGAATGTAATTTGAATTCCCAAATGGGACTGCAATGCCAAAAAAGGATCGAAAGGCAAAGATCTTTTCTTTAGATAAATCCCAATGTTTGATGTATTCAAATTCTGTTTTTAGGTATTCAGAGTATTCTAAATTAAATATCTCATAATTACCGGTGACATTTTCTTTTTGATTTGTCGTTTTTGCAAAAGCTGACAATAGTGTTCCCGCTGATTCTATTTTTGTTCTAAAGAGATAAAAATCATTGTCTAATAAGTCTTTCTTTGTTGTTTTTGAAAACGTAAAACTTGTAGCGAGTATAAAATCGTTTTCCGTAAGTCGGAGTCTTCTTTCCTCAATGCTTTTTACACTTTCTATATCAGCACTTTCTAATGGTTTTAAGAAACTCGCATTTCCTGATAAGACATCACGGGTAAATCCAGTTGTGCCTCTTTCAATGACTAAATCCCTATCGATATCATTGTTATAGTAGTTAGGGTTGGTGTTGTATTGCTTCCCTATGGCATTCAATGCTCTGTAAGAAGAGTTGTAAACAAAGAAATAATTATTGGGATTTAGATTGCGAACAAACTGGGTGTTAAACAGGTCAAATCGGGCAGTATGGTTTCTTTTTGGAGTCCAATTGTACGATAGTGCTCCCGTGAAATTTTCTTTGTCTAACCCCAGATTTCTTTGTTTTGCAAAACCGACTGTGATTAGTGTGGAGGGAATCATGCTTTTTGGAATGATTTTTTCAGTGCTAAAGGGAATGAAAATTCTAGGAATATTTAATTTTAAATCCAACCCGTACTCGGATACATTAAAAAAATTATTATTTGGATTGGCAAGATCTTGTGAGGAACCTATATTGCCACGGGCTGCAATTTCCAGTGTTTCAGCACCATTAAAAACATTTCTGATTGTTTCTGAAACACTCAATCCGATACCAAAATCCTGAATGTTAGAATGGGTAACATCTAGTGTAGTCCCAAAACTATATTTTTTGCGGGGAGTCAGGTATACTTTAGCGATCAGCGATTGTGCAGTACTGTCTCTTTTGTCAACTTCATATTGTATGGAGGGGTAGTTGAATACTTTGAGGTTGTTCAGGTAGCGTGTGGTCAAGACTGTTTTGTAATCAGCATACAAACCTCCCTTTGTAATGAATATGGCGTTAGTTATCGCGCGAGGTTTGTATTTTAATTTTTGATGGCTGTATAAATTGAAGTTTTTGTAGGTTGTACTATCTGTAATAGTCCGGTTGTTATTCTCTGAGGAATAGTCCGTATAAATATTTACATCACTTATTTTATAAATTTTAAAAGGCACCGTTTTGCTAGAATCCTGATCTTGGTACGAATAATTATTAATGACCAGGTTTATATTTGCTTGATTTACTTTTTTAATCGTGTCAATATCAAAAGTAACGTAGTTGGACTGAAAATAATAGGCTCCGTTATTTCTGAAATGAGTGGTAATTCGGTTTTTTTCATTCTCAAAATCTTCTGTTTTGTATTGATTGCCTGATTTTAGAAAGGTATTGGATTTATTGGTTTGGTATAAAGAGTCTAATGCTGGAGTTAAAATAGTGGTTTTTAAAGTATCTAGGAAAAAGGCATTTCCGGGCGTTATGGCGTATTTTATTTTAGCTTTTTTAAGGCTCAGGGTGTCTATGTTGTAATTTGCATTTACATTAAAATAGCCATTGTTGAAATAGTAATATTTCAATCGCAATACTGATTTGTCAGCTCTTTCTTTGTCGATAATTACAGGAGGCTCTCCTGTTTTTTTTAAAAAATTATGGATGCCATAATATAAAAAAGACTTTCCGAGTCTGTTGACTTGTTTTTCAGACAGCCATTTGGATTGTCTTTTGTATTTTTCGGGATTGTTAGCAAACTTAGCCTGATAGGTTGAATCTGGATTTAGATTGGCAAGATTGTAAAGGTTCAAGCGCAAACGATAGCCCAGCAAGGTACTGTTTGGTTTTTGATACAACTGATTAAAAATAGTTTCCTCCTTAATGGATTTGCCATTGGCCTCGATTTCATTTTTTGTAAGCAGCAATTTCCCGTCAGGAACTCTTTTTACAGCGTCACAAGCGCAAATTAGTATTGCAATTACAATAAATGCAGTTATTTTTGTAGAAATTTTTTTCAAGTGTTCTAAAATATTTAATTCAAAAGTACATTATTTTATGGTTAGTAAAAACCAAATAAAGCTTATAACGAGTTTGCAGCAAAAAAAATATAGGATAGCCAATAAATTATTTTTTGCCGAAGGTGTCAAAGGAATTGAGGAACTATTGGATTCTAATTTTGAATTGGAACATTTGTTTACCACCCAAAATGATTTTGATTCGGTAAGCCAAGAAAAAAAAACCATTATTTCAGAAAATGATTTAAAAAAAGTTACCGCATTGGCTACTCCGAATACATGTTTAGCCGTTTTTAAGATGCCAGTAGAAAAATCAATTACCGAAACCGGTTTGATTCTAGCGCTTGATTCTATTCGGGATCCTGGAAATTTAGGGACTATATTGCGTTTGTGTGACTGGTTTGGGATACAACAAGTCTTGTGTTCAAAGGAAACGGTAGATCTGTATAATCCAAAAGTGGTTCAGGCAACCATGGGCTCCATTGCCCGGGTGAATGTTAATTATGTTGATTTGAATGTTTTTTTAGCGCAGACAAAACTTCCAATTTTTGGGACCTTCATGGATGGAGAAAATATTTATAAAGCAACTCTTCCTCAACAGGGAATTATTATCATGGGGAATGAAGCTAATGGAATTTCTCCGGTTCTTGAAAATGAGGTCCACAACCGACTCACAATTCCTCGTTTTGGGAATCTTCAAAAAACGGAAAGTCTGAATGTAGCTGCAGCAACAGCAATTGTCTTAAGTGAGTTTTGTAGAGGCTGATAGCAACGCGCAGTCATAGTTTACGGGAGAACTTAAAACGGCCAAACTACTTTTTAATGGAAAGTAAAATTAATTAAAATGGCTCTGGTCTTTAAGGCTTCAATGTTTCCTGTCCAAGGACTGCTGGGGTCATTGTCTCTAATTAGTTCGTCATTAAGTCCAAAAACACCTCTTATGGAAGGCGAAAATATAAAATATTCGGAAAAAAGGTCAATTCCAAAGCCTAATTCATAATTAGTAGTCCATGATTTAACTCGAAAGCGTTCCTGCAAATTATCATCCATCAACTTAGAGTTGCTGGATAAGTTTAAAGTAGCTGACAATCCTCCCACTAAATAGGGGCGAATATTGCCCGTTCTTAGGGAGGAAAATTTCAACAATAAAGGAAAATGAATGTACGTGCTGTTCACTTCTCTAAGCGCATCGCCACTGTTTGAAAAATTAGGATAATACAAGTCTCTTTTTGTGTAATACAATCCAGGTTCAAATCGCAAGTTAATGTATTCCTGTAATTTTACATCACCAATAATTCCCACATTGAAACCGGTTGTTTTTTTGACCAGTATATCAGGGCCTTTCATTTTATAATCAATTTTAAAATCATAGGAATTGAATCCTAAGTAAAAGCCATAATAAACTTTCTTTTTTTGAAAATTTTCCAAATTAACAATGGGATCTTTGCTGAAAATAGTTCGAGACTTTTGGGCGTATCCGTTTAGAATAAAAGCAAAAAAGAGTAAGGCAATTATTTTTTTCATGTTATTTTTTAGAAGCTGAGTAAATGGTCGCCACACCAAAGGTTTGCGGTAATGCTACAACATCTATAAACCCAATTTCTCTTAAAATATTGTTTAACGCCTCGCCATAAGGAAAAGCGGCAGCTGATTCAGATAAATAACCGTAGGCAACGTTATCCTTAGAGAATAATTTACCTATCAAAGGCAGGATGTTTTGACTGTAAAAAGTATAGCCTTGTTTGTAAGGCGTTTGGTCTGGCACTGACGTTTCTAAAATTACAAATACACCATTTGGTTTTAAAACTCTTAAAATTTCAGCTAATCCTTTTTCCAGCGTTTCAAAATTTCGAACACCAAAAGCAACGGTAATCGCATCAAAATAATTGTCTTCAAAAGGCATGTTTTCTGAGTCGCCCAAAATCATTTCAATAGTAGCAGTAAGGTTTTTGGCAGCAATTTTTTGGACGCCAACTTCCAGCATTCCGGCAGATATGTCTAAGCCAATGATTTTTTCAGCATTGGTTTGTGCCATTAAAATCGCTAAATCTCCGGTGCCCGTAGCAATATCCAGGATTATTTTTGGATTGGATTTCGCAACCATCTGCAAAACTTTTTTACGCCATTTTATATCAATTCCAAAAGAAATGACACGATTCAATTTATCATAGTTGCCTGAAATGGTGTCAAACATTTGAGCAACCTGTTCTTTTTTACCTAAGGCAGAACCTTTATAAGGAGTTATCTTTTCTGACATTTTTTTTATGCAAATATAATACAAACGGGATGAACTAAAAACGAGTTCTTTAAATTAGAAGCAAGTTTTGTTTTATGTGCCGGAATGATTTTTTGCGAACTAAATAAGACTAAGTCCGTTAAAATAAGAAACATTTTTTTATTTGAAATATCACTAAAAGTGGGTATTGTATCTCCGATTTTTATTGCGCAAATTTGGTATTCAAGAAAGAACCATATTAAATGATTAAAAAAGAGTCAGTGAACCTAATCAAATGGATATTTTTAGCGCTATTTATCTCATTTGTTCTTGTTAGCTGTTTTGAAAATGCTGTTTTACAAGGCAGTATTGTAGTTAAAGCGCATCATACGTTCTTAGGATTAAATTTGTTTTTGGAAATTTTAATTTTTTTCGTCTTTAGTACCTTCGTGGTATTTGGTATTAAAGACTTTTTTGAGATGTATTCTCAAAAAACATCAAACATTATAATCTTCGTTTCTGGAGTGTTACTAGTGTTTGTAATTTTTATATTAGTTTATCAAATACTGTTTCAAGACTAGGTCATTGCTCTTAATCAATGGTTTAAAAAAAACATCCCCAAAAGGATGTTTTTTTATTTTATTTCCTAACGAATGTCTGGTAGGAATAATCGTAAAGATGCTTTTCATCCTTCTCATTAAATTCCGAAACTATTATTTTCCATTCGGACTCATTAATCGCAGGGAATTTGGCATCGCCTTCAAAGGAGTGATGTACCCGTGTGATTTCTATTTTATCAGTAAAAGGAAGTCCCAAAGTATAAATTTCGCCGCCACCAATTATAAAGGTGTCTTGGTCTTTTGGACAAACTTCCAATGCTTTTTCAATACTATCAACAATTATGCATCCTTCAGCGTGATACTCTTTTTGTCGGGTGATTATGATGTGGGTTCTGTTTGGTAATGGTTTGGGAAAACTTTCAAATGTTTTTCTCCCCATTATGATATGATGCCCGGAAGTAAGTGATTTGAATCTTTTAAAATCGTTGGGCAAATGCCAGATTAATTCATTGTTTTTTCCTAGCGTATTATTCTCGGCTACGGCCGCAATCATTACTATCATAATTATTTAGGGTCGTCGTTAGATACTTGCGTCTGTAATTGGTCTATTTTCCTTTGTTGCAAAACTACAAGTCTGTCTATTTGTTCTCTTTCCCAATCTTTATTCATAAATCGATCCGTGATGAAAATTTTTATAAAATGCAAAATAAAAAGGAATAGCCATATTGTAATAACCCAAAGATACCAATACGAGACTACCGTACTATCAAGGAAATTATGAGCAACAAATAGCAATAAACTTCCCAGTACAAAAAGAACAAAATGAAAATACAATCGTTTCTTTTGTTTTATTCTTCGTCTTGCATATTCATATTGTTCGTGTAATTCTTTTTCCATCGTCCTGATTTTAGTTTATAAAGGTAAAATTTATTTTGCAAAGTCACTATTTTGCCTCAGGATTATTTCAACAGAAAACGTATTCTGATTTTTGAATAGTAAATTTACGATCCTTTAAATTATTAAATTTATCAAAAATTAACATAGTTTACGGCATTCCATTAAAACTTCACAGGGGCCATTGAAACTTCAATATATTACATTTACTTTGTTTTATAAACCTATAAATGAATATGTTATGCCGATTAAAAAACAATTTGTAAAAACAAAGCCAGTTTGTAAAGTTACTTTTTCGGTAGCGGCAAAGGCAGCAAGTCATGCTTCTGTTGTGGGTGATTTCAACAATTGGAATGTTGCTGAAGGGGCTTTAAGTAAATTAAAAAATGGAACTTTCAAGGGAGTATTTGATGTGGCCAAAGACGCTGCTTACGAATTCAAATACGTTATCGACGGAGTATTTGTCAATGAACCAGAAGCAGATTCTTTCAAATGGAATGCGTTTGCTGGAAATGAAAACGGTGTTTTAGTAGTATAGCTAAACACCGTTTTTTATTATTTTATACCGCAACACTTCCTTTTATCGTGGCATGAGGTTCATAGCCTTCAAGGGTAAAATCTTCAAAACCAAACGCAAAGATGTCTTTTATATTGGGATTTAAAATCATTTTTGGTAATGGTTTTGGCTCACGGGTCAATTGCAATTCCAGTTGTTCAAAATGGTTGTTATAGATATGTGCATCGCCAAAAGTGTGAATGAATTCACCAGGTTCTAGATCACAAACCTGCGCAATCATCATGGTGAGTAACGCATACGAAGCGATATTAAAAGGAACTCCTAAAAAAATATCAGCGCTTCGCTGGTACAACTGACAAGATAGCTTACCCCCAGAAACATAAAACTGAAAGAACGCATGACAAGGCGGCAAGGCAACTTTATTGTTACTTACATTTTCGTCAAATGATTTTGTCGTGTCAGGCAGAACCGATGGATTCCATGCTGAAACCAGCATTCTGCGGCTGTTAGGATTCGTTTTTAACTCTTTAATTAATTCCGATATTTGATCAATTTCTTCACTATTCCAATTGCGCCATTGGTGGCCGTAAACAGGCCCTAAATTTCCATTGGCATCAGCCCAAGCATCCCAAATTTTAACGCCGTTTTCTTGAAGATACTTAATATTTGTGTCTCCTTTTAAGAACCAAAGCAATTCGTAGATAATGGATTTTAGGTGTAGTTTTTTAGTAGTGACCATCGGGAAACCTTCATTTAAGTCAAAACGCATTTGGTAACCAAAGACACTTTTTGTCCCGGTTCCCGTACGATCTCCTTTTTGACAACCGTTTTTCATTACGTGTTGTACTAAATCTAAATATTGCTTCATTGTCTCTTGATTCTATTGTGCGGTAAGCGGTTGTTCGTTTTTATATACTTTTCCGTCTTTCATTACAAATACGACCTTTTCCAGAGTTTTGATCGCATTCAAAGGATTTTCATCCACTGCAATGATGTCTGCCAAAAAGTTTTCTTTGATTTGACCTGCTTCATTTTCAAGCCCTAATAACATAGCATTCGTAATCGTTGCTGATTGTATCGCGGCTAATGCAGGCATTCCGGCTTCAACCATATACCCAAATTCTTTTGCATTTGTACCATGAGCAAAAACGCCAGCATCAGTTCCAAAAGCAATTTTGACTCCTTTTTTATACGCCTTGGCAAAAGTAGCTTTCAGTTGTGGGCCAACTTCTCTGGCCTTTGGAACTACGATGTCAGGATAAAAACCAGTAATTTCTGCATTTTTTTCTACTTCTTTTCCAGCCGTTAAGGTAGGAACTAAATAAGCATCGTATTTTTTCATTAATTCCATTGTCTCTTCACTCATAAAGGTGCCGTGCTCAATGGTTTTTATACCGCCCAATATGGCTCTTTGCATTCCTTCGTCGCCATGGGCATGGGCAGCGGTGAGCATGTTGTAATCTTTGGCTGTTGTGGTGATGGCTTTAATTTCCTCTAGAGAGAACTGCGGATTTTTACCGCTTTTTGCCACGCTCAAAACACCACCTGTAGCTGTAATTTTAATAACATCAGCTCCTTCTTTATAACGCTCTCTCACTGCTTTTACTCCTTCTTCTGGAGAATTGATTACGCCTTCATGTGGACCTGGATCGCCTACCAGTTTTCGGTTGCTTCCGTTAGTAGGATCTGCATGACCGCCTGTTGTAGCAATTGATTTTCCGGCAGTAAAAATTCGGGGACCTTTTACGATTCCTTTATTGATGGCATTTCTTATGGAGATATTTACTCCGGTTCCACCTAAATCCCTCACCGTAGTGAATCCGGCTAGAAGAGTGATTTCGGCACATCGAACGGCTTGAAATGCAACATCAGCTTCGTTGTCTATATATTTTGACATGTAGCTCTTAGTGTCATGTTCGCCTTCTATGTGAACATGTAAGTCAATAAGACCCGGTAAAACATATTTGTTTTTCAGGTTGATCTCAATGTCTTCAGGCTTGACTTTAGCGATAAAACCCTCTTGTACTTTTGTAATTTTGTTTTTAGAAACAATGATCGTTTGGTTTGTTAATTCTTTACCTGATAGTGTATTTAAAATTTTTCCACAATGCAGATAATAGTCTTGTGATGAGGCAGCTGAACAAATAAATAATGTTGCGAGAAGTAGAAAGTGGTTTTTTTTCATAGCTTATTTTTATCAATTTTATAAAAGAAACATGGTACTAAGTGTTTTTGGTGAATTTAAGTGTATTTATTCAAAAACAAGCGATTCAATCCTTTGAAATTTAGTAACAATCTGATTTTATTTCAATCCTACGGAAAGTAAAAATGGGTACAATTACAGTTCTCTCTTTGAGATTTCATCTCTAATTTTTGCGGCTTTCTCATAATCTTCGTGCGACACGGCTTGATCTAACAATTCATTTAATTCCGGTAGACTGTGTTTAGAATAGGTTTCTCCGGATTGATTGCTTTCTTCTTCACGACCAAAAGTGTCCGGATTAGAAAGTACATCGTCAATTTCCTGCGAGTCTTTATTAGGATCTAAAGGATTTGATTTTAAATAAATTCCGGCTTTGTCCAGAATGTTTTTGTAAGTGAATATAGGTGCGTTAAAACGCAATGCTAACGCAATGGCATCTGAAGTTCGGGCATCAATAATTTCTTCAATTTTATCCCTTTCGCAAATGATACTCGAATAAAAAACACCGTCCACAAGTTTGTGAATAATGACTTGTTTGACTACAATGTCAAATCGTTCTGCGAAGTTTTTGAACAAATCATGGGTCAGAGGACGTGGTGGTTTTATTTCTTTTTCCAATGCTATAGCGATGGATTGGGCTTCAAAAGCACCAATGACAATGGGTAATTTTCGTTCTCCGTCAACCTCATTCAAGATTAATGCGTAGGCTCCGTTTTGAGTTTGACTGTATGAAATTCCTTTTATAGATAGTTTAACTAAGCTCATAATTGATGTAATGGGAAAGTACGAGGTACTTTTTTTAATAAAAATCAAGCAGCAATTATAAAAAAGAAATGCTACTTAAAAGCAAAGATACAAATATCTTATTTTTAAGTAGCATTTAAATTAATGGGATGCTATAATTTATGAATTCTGAGCTTTGAAAGCTTTAAACTTCTCAATCAATTGCGGTATAATTTCAAACGCGTCACCTACAATTCCGTAATCCGCTACTTTGAAAAAAGGCGCTTCGGGATCACTGTTGATGACCACTTTTACTTTAGAAGAGTTGATTCCCGCAATGTGTTGAATCGCTCCTGAAATTCCAATTGCAATATAAAGGTTTGTAGCTACCGGTTTTCCTGTTTGCCCAACGTGTTCTCCGTGAGGTCTCCATCCTAAATCAGAAACTGGTTTTGAACAAGCAGTTGCAGCGCCAAGAACAGTTGCTAACTCCTCTACCATTCCCCAGTTTTCCGGACCTTTCAATCCACGTCCAGCCGATACTACAATATCCGCATCAGCGATTGAAACTTTTCCCGAAACTTTTTCAACTGATTCTACTTTTACACCAAAATCAGCTTCTCCAATATTTGGGTTAAAATCTTCCTCGGTTAATGTTGAAGGTGTTTCAAAAACTCCATACGAGTTTTTGGCAAGCCCAAGTATTTTTACGTCTGTGGCAATTTCAGTGATATTGAACGCTTTGTTTGAAAAAGCATTTCTTTTTACTTGAAAAGGCGACGTTGAAACTGGTAATCCAACCACATTTGACGCGTAGCCGGCTTCTAAAGCTACTGCAACAAGTGAGGAAAGATAAATACTGTCTGTAGTGGATGAAAGTAAAACTAACTTTACGTTTTCTTTTTGGGCGGCTTGTTTGATCACATCAGCGTATGCTTTTGCAGTAAACCCGGATAATTTATCGTTGGTTACTTTTAATACTTTGTCTACTCCGTATTTTGATAATTCAGAAACATCCCCAGCATTTACGGTTACAGCCGTAACAGTGGTTCCTAGACTTTCGGCTACTTTTTTTGCATAGGAAGCCAATTCGAATGCTACTTTTTTAAATTTTCCTCCCGAAGCGTCGGGAGCGTATTCCGCGTATATTAATATTGACATGATTTTTTTATTTTAGTCTTAAAGTTTATAAGTTTAAAAGTCTAAAGTCAAAAAGGGAAATAAGTGTAAACTTCTATTCATTTGACTTTTGGCATTCCGCTTTATGACAGTTAGATTACTTTTGCTTCGTTGTGTAATAAATTGATTAATTCATCTAAATTGTCAGCAGCAATCAATTTTACGGCTGATTTAGGAGCTGGTTTTTCAAATTTTACTGCTTTTGTATTCACAGCAGCGTCAACAGGCTCCAGTATTGTTAATGCTTTTGTTCTTGCAGTCATGATTCCTCTCATGTTTGGAATACGCAAATCTTTTTCTTCCACCAATCCTTTTTGTCCTCCAATGATTAATGGTAAAGTTGTAGCAACGGTTTCTTTTCCACCATCAATTTCACGAACTGCTTTTACATTAGTTCCATCAACAGTAAGACTTGTACAAGAATTAAGGAAGTTGTATCCTAAAATCCCGGCTATCATTCCAGGAACCATTCCGCCATTATAGTCTAAAGACTCTTTTCCGGCAATGATTACATCGTAACTTCCGTTTTTAATTACTTCAGCAAGTTGTTTGGCTACGAAAAATCCGTCAGTAGGAGTAGCGTTGACGCGAATGGCTTCATTGGCACCTATTGCCAGCGCTTTTCTTAAAGTAGGTTCGGTTTCTGGTCCTCCAACATTCACAACCGTAACGGTTGCGCCTTGTTGTTCTTGGAACCAAATAGCGCGTGTCAAACCAAATTCGTCATTTGGATTGATTACATATTGAACTCCATTGGTGTCAAATTCAGAATCGCCGTTGACAAAGTTAATTTTTGAAGTAGTATCAGGAACGTGACTGATGCAAACTAATATTTTCATACTTATATTTTTTATTATTCGTAATTTCTTTTACAAATTTAAAATATTAATTTGAATAATATACTATGCACGCATAATATTTTACTTAACTACTACGTTTTCGTAGCCCGGATAGCAGCGGCATCCTTCTTGTGGCTCCTTTAGCCACAGGAAGATACAGCGGAGAGCCGGAAATAGCTCCTGAAAATTATCGCTATAAATCCTGAATTAATTTAGAGTAATTTATGCTTTTAAATGATATTAAATATTTATTTTTGCTTTTCGAAAATTATCCTTCGACTGCGCTCAGGAGGACAAAATATAAAAAAATATGAGAACGATACAATTTAGAGAGGCCATTTGTGAAGCGATGAGTGAAGAAATGCGTCACGATGAGTCCATATACTTAATGGGTGAAGAAGTTGCAGAATATAATGGTGCCTACAAAGCATCTAAAGGTATGCTAGCTGAATTTGGCGAGAAAAGAGTCATTGATACTCCTATCGCAGAGCTTGGTTTTACTGGTATTGCAGTAGGATCAGCCATGAATGGATGCAGACCGATTGTGGAATACATGACGTTCAATTTTTGTTTAGTAGGTATTGACCAAATCATAAATAATGCTGCCAAAATGCGTCAGATGACGGGTGGACAATTTAATGTGCCAATCGTTTTTCGTGGTCCAACAGCTTCGGCAGGACAATTAGGAGCAACGCACTCACAAGCGTTAGAAAACTGGTTTGCGAATACTCCGGGTCTTAAAGTGGTAGTTCCCTCTACGGTTTATGATGCCAAAGGTTTGTTGAAAGCGGCTATTCGTGATAACGATCCTGTGATTTTCATGGAATCTGAACAAATGTATGGGGATAAAGGTGAAGTTCCAGATGGCGAATATGTAATTCCGTTAGGAGTTGCTGATATCAAGCGTGAAGGTACGGATGTGACAATTGTTTCTTTTGGAAAAATTATCAAAGAGGCGCATATTGCCGCTGACGAATTAGCCAAAGAAGGAATTTCTTGTGAAATTATCGATTTGCGAACTGTACGTCCTATGGACTATGAGACGATTTTAACATCGGTTAAAAAAACAAATAGATTAGTAGTTCTTGAGGAAGCATGGCCTTTTGCAAGTGTGGCTTCTGAAATTACCTATATTGTTCAAGAACGTGCTTTTGATTTCTTGGATGCGCCTATTCAACGTATTACGACTGCAGATACGCCAGCGCCGTACTCTCCGGTTTTATTGAAAGAATGGTTGCCTAATGCTGGTGATGTAGTAAAAGCGGTTAAAAAAGTACTGTATAAAAAATAGTCAGTTGGAATCGTTTGATTTGGAATAAGGGCTAATAACCCGTTTTTTAATAATCAATTAATCCTGCGGTCTTAATTAACTATATTTGAAACTTCATCAATTCTTTAATTTGATGAAGTTTTTTTTTGAATGACTATGAAATCGCCATGACAGAAGCTGTCTCAAACACCAATTAAGATCTGGCGATACCATATTCCTACAAAAACAAATATTATCTACATATGAAAAAGAATCTCTTATTGTTTCTGCTTTTGTTGTTGGTCTCAGCAACTACTAGTTTTGCGCAAACAAAAGTGAGTGGTGTTGTGGTTGATAAATCCAACCTGCCCATTCCATTTGCCAATGTAGTTTTCAAAGGTTCCAGTGAAGGAATTGTGACTAATGAGGACGGTAAGTTTTACCTGGAATCCAAAAAAACATATACTACTTTACTCATATCCTCCGTTGGGTTTTCTGAAAAAGAAATTTACTTAGATAAACCGGTAAATTATAATTTCAAAATTCAGTTGAATGAAGCCGAAAGCTTAAACGAAGTAGTGGTTTTTGCCGGAAAAACATCAAAAAAGGACAATCCTGCGCTCGATATTCTGAGGAAAATCTGGGAAAGAAAACGTAAAAACGGGTTGTATCAGTTTGACCAATACCAGATGGAAAAGTACGAGAAAATAGAATTTGATATGAATTCTATTGACAGTGCTTTTATGAAAAGCAAACTTTTTAAAGGGATGGAATTTATATTCGATCAAATGGATACGTCCCGAGTAACCGGGAAAACCTATTTGCCTATTTTTATAAATGAATCACTCCATGATGTTTATGGAGACAACAAATTAAAGAAGGTAAAAGAAAAAATAAAAGCCAATAAAACGTCCGGATTTGATGGGAATCAACAGATTTTATCTTTTGTAAAAGACTTGTATTCAGATTATAATATCTACAATAATTACTTGACTTTTTTTGACAAAAGCTTTACCAGTCCGCTGTCTAAAACAGGGATTGATGTCTACAATTATGTACTGAAAGACAGTTCGTATATTGATGATAAATGGTGCTATAATATTGTTTTTTATCCAAGACGAAAAAACGAATTGACTTTCAAAGGAGATTTTTGGGTGAATGATTCCACATTTGCCATCAAGAAAATCAATATGGCAGTGACCAAAAGTGCCAATATCAACTGGGTAAAAGATATTTACTTAGAGCAGGAATTTGAAGTAGTCAGTGACTCGGTTTTCTTGTTGACCAAGGATTATTTGATGTCTGACTTTGCTTTGAACAAAAAAGAAAATTCGAAAGGTGTTTATGGAAAAAGAACTAGTTTTTACCGGAACCATCAGTTCAATACAGAATTGCCTGTTGCTTTTTATAAAGCCGAAGTCAATTATATGGATGACGAAGTCTACAATAAATCCGAGGAATATTGGAATGAAAACCGTTTTGAAAACTTAAGCAAGGATGAATTGGGCGTTTATAAAATGCTTGATACCCTGCAAACCGTAAATAAATTCAAACAATTGTACAGCTTAGTATCCATACTAGGAAGTGGTTATGTGGAGTTTAATAACTTTGATTATGGACCTGTTTTTTCTACATTTGGATACAATGAAGTAGAGGGTGTACGGTTGCGAGTAGGAGGAAGAACCTATTTTGGTCCTAACGATCCTTGGCGCATTCAGGCGTATACTGCGTATGGGTTTGATGATGATAAATTTAAATACGGACTTTCCGGAAAATGGATGGTCGACAAGAAAAATAGGATCATTTTATCCGGCGGAAATAGGCGAGACATTGAACAAATAGGAGCCAGTTTAACTACTACAAATGATGTTTTAGGCCGAAGTTTTGCTTCGTCGTCCGTATTCTCATCTGGCAGTAACGGGAAGTTAACCAACATCAATTTGACTAATGTTGCCATAGAAATGGAGCCAGTAAAAAACTTGACTTTTCAGGCTGGGATTTCGTATCGTACGCTGGAGTCTGCATCGCCTACTTTTAGCCTGGATTATTATACCAACATAGCCAATTTAGCTACTAAAAGTGATGTAAAACAATCCGAAGCGAACATTCAGATCGAGTATTCTCCAAAGCGAAAAACGATTGGTTTTGGGGTTGAAAGAAGCAATGTTGACAGTCCTTTTAGTCGTTTTTTTATTAATTACAGCCATGGATTCAAAGGGCTTTTGAACAGTAATTTCAAATATGACAAAGTACAATTATATTACAAACAGCCTATAGTTATTGGTCCATTGGGGCGAACCAATATTATTATGGAAGTAGGAAAAACTTTTGGAACAGTTCCGTTAGGATTGATAAATGTGATTCCGGGAAATCAAACTTTTTTCACGATTGAAAACACCTTCAGTAATCTTAATTTCTATGAATTTGTATCGGATCAATATGCTACTTTACAGTGGAATCACAATTTCAACGGGCGTCTTTTTTCCAGAATACCGTTCATGCGCAAACTCAATTGGAGAGAAATTATATCCGTAAAAGGGGTTTATGGAAGCATCTCTGATGAAAACAGAGCTATTAATGCTTCGGGTTTAATTTACAATGCACCTGAAAAAGGCTATTGGGAATACAGTGCTGGTATTGGAAATATCTTCAAAGTATTCCGTATTGATTTCGCCTGGCGAGGCAATTATGTCAACGTGCCGGAAACGAATCGTTTTACTGTTAAAGGGTCGTTTGGGTTCAGTTTTTAGGAGCTATTCCGGCTGTACACTATATCTTTTTATAAGGCGAATAAAAATCGCCTTATAAAAAGGATGCCGTTTCCATCCGGGCTAAAAAAACATCAGATTATGCAAGAAGCCATCGACTACCTTTTAGAAAAAGATGCTATTTTCAAAGCAATCATTGAACAATACGGAATGCCTGTTATTCCCAAAAGACCGCAAGGTTTTGAGACTCTGGTATTGTTGATTTTAGAGCAACAAGTATCGATAGAATCCGCTAAAGCTACTTTTTTGAAAATAAAAACTACTCTAAAAACGGTAACACCGGAAATTCTTGTTCTCATATCGGATGCTGAGTTTAGGAATCTTGGCGTAAGCCGTCAAAAAACGTCTTATATCAAAGCTTTGGCGACAGCCTTAATAAATAAAGAACTTGATTTAGAAAGTTTGCCAGCCAAAACGGCTCTGCAAGTGCGCGAAGAACTCATCAAAATCAAAGGGATAGGAAACTGGACCATCGATATTTATTTAATGTTTTGTCTGCAAGAGCCTGATTTATTGCCATTAGGCGATATTGCCGTTGTACACACAATCAAGGAATTACTGGATATTCACGACAAAAATGAGATGCAAGTTCATACGTTGAAATGGAGTCCGTATCGCTCTTTTGCAACCTATCTTTTATGGCATCATTATTTAAAGAAAAGAAATAGAACCGTTTTTTACTAAAGTGCTGTTTCTTAAAATTTAATCAACAGATAACATAGATTTTTCATTGTTGAAAGGGATTCTTTACTTATTTTTGCAACCATAAAATATAGAAAAGAAAAACTAAAATGACTGCAGACAAATTAACAACTTTCGATGTTTTAATCGAAATACCAAGAGGAAGTAGAAATAAATACGAATATGATTTCGAAATAAAAAGAATGCGTTTTGACAGAATGTTATTCTCGTCAATGATGTATCCTGCGGATTACGGATTTATTCCGGAAACATTAGCCTTAGACGGCGATCCATTAGATGTATTGGTTTTGGTAAACGAACCTACTTTTCCCGGTTGTGTTATGGAAGTAAAACCCATTGGTGTTTTCCACATGGCGGATGATAAAGGACCGGATGAAAAAGTTATCTGTGTACCGGTTTCAGATCCAATCTGGAATTCATTGAATGATCTGTCAGACATGAATCCACATTTATTAAAAGAAATTGAACACTTTTTTCAAGTGTACAAAGATCTTGAAAACAAGAAAGTAGATGTAGGCGGCTGGGGAGATGTAAATGAAGCCTATGCAATTATCGCAGAGTGTACGGAGCGATTTAATCAAATTGAGAATAAACCAGAGGGATTGTTTAGTATTAAATAATTTTACGTCATAATTTTTACAAAAAAAGCAACATTCTGTTAAGAGTGTTGCTTTTTTTGTTTAAATTCGTTTTGTTACACTATTAATTTTAACCAAAAACCAAACCGAAATTATGAATACAATTATGATTTATTTGCCTATTGCGATGGCATTTATTGGACTGGCATTTATGTTTGCTAAAAGAAAATGGGTATTAAAACAGGATCCGGGTGATGGTAAGATGAAAGAGATTTCGGATTACATTTACGAAGGAGCCTTGGCTTTCTTGAAAGCAGAATATAGGTTGTTGACGTTTTTTGTCATTGGAGCCAGCATAGTTTTAGCCGGAATTTCTTTTTTCGTTCCTACTACACACATATTAATAGTGGTTGCTTTTGTTTTTGGTGCTTTTTTCTCAGCTTTAGCTGGGAACATGGGAATGAAAATTGCAACAAAAACCAATGTTAGAACCACACAAGCCGCCCGTACCAGTTTACCTCAAGCCCTAAAAGTTTCTTTTGGCGGCGGAACCGTAATGGGATTAGGGGTTGCGGGATTGGCTGTTTTAGGATTGACCACTTTCTTTATTTTCTTTTTTCACTTTTTTATGAATGGCGTTTGGACTTCTACTGAAGACATGACCATTGTATTAGAAACATTAGCCGGATTTTCTCTGGGAGCAGAATCAATAGCCTTGTTTGCAAGAGTTGGCGGTGGAATTTACACCAAAGCGGCCGATGTTGGAGCTGATTTGGTAGGGAAAATAGAAGCTGGAATTCCGGAAGATGATCCCCGTAATCCGGCTACAATTGCGGACAATGTAGGGGATAATGTAGGCGATGTTGCCGGAATGGGAGCTGATTTATTTGGTTCTTATGTCGCAACCGTTTTAGCGGCCATGGTTTTAGGAAATTATGTAATCAAAGACATGGGCGGAACTATTCAAGATGCTTTTGGAGGAATAGGACCTATCTTATTGCCAATGGCAATCGCCGGTTTTGGTATTTTATTTTCGATTATCGGAACGATGGTGGTAAAAATTACAGATGATAATGCAAAAGAAGCGCAAGTGCAAAGCGCTTTAAATAGGGGAAACTGGCTTTCAATAGGATTAACCCTTATTGCCTGCTATTTTTTAGTGCAATACATGTTGCCAGAAACCATGAAAATGGATTTTTTTGGAGAAGGAACTAAAGAAATTTCATCCATGCGTGTTTTTTATGCTACAATTGTAGGTCTGGCAGTAGGTGGACTCATTTCGTCAGTAACTGAGTATTATACAGGATTGGGTACAAAACCTGTTATGGCAATTGTTCAAAAATCTTCAACTGGAGCAGGAACAAACGTAATTGCAGGATTGGCAACCGGAATGATTTCTACGTTTCCAACGGTTTTATTATTTGCAGCTGCAATTTGGACTTCCTACGCATTAGCAGGATTTTATGGTGTGGCTTTAGCTGCTTCAGCGATGATGGCAACAACGGCCATGCAATTGGCAATCGATGCTTTTGGACCCATATCGGATAACGCCGGTGGAATTGCTGAAATGAGCGAATTGCCAAAAGAAGTACGTACCAGAACGGATATTTTAGATGCTGTAGGAAATACAACTGCAGCAACCGGAAAAGGCTTTGCTATTGCTTCGGCAGCATTAACTTCACTAGCTCTATTTGCTGCGTATGTAACTTTTACAGGAATTGACGGAATCAATATTTTTAAAGCACCAGTTTTAGCAATGCTATTCGTGGGTGGCATGATACCTGTCGTTTTCTCGGCATTAGCGATGAATTCTGTCGGGAAAGCCGCAATGGACATGGTGTATGAAGTACGTCGTCAGTTCAGGGAGATTCCCGGAATTATGGAAGGAACCGGAAAACCGGAATATGCTAAGTGTGTTGATATTTCGACGAAAGCCGCTTTGCGCGAAATGATGTTGCCGGGAATATTGACAATTGGTTTTCCAATTGCAATTGTTTTGCTTGGCAAATTAGTTTACGGAGACAACAACCAGCTAATCGCCGAAATGTTAGGGGGTTATATGGCCGGAGTTACCGTTTCGGGTGTGCTTTGGGCTGTTTTTCAAAACAATGCCGGTGGTGCTTGGGACAACGCTAAAAAATCTTTTGAAGCGGGAGTTCTTATTAATGGTGAAATGACCTATAAAGGTTCTGATGCGCATAAAGCGGCCATTACTGGCGATACTGTTGGAGATCCGTTCAAAGATACTTCTGGACCATCAATGAATATTTTAATTAAATTGACGTGTTTGATTGGTTTGGTAATTGCACCAATTTTAGGTAGTGGCAATCATACATTGGCTAATAAAGCCGCTTGTTGTGCTGCTTCTGAAATGTGTACTTCAATATCTAAAGAAGAGTGTCTTGCTAAAGGATGTGACAGTAAAACGTGTAGATTTATGAATGCTTCCGCAGCAGTAACTGAAATGGTCTCGAAAAAAGTTACGATAGAAAAAACCAATGTTGATGGAGAAGTAAAAGCGACTATTAAAACTAATATTAACGGAAAAGAAAACATTCAAAGTTTTGAAGGAACTGATGCAGAAGTTCAGGCGAAAATAGATTCCTTGAAATAATAGATTTTGTTGTTAAATAATAATGCCTCGCAATTGTGAGGCATTTTTTGTTTTTATGTATTTTATCACCAGTTTCTACTCCCTCTCCGAAGGAGAGGGTTGGGGAGAGGATTCTAAAACAGCCCGTTCAACTCCGCATCAATTCTATTAAAAATAGTTCCTAAATCTTCGGGATTATCAACAAAATTCATGTTATCCACATCAATAATTAATAATTTTCCTTTGTCATAGGTTTGAATCCAGCCTTCGTAGCGTTCGTTCAAACGACTCAAATACTCAATGGATATTGAGTTTTCATATTCACGGCCGCGTTTGTGTATTTGACCGACTAAATTAGGAATAGAACTCCTTAAATAGATCAATAAATCAGGGGCTTTAACAGTAGATTCCATTAATTCAAAAAGAGACGAATAATTCTGGAAATCACGATTGGTCATCAAACCCATTGCATATAAATTAGGAGCAAAAATATGGGCATCTTCATAAATAGTTCGGTCCTGAATGATTTTTTTGCCACTTTCACGAATTTGCATCACCTGACGGAAGCGACTATTCAAGAAATAAATTTGTAAATTAAACGACCAGCGCTCCATTTGGTGGTAAAAATCATCTAGGTACGGATTGTCTACTACGTCTTCATAATGTGGTTCCCACTTGAAATGTTTCGCTAATAAGCGTGTCAAAGTTGTCTTTCCAGAGCCTATGTTTCCTGCTATTGCTATGTGCATTACGGTAGTATGATTTTATAATTTGTAATTCCTTCAGCTGTAAAAATAGATAAAATTTGGTCTTTGTAATAGAATTTTTTAAAGGATTTTTCTGAAATTTCAATTTCAGTTTTTTGGTTTTTTTCCAAATCCTGCAAAATTAAAATCCCATTTTTAGAATAGATGATCTGATTTTCATTTATAATTTCAATCGAGTCAAAATCAGAAACTTTTTCTTTGTTTGCTATTCTGCCAAAAATATCGCAAGTGTACCAGTTGTTTTTACCGTCCATCCAATAGAAGATGTTGAAATCTGAAGCGTAATTCTTAACACTTTCAGTAAAAGGAACTGAAATAGTTTTGTAATCCTTGTTCAAATAATCATATAATCCCAGTTGCTGATTCATACTGTTGTAAACCCACAACTGATTTAGAGCAGCAATACCAATTGCAGTGGCTACGATTGGAATTGTATTTTCTGAAAAATTGATTTTCTGAGTTTCATTCAATTGATTGTCCAAGATGATAACTGTATTGAAATTTTCGTAAAATAAAACAATTTTCAAAGGGTTATGCAAATCTATTTTTGTGATTCTACCCAAAGAAATATTTTTGTATTCTAAAGTATTCCGTGTTCCAATTTTAGAAAAAACATTGTTATGGATGGTGTAGTAAAAACCAAATGAATCATAACCTAAAAACGCATCTCCATCAAAACGAATAGAATCGATTTTAATGGCTGTTAGTTTTTGGTTCTGACTAAAAATTACTGAAAATGAAGCGATAAACAGCAATAATATTACTTTTTTCATACAGCGAAATTACAATTAAACGGTATATAATTTTGATTGTTTTATTAATATTTTAACAGAATACTTGTAACAAAAATAGTATTTTTCACTCTTATTCATTAAAACCCAATAGTTATGTATAAAGTAATTTACGCAATAATAGTAACAATTGCATCGTTTTTGGGGCTTCGCGCTCAGGAATTTCAAGGAATGGCAGTGTATGAATCAAAAAGCAGTACCTCCGATTTCAAAACACGAATGGAAGGCAATAAGGATATGACTCCTGATGTGCAAAAAATGATTGAGGAAAGAATGAAGAAAATGTTCGAAAAAACATTCATTCTTAATTTTGATAAATCGACATCAATTTATAAAGAAGAAGAAAAGTTAGAGGCTACAGGTCAAGCTGGAGGTGGAATGCGCATAATGAATGCAATGAGTGGCGGCGGCGGAACTTATTAAAAAAGGACGCCAAATTTGAATACAGAATTCAGGCCTACAATTTACTAAATACAAGGTCTAGATTGAACAACTCCTTTAGCGTAAATGGCTTTAATGCGAATGAAACGATTATTTTACCACGATTTGTGACCTTTATTTTAAAGTACAATATATAGCCAAATTAAAAAGGGATTTTGACTGAACAAAATCCCCTTTTTCATTTTAAATCTGTACTGAATTACAATCCAAAAGCAGTTTTAACTTGGTCAACAAAATCTAATTTTTCCCAAGTAAACAATTCAACAGTCACGGTTTTTGTTAATCCTCCTGGAGCAGTAAAAGTTTTAGTAACCGTTTCTGGAGTACGTCCCATGTGCCCGTAAGCAGCAGTTTCGCTGTAGATTGGATTTCTTAATTTCAAACGTTGCTCTATAAAGTACGGGCGCATGTCAAAAATAGCTTCTACTTTTTTAGCAATTTCTCCATCGGTTAAGGTTACTTTTGAAGTCCCATAAGTTTCTATAAAAATCCCCATTGGTTTAGCAACACCAATTGCGTAGGAAACCTGTACTAAAATTTCGTCAGCAACACCTGCTGCAACTAGATTTTTAGCAATGTGACGAGTAGCATAAGCTGCACTTCTGTCTACTTTACTAGGGTCTTTACCAGAGAATGCACCACCACCGTGAGCACCTTTTCCACCGTAAGTGTCTACAATAATTTTTCTACCTGTTAGTCCAGTATCTCCGTGAGGTCCTCCAATTACAAATTTTCCCGTTGGATTGATGTGGTATTTAATTTGATCATTAAATAAATGAGCACTCGTTGGATTTTTTGCAATGATTCTTGGAATCAAAATTTCGATGATGTCTTTTTTGATTTTAGCAAGCATAGTAGCTTCTTCGTCAAAGTCATCGTGCTGTGTCGAAATTACAATAGCTTCAATTCGAGTTGGTTTGTTGTCATCACTGTATTCTAACGTCACTTGAGATTTAGCATCCGGACGCAAATAGGTGATTTCGTTATTTTCACGTCTTAAAACGGCCAATTCTTTTAATAATTTATGAGATAAATCAAGTGCCAAAGGCATGTAATTTTCTGTTTCATTTGTTGCGTAACCAAACATCATTCCTTGATCACCAGCACCTTGTTCTTCAGGATTTGCTCTATCAACACCTTGATTGATGTCAGCAGATTGTTCGTGTATAGCAGAAAGAATACCACAAGAATCCGCTTCAAACATATAGGCGCTTTTTGTGTAACCAATTTTCTTGATTACATCGCGAGCGATTTGTTGCACATCTAAATAGGTATTTGATTTTACTTCACCTGCCAAGATTACTTGACCTGTAGTTACTAAAGTTTCGCAAGCTACTTTTGAGTCAGCATCAAATGCCAAAAAATTATCAATTAATGCGTCTGAAATTTGATCTGCAATTTTGTCTGGATGTCCTTCGCTTACAGATTCTGACGTAAATAAATAGGCCATAATAATTATTATTTTAAATTAAGCGAGAAAAAATAATTGCTAAAAAGGACTAAAGAAGAGTTTCTGCTTTAGCATTTTTTCTACTGAAAAACGTTCAGTATTCATAATGAATTTGTTTCATTATGAAGAGGTTGCAATCAGTTCAAATTTTTCCTCTTGTATTTGGTTGCAAATGTATGAAACCATTTTGAATTGCAAATTAATCTTTTGTTTTTTTTGAGAATAAATATTTTTCGGGTTCTAAATTATTAAGAAAAAATAATATTTAAAATAGTTTCGCTATTATTTTCTTAAACTTATTTGGATATTTAAAAAATAATTTGCAATTTAGAAATTCTAATAAAGTAAAAATGAAATTTAATATTTGTAATATGTTTAAGGTCGCACAGGAAAATTCCTGAGGGTTGCGTATTGAATAATTTAAATCAAATTATATATCAAAAGCTTCCCGGATAACGGGAAGCTTTTTTTTTGAATAGTAATAAACAGAATAGATTTTTTAGTCACAAAAAGCCTCGATGAATAACCTAAAAAGCCAAAAAACAAATAACGCAACAGTCAATAACATGATTTGTGTCAATGCCATTATGTGTATTCGCGGCTGTTGATTCCAAAAGTAAGTGTATAACTTAAAACCCTTTTGGATATGGATCTAAAAGGGTTTTTTGTTTTTCTGATTTTTTCAAATCTCACAACAATTCATACAAGGAGACCAAAAATAAATATTAACACCTAACACCTAAAAATTATGAGCACAACAAAGTATTTTACAAAGACATTTCGGTTATTAAAAAGTATTAATTTCAGAAATAAAAAAGAAAAGGAAAACGATTCTAAGAATGAATTGATTCATCCTAGATTTGAGATCTCAAAGAACGATGTTTTGGCACAAAAAATAGTGACTAATTCATTGCTTTTCCTAATGTATTCCCAAGAGAATGAAGCGCTTTTTATTTAATAAATCCGAATTTATTTTTGGTTTTGAGATTTTCAAAGGATGTTTAAAAGTGTTGTTTTGACGAAGTAAGAAAACGGGATGAGTATTCTCATTACTTCGTCAGAATAACAATTGCGTGTGAATTGTTTTTTGTATTTATGGAGTCCAAAGAAATAAACGAATCCACATAAAAATTTGGTTGTTACAAAAAATAGTGGTTAATTTGCTTCTTTAAGTTCAAAAACGTATTGAAATGTTATAAAGAAAGGCAGAGGGATTAGACCCGATGAAGCCTTAGCAACCCTTCGATTTATCGAAGAAGGTGCTGCATTCTACCACGCTCATCGTGGAAAGATAACACTAAGAATTAGTCTAGATAACGCCTGACTTTCTTTATAATATTTCCAAACACAGATCAAAAATCATAAAAGATTTGCCATTGGAAAATAAACCAACCTCTATTACATTTCAAAATTTCACCACTAAAAGTGGCGCTTTTTATGCTACCTTAAACGTAAGTTTTCAAGTTTTTGGGCCAGAATTGCATACGGCACCAATTGTTTTGGTCAACCATGCTTTAACCGGAAATTCACAAGTTGTGGGCGAAAACGGTTGGTGGAATGATTTAATTGGAGCACACAAAACCATAGATACAACAAAATATACAATACTCGCATTTAATGTTCCCGGAAATGGTTTTGATGGTTTTGAGATCGAAGATTATTTGGATTTTACTGCCAGAGACATTGCCAGGATTTTTATTGAAGGGATTCGGGTTCTGGATATTAAAAAACTATACGCTATTATTGGGGGTTCTGTAGGTGGCGGAATTGCTTGGGAAATGGTCGCTTTAGAGCCAAAAATCACACAGCATTTAATTCCTATCGCAACGGATTGGAAATCGACGGATTGGTTAATTGCCAATTGCTTTTTGCAGGAACAAATTCTCAACAACTCTTCGAAACCTATTGAAGACGCTCGCACTCATGCTATGTTATGCTATAGAACTCCGGAATCATTTGCTGCAAAATTTCAGCGAACCACCAATGAAGAATTGGGGATTTTTAATGTAGAAAGCTGGTTGCTACATCACGGCGAAAAATTGCAGAAACGTTTTCAAATTTCGTCATATAAAATGATGAATCAACTGTTGAAAACAATCGATATCACCAGAAACTGCACATCATTCGAAGAGATAACTTCAAAAATTGAAGCCGAGATTCATATTATTGGAATTAATTCCGACCTGTTTTTTACGGCAAATGAAAATAAAGTAACGTACGAGGAATTAAAAAAATATAAAAAGAGGGTTACCTATCAGGAAATAGTTTCCATCCACGGACACGACGCTTTTTTGATAGAGTACAAACAATTACACAATTTGCTTCAGGATATATTCTAAGCCAAAAAACAGAACACAATGAAAATATTGAAATTTGGAGGAAAATCGTTATCGAATGGCGACGGAATAAATAAGGTGGTTGCAATTATTATTGATAAAGTAAATCAAGGAGAGGAAATTGCTATTGTGGTTTCGGCGCGAGGAAATGCTACGGATGAATTAGAAGAAATTTTAAGTATTGCCGCTAAAAACGGAGTTTATAAACCTCTTTTTGATGATTTCAAAAAATACCAACAAGACGAATATCAAGACGTAGATTTATCCGAAGAGTTCCATGTTCTTGAAAAATTATTCGAAGGCGTCAGCTTAATTGGTGATTACAGCAACAAAATAAAAGACCAAATTTTATCAAAAGGGGAACTACTTTCGGCAAAATTACTGACGGCAATTTTGGTCGAAAATGGGATAAATGCCCGTTTTGCAGATACTCGGGAATTGATAAAAACCGATTCGAAATTTGGTGATGCACAACCTTTGGAACAAATTTCGAAGAAAAATGTCATCAATTATTTCAAACAAAATAACGGAACAACCGTAAATATTGTTACAGGTTTCATTGGTTCAAACACAAATAATGACACGACCACTTTAGGAAGAAACGGTAGCAATTACACCGCTTCGTTGATTGCGAATTATTTGAATGCGGACGAATTACAGAATTATACGCATGTAGACGGAATTTATACCGCTAATCCGGATTTAGTAGTTGATGCAAAGAAAATTGACCATTTGTCGTTTAATGAAGCCAATGAAATAGCCAATTTTGGTGCTACGATTCTTCATGCCAAAACGATCATTCCTTTGTTGGAAAAAAACATTCCGCTTCGTATCTTGAATACGTTCAACCATGAAAATAAAGGAACATTAATCACTTCCAATTCAAACAAGGAAGGGATCAAAACACTTTCGGTGCTTGAAAATGTTTCGTTAGTGAACCTGGAAGGAAGAGGATTACTGGGAAAAACAGGTGTTGATGCCCGTATTTTCAGAGTGATGGGCGATAATGATATTAGCGTAAGTATCATTTCTCAAGGTTCGTCAGAAAGAGGAATTGGTTTAGTTGTTGCCACTGATAAAGCGACAAAAGCAATGATTGAATTAGAGAAAGAATTCGAAAATGATTTCTATTCGAAAGATGTAAATAAAATCACGGTGACGGATGATGTTTCGGTGATTTCTATCATTGGTCAGGATTTAAGTACTTTTCACAAGCCATACACGGCGTTGATAAAAAATAAAATTGTCCCGATTCTTTTCAATAATACCGTTACGGGTAAAAACGTGAGTTTGGTGGTCAAAAAATCGCAATTGAACAAAGCCTTAAACGTAATTCACGGAGAGATTTTTGGAGTAGCTAAGAAAATCAATATCGCTATTTTCGGACATGGATTAGTTGGTGGAACGTTGATTAACCAAATATTGGAATCAGCAGCAACTATCGAGAAAAGAAAAGATATCAAACTGAATGTTTTTGCAATTGCCAATTCAAGTAATGTACTTTTGAATAAAAATGGCGTTACTCCAAATTGGAAAAATGAAATCCAGAACAATGGCTTTTCTTATACTATAGATGATGTAATTGCCTACGCAAATGAGCATCACTTGGAGAATTTGATTGCGATTGATAACACGGCAAGTGCTGAATTTGTTGGGAATTATATAAAATTAGCTGAAAACAGTTTTGATTTGATTTCGTCTAATAAAGTGGCTAATACGTTAAGCTATAGTTTTTATAAAAAATTACGAAAAGTGCTGGCGGATAATCAAAAGAGTTATCTTTATGAAACTAATGTGGGTGCAGGATTGCCATTGATTGATACGATTAAATTATTGCACCTTTCGGGTGAAAATATCACGAAGATTAAAGGTGTTTTCTCTGGAACATTGAGTTATTTGTTCAATAATTTTTCTGCAAAAGAGGCTTCGTTTAGCGAAATATTGAAGGAGGCCATTGACAATGGGTATACCGAGCCGGATCCAAGAGAAGATTTGTGCGGGAACGACGTAGGTAGAAAATTATTGATTTTGGCAAGAGAATTAGACTTGCAAAATGAGTTTGAAGAAATTGATATTCAAAATTTAATTCCAGAACATTTGCGTGAAGGCGATGTTTCGGATTTCTTGAATAAATTGACCGAGTTTGATCCAATTTATGCTAAAATAAAAGCCGACCAAAAGCCCAATCACGTCCTGCGATACATAGGCGAATTGTCAGGCGATTTGCAAAATGACAAAGGTAATCTAGAAGTAAAATTAGTTTCCGTACCTTCGGATACTGCTTTGGGAGGCTTAAAAGGTTCTGATTCTTTCTTCGAAATTTACACTGAATCGTATGGCGACAGACCAATCGTAATTCAAGGTGCAGGTGCAGGATCTGCGGTAACGGCGAGAGGTGTTTTTGGTGATATTTTGAGATTGTCGGATAAAGGGTAGCCCCCATACCCCTGAAGGGGGAATAAAAAGATTGCAGATTGCTTCGCCAGTTCGAGCAAGCTCTCGGGTGACGATTTTTGATTTAACATATATAAAAGTAAAATCTGCGTCCAAATAAATATAAATAATAAAAAAGGGACTGCCTCCAGTCTTGGCTCCCTTCCCTTCGGGGAGGGTTGGGGAGGGGAATAATATGAAAATAACATTAAACAGAGTAAACGACAACTTCCACTTTGAATTAAAAAACGAGCGTGGTCACTTAGTAAATGTGGATAGCCGACCAGAATTTGGCGGAGACGATAAAGGCGCAAGTCCAATGGAATTAGTATTGATGGGTGTTGCGGGTTGCAGTGCGATTGATATGATTTCGATTTTAAAAAAACAGCGTCAGGAAATCACTTCTTTCAAAGCTGAGGTCGAAGGAGAACGGGTACAAGTAGGAGAAGCAAAACCATTCAAGGATATTACTGTAGTATTCTTTTTGGAAGGACCTATTAATGAAGAAAAAGCAGCGAGAGCCGCACAACTTTCTTTCGAAAAATACTGTTCGGTTTCTAAAACATTAGAGCCAACAGCAACCATACACTATAAAGTAGTTTTGAACGGAGTTGAATTGGCGTAAAGCTAAAATAGTCAACTTCTAAAACTTTAATTTTAAACAATAAAGAGCTTTTTTTTATAGAAAAATTATGCGGAAAAACTTTGTGAATCTCTGTGATTCCTTTGCGAATCTTTGTGAAACAACTCTTTGAAATCTAATAATAATGAACGATCAAGAATTTGGTTTTGAAACCTCAGCCATCCGTACCCAATTAGAAAGAACACAATATTTAGAGCACTCGGTTCCTTTGTACTTAACTTCTAGTTTTGTATTTGAGGATGCCGAAGATATGCGTGCTTCTTTTGCCGAAGAGAAAGACAGAAATATATATAGCCGTTACAGCAACCCAAACACGAACGAATTTGTTGATAAAGTGTGTATAATGGAAGGTGCGGCAGCTGGTTTTGCCTTTGCTTCAGGAATGGCAGCAGTGTATTCAACCTTGGCAGCTTTATTGAAATCTGGAGATCATATTGTTTCTTCGAGTAGTGTTTTTGGAGCGACACATTCTTTATTTATCAATTATTTTCCAAAATGGAATATTGAAACCTCCTATTTTGATATTAATAAGCCGGAAACAATTGAAAGTTTCATCACACCAAATACAAAGATTCTTTTTGCGGAATCACCTACCAATCCTGCTGTTGATATTATCGATTTAGAACTTTTAGGAACGATTGCTAAAAAACATAATTTGATTTTGGTAATTGATAACTGTTTTGCAACACCTTATCTGCAACAACCAATAAAATGGGGTGCGCATTTAGTGGTGCATTCCGCTACAAAGTTAATGGACGGTCAAGGTAGAGTGTTGGGAGGAATAACAGTTGGTGATGCTGAATTGATTCAAAAAATCTATTTGTTTTCTCGACTTACCGGTCCTTCTTTATCGCCTTTTAATGCTTGGGTATTATCAAAAAGTTTAGAAACTTTGGCGATTCGTTTAGACAGGCATTGTGAAAATGCGATGAAAGTAGCGGAGTTTTTAGAGCAGCATCCGAATGTGAATCGCGTGAAATATCCGTTTTTGAAATCGCATCCACAATACGAAATTGCTCAAAAGCAAATGAAGTTGGGCGGAAATATTGTTGCTTTTGAAATAAAAGGGGGGCTTGAAGCCGGAAGAAACTTTTTGGATAAAATAAAATTATGTTCTTTATCACCAAATTTAGGAGATACCAGAACAATCGTTACGCATCCAGCATCGACAACACATAGCAAATTATCTGTTGAAGAACGTTTAGCAGTGAGTATTACCGATGGTTTAGTTCGTGTTTCAGTAGGATTGGAAACCGTAAAAGATGTGATTGCTGATTTGGAGCAGGCGCTTTCGTAAAGTTCATGACGATTGAAGCCATACAATAGTCCAGGGTTTAAACCGTGGTCAATGTGGTTTATTTAAGAACGTTTAGCAGTGAGTATTACCGATGGTTTAGTTCGTGTTTCAGTAGGATTGGAAACCGTAAAAGATGTGATTGCTGATTTA
>NZ_RYDK01000004.1:337701-390173 GCF_003970375.1 Flavobacterium sp. ZB4P23
GTTTAGCAGTGAGTATTACCGATGGTTTAGTTCGTGTTTCAGTAGGATTGGAAACCGTAAAAGATGTGATTGCTGATTTAGAGCAGGCATTGTTGTAAGGATTTTTTGATTGTAGATTTACTACAAATTAAAAATCATCAATCTCCATTCACTATTCTTAAATCAAAAAGTATATTTTTGTTGTTTCAATATAAAAAGAATGTTGATTTCAGACAGCTTTGAAATCTACAATCAAAAATAATTAATCTTCAATTATATTTTTTTAAAATGCTTTCAAAAAAAACTAAATACGGAATAAAAGCACTTACTTTTT
Source organism: Flavobacterium sp. ZB4P23 (assembly GCF_003970375.1). Lineage (NCBI taxonomy): Bacteria > Pseudomonadati > Bacteroidota > Flavobacteriia > Flavobacteriales > Flavobacteriaceae > Flavobacterium > Flavobacterium sp. ZB4P23. Next base: position 338,015 of record NZ_RYDK01000004.1, read on the forward strand.
TGGCACGCCAAAAAAACAATTTTCCGGTGCAAATAGCGGAGATAGCCAAGAGCGAGACTATCTCGATCAAGTTTTTAGAAAGTATTTTATTATTACTGCGTCATTCTGGTTTTTTAGGAGCCAAAAAAGGAAAAGGCGGAGGCTATTATTTGATAAAAGATCCTAAGGAAATAAATATGGCCCATGTGTATCGTATTCTAGAGGGACCTATTGCATTACTTCCATGTGCCAGCCATAATTTTTATGAGCCTTGTGAAGACTGTGCCGATGAAACCACTTGCGCCGTTCGGAAATTAATGACCGAAGTGCGAGACAATACCCTGATGATATTGGAAAACAATACCCTAGCGGATATCGCCTTTTAAAAAATAAACTTAAAAATTAGTGTTGTAGTTAAACAAAAAGTACTATTTTTGCGCTTTAATCTACAATGCCGATAGGGTAATAGATAATAAATAAAATTTATTTTACCTTGCAAGCATGAATAAAGAAGTAGTAGAAGAAAATAAAGGGATGATAAAATCCCAAATTACATTTAAAGAACGCTTGTGGGTTGTTATTCCGGTTGTTTTATTAGTTGGATTAATTTCTACATTGGTGTACAACCATCATGCTGAATTTTCTTGGAATGGTTTTGTGGGAGGGTTCGATCAGGAGTTTTTAATCTTTTTTTGTATTGGCGTTTTTGCACAACTAGTCGATGGAACTTTAGGAATGGGCTACGGAGCAACCTCTACCTCTTTTTTATTGGCATATGGAATCCCGCCAGCAATCAGCAGTACAGGTGTTCACGTTGCTGAAATGTTTACCACCGGCGCTTCTGCAATTTCTCATCATCGTTTTGGGAATATCAATAAAAAACTAGTCCGGCATTTGTTGATACCCGGAATTTTGGGTTCGATTACCGGAGCTTATTTGTTATCGGATGTAATTGATGGGGATGCAATAAAGCCTTTTATTGCCGTGTATATGATCGCTTTGGCGGTTATAATTATCAGAAAGGCAATGCAAAAAAATATTATTAAAAAGAAAACGAAACGATTGAATATTCTGGCTTCTTTTGGGGGATTCATGGATTCCGTTGGAGGTGGAGGCTGGGGGCCAATTGTAACTTCTACATTATTAGGACGCGGTAGAAATCCTAGATATACAATTGGTTCTGTGAATGCAGCCGAATTTGCGGTTTCTTTCGCTAGTGGTATTACATTTATGATTTTTGGAGGAATCCAAGGATGGCAGGTTATTATAGGTTTAATTTTAGGAGGCGTTATTGCTGCGCCAATTGCTGCTTTATTAGTTAATAAAATCAAAAGAAAACCAATGATGATTTTGGTAGGTATCTTAATTATTATTTTGAGTTTAAGAACCTTGTCAAAATTGTTGTAAAAGATAAACGGAATTATGAGCACAGATATAGTACAAGCGTTATTGCATAAAACCAAAGATTTTTCCATTGAGGAAACGCTTCGTTTTTTAGCCAACGAATATAAGGATAACGTAGTTTTTTCTACTTCTTTTGGTCAGGAAGATCAGGTGATTACGGCTTTAATTGCGAAAAATGATTTGCCAATTACCATTTTTACATTGGATACAGGACGATTATTTCAGGAAACGTATGATGTTTTTCATAAAACTTTAAGAAAATATAAAATTGACATTAAAACCTATTTTCCGGAAGCAATTGCGGTGGAAGAGTTGTTAAATCATAAAGGTCCAAACAGCTTCTATGAATCGGTGGAGAATAGAAAAGAGTGTTGTTTTATTCGAAAAGTGGCACCGTTGACTAAAGCATTAAAAGGGAATGACATCTGGATTACTGGTTTACGTGCGGAACAATCCGAAAACAGAAATGACTTAGACCTTTTTGAATACGATGAAAAGTTCGACATTATAAAATTCAATCCATTATTGAAATGGACTTTGATAGAAGTAGAAGCTTATTTAGAAAAAAATAATGTGCCACAAAATGTATTACACAAACAAGGGTTTGTAAGTATAGGATGTGCTCCATGTACGAGAGCCATAGCCGAAGGGGAAGATATCAGAGCAGGGAGATGGTCATGGGAATCGAGTCATAAAGAATGTGGGTTGCACCAAAAATAATTAAAAATTAATACAACAATCTTTCAATTTTTGAATTTTTCAATCCTTGAATAAATAAAAATATAATGAGTACCATATTAAAAACAAATGCTTTAGAAAGCGAAGCGATATACATATTTAGAGAAGTAATTTCTCAATTTGACAAACCGGTATTGCTTTTCTCTGGTGGAAAAGATTCGATTACTTTGGTACGTTTAGCTCAAAAAGCATTTTTTCCAGCGAAAATCCCTTTTCCATTGTTGCACGTAGATACGGGACATAACTTTCCTGAAACTATTGCTTTTAGAGATAAATTAGTTGCTGAATTGGGATTAGAATTAATCGTTCGTAATGTGCAAGATGCTATTGACGAAGGGAAAGTTGTAGAAGAAACAGGTAAGTACTCCAGTAGAAACAGTTTGCAAACGACTACACTTTTGGATGCTATCGAAGAATTCAAATTTGATGCTTGCATCGGTGGTGCGCGTAGAGATGAAGAAAAAGCGAGAGCGAAGGAACGTATTTTTTCGGTTCGTGATGATTTTGGTCAATGGGACGAAAAAAATCAGCGTCCTGAATTATTTGATATTTTAAACGGAAAAATTGAAAACGGTCAAAACGTTCGTGTTTTTCCAATTTCGAATTGGACAGAGCTAGATGTTTGGAGTTATATCGAACAAGAGCAAATCGAAATTCCATCGATTTACTTTTCACACAAGCGTAAGGTATTCTTGAGAGACGGTATGATTTGGTCTCATTCTCCTTTTGTTTACCAAGAAGAAGATGAGCAAATTGAAGAAAGAATTGTTCGTTTTAGAACCGTTGGAGATATGAGTTGTACCGCAGCTGTTGATTCTTACGCAGCAACTATTCAGGAAGTGGTGGGTGAAATTAGATCTTCAACTATTTCTGAAAGAGGAGCCAGAATTGATGATAAACGTTCTGAAGCTGCAATGGAAAAAAGAAAACAACAAGGTTATTTTTAGAAAACAATTATAAGTTATGAATTATAAATTATGAATTGTTCCGAGATATTTAAAATTTATAATTCAACATTTAAAATAAAAAAATCAAATTTAGAAGTTTTTACAAGGTGTTTTTGAAAACCTTAAACTTTTAAACTTTAAACAAAATTCAGATGGAAGTTTTAAAAATAGCAACAGCAGGAAGTGTAGATGACGGAAAAAGTACATTAATCGGGAGATTATTGTACGATACAAAATCATTGACTACAGATAAGATTGAAGCAATAGAAAAAAGCAGTAAGCAAAAAGGATACGATTATTTAGATTTCTCATTGGCTACCGATGGTTTGGTTGCTGAAAGAGAACAAGGAATTACGATTGATGTGGCGCATATTTATTTTTCGACAGCCAAAAAAAGTTACATTATTGCCGATACTCCGGGTCACGTTGAATATACACGAAACATGGTTACCGGAGCTTCAACTTCACAAGTTTCAATCATTTTGATTGATGCGCGTAAAGGAGTTATTGAGCAAACCTACCGTCACTTTTTTATCAATAATTTATTGAGAGTAAAAGATGTGATTGTTGCGGTAAACAAAATGGATTTAGTTGATTATTCAGAAGAAGTATACAACAAAATCAAAGCAGACTTTCAGGCATTAAATGCAAAAAGCGCTTTTAAAGAACAAAATGTAAGTTACATTCCGCTAAGTGCAATCAATGGTGGTAATGTTGCAGATAAATCGGAGAATATGCCTTGGTACACCGGACAGACGGTTTTGGAACATTTAGAATCATTGGAACCAAATGATATCTACGAAAACGGAATCGCACGTTTCCCTATTCAAACAGTAATTAGACCAAAAACGGAAGAGTATCATGACTTTAGAGGATATTCAGGAAAATTATACGGGAACACTATTAAAGTAGGAGATGCTGTAACGGTGCTTCCTTCTTTAACTGAATCTACCGTAACGAATATTCACTTTTTTGATAAACAATTTGATGAAGCGACAGCAGGTTCTTCTATCACTATCGAATTAGATAATGACATCAATGTAACCAGAGGTGATATGATTGTAAAATCGAATGAACTTCCTAAAATTGAAAAAGATATTACAACAACTGTTTGTTGGATGGACAGTAAAAAATTAGTGGCAGGTGCAAAATATTATGTGCAACACAACAGCAATAGAGTTTTGGCGAAAATTGACAGTGTAAAAAACGTAATCGCAACCGATTATTCTGGAACAACACCAGCGACTCAATTAGCTATAAATGAAATTGGAGAAGTAACTATCAAATTGAGCAAAGCCATTTATTTTGATGCTTATACTGATAATAAATCTAACGGAGCTTTCATTTTAATAGATGCTGCAACCAACACAACAGCAGGAGTTGGGTTTATAAAATAGCCCCCACCCCAGCCCTCCCCGAAGGGGAGGGAGACATCCTGGATAAAAGTATGCCGGTAGTTAAGGCGTTTGCCTTTTACGATAAGAATATAATAATAATTGAGTTAAAAGAAAATGTAATAATATTTCCAGTTTCGACTCCCTCCCCTTCGGGGAGGGTTGGGGAGGGGATAAACATAACTAAAGATGCAAAGTTTTAGAACAGAAATAGAAGATCCGATTGTCCAAAAAGAGATTATCGATTTAGAGAAAAAAATTCATTCCTTCCGAAGTGGACAAATTGACGATGAGCGTTTTCGCAGTCTTCGTTTGGCCCGTGGTATTTACGGTCAACGTCAAGAAGGCGTGCAAATGATTCGTATTAAATTGCCTTACGGAAAAGTAACTAGCGAGCAATTGAAGCGTATTACGGAAGTGTCCGATAAATATTCTACGGGACGTTTACACATTACAACTCGTCAGGATATTCAAATTCACTATGTGAGTTTAGACAGAACACCTGAGCTTTGGTCTGAGTTGGCCAAAGATGATATCACTTTGAGAGAAGCGTGTGGAAACACCGTGCGTAATATTACTGGAAGCGAATTAGCGGGTGTTGATGTTGACGAACCTTTTGACGTGTCGCCTTATGCGCATGGTTTGTTTCAATATTTATTGCGTAACCCAATTTGTCAGGAAATGGGACGTAAGTTCAAAATATCATTCTCCTCTTCTGATAAAGATACCGCTTTGAGTTATTTGCATGATTTAGGATTTATTCCAAAAATTGTAAATGGCGAAAAAGGGTTCAAAATAATGTTTGCGGGTGGTTTAGGTTCTCAACCAAGTCACGCTGAATTGCTTTCAGAATTTGTACCGGTGAACCAAATTATTCCAACTGCCGAAGGTATAATCAGAGTTTTTGACCGTTACGGAGAAAGAGCAAAACGTTTGAAAGCACGTATGAAGTTTTTAATCAAGGACTTGGGTCGTGAAGAGTTTTTGCGTTTGGTTGACGAAGAGAAAAAAGCTCTTCCGTTTCATACTTACGAAATAGACACTACCGCTTTTGAAGGACCAATTACTGAACCTTTATTGGCAGTACCAGCAGTAACGATCGAGGATGTTGAAGCTTTTGAAGCTTGGAAAAAATCGAACGTGATTGTACAAAAACAAGCAGGATATGTAGCTATTGGTATCAAAGTACTTTTAGGAGATTTTTATACGGACAAAGCAAGATTGTTAGCCGATTTGATTAAAAATTACGGTGCGAATGAATTGCGTTTTTCATTACGACAAAACATCGTTTTACGTAATATTAAAGAAGAAAATCTAGCGTTCTTTTACCAAGAATTAGCCAAATTGGATTTTGTTGCTTTAGGATATGATACTATCGGAGATATCACGGCTTGTCCGGGAACGGATACGTGTAATTTAGGTATTGCAAGTAGTACTGGTATTGCGGATGAATTAGAAAGAGTATTAAAAACAGAATACCCACAATACAGCAACAATCAACAAATCGCCATAAAAATTAGCGGTTGTATGAATGCTTGTGGACAACACAATATGTCCGAAATTGGTTTCCAAGGAATGTCTATTAATGCAGGAAAGTTGGTAGCTCCGGCTCTTCAAGTTTTATTAGGTGGCGGGAATTTAGGAAACGGAAACGGAAGATTTTCTGACAAAGTGATTAAAATTCCAAGCAGAAGAGGACCCGATGCGTTGCGTTATATCTTAAATGATTTTGAAGCAAACGGAAACGGACAATCGTTCTTGAATTATTACGACGCCAAAGGAGAGAAATATTTCTATGAATTCTTGAAACCATTAGCGGATATAACAAACCTTACCGAGGCTGATTTTGTAGATTGGGGAAATGCTGATAACTACGTAAAAGCAGTTGGAGTAGGAGAATGTGCAGGTGTAGTAATTGATTTAGTGGCTACTTTAATATTAGAAGCCAAAGATAAAATGACTTTTGCACAAGAAGCTTTCGAAGAAGAAAAATGGGCAGATGCGATTTACTTGGCCTACGCAGGTTTTGTAAACGGAGCCAAAGCAATTTTATTGGCCGAAAACCAAAAAACAAATCACCACGCTGGAATTATCGATTTATTTGATACTGTTTTTATCGAAAGCAAAAAAATAGAATTGGATTCAAGCTTTAAAGATTTGGTTTATCAAATCAAAGCGAATGAGCCTTCTGCCGAATTTGCACAAAAATACATCCAACTAGGAGTTGCGTTTTTTGATACAATAGAGAAATACAGAGCCAAAGACCTAGCTGATGCATAATACAATACAACCCAAAGTAACTTTAGTAGGCGCTGGTCCTGGCGATCCGGATTTGCTTACTCTGAAAGGAGTAAAGGCGCTGGCAGAAGCGAATGTGGTTTTGTATGATGCACTAGCCAATGAGGAAATAATGATTCATGCACCCAAAGAGGCCATAAAAATATTTGTAGGGAAACGAAAAGGCTGTCATGAATATACACAAGACCAAATCAATCAGTTGATTGTTGATAATGCGCTTACCTATGGAAATGTCGTTCGGTTGAAGGGTGGAGATCCATTTATTTTTGGTCGTGGAAGCGAAGAAATTGAATTTGCAGAAAGTTTTGGAATCCCTACATTTGTAGTCCCCGGAATTTCATCTTCGATTGCAGTTCCGGCTTATCAAGGAATTTCTTTGACAAAAAGAGGTGTTTCAGAAAGTTTTTGGGTAATCACAGGCACTACTTCCAACAGGAATTTGTCGAATGATGTAGCTCTCGCAGCGCAATCATCAGCAACAGTTGTGATTTTGATGGGAATGAGTAAACTATCACAAATTGTGTCATTATTCCAGAAGGAATCCAAAGGAGAAACTCCTGTTGCAATTATTCAAAACGGAACTACTCCACAGGAAAAAATTGGAGTTGGAACGATTAATACCATCCAAGGAGTTGTGGCGGAGAAAAAGTTAAGTTCACCAGCTATAATTGTTATTGGAGAAGTGGTCAAAGAAAGTAGCAAGTTAAAAGGATTTTACGAAGAATTCATTTTAAGTAACATTGCATAAAAAATAAGTATAAATTATTCAAGCTCTGGCTCCATCTCCTTCGGAGAGGGTTGGTAGAGGAAAATAAGATAGTAATGGAAAGAAACGAACTATATCCTGTTTTTTTAAAACTACACAACCTCAATGTACTTATTGTAGGTGGAGGAAATGTGGGTTTAGAAAAGTTATCTTTCATGTTGAAATCCAGTCCAAATGCCAATGTTGAGGTGGTAGCACCGAAGTTTTTACCTGAACTGGAAACGCTAGTACAAAAACATCCTTCGGTAATATTGACCTATAAAAAGTTCAATCGCTGGATGCTTCGCAAACGCCACATGGTAATTGCCTGCACCGATGATTTGAAAGTAAATAAAAGAGTATTCGACTTGTCACGAAAAAGACATTTGATTTGCAACATTGCCGATACACCGGATTTATGTGATTATTATTTGGGCGGAATCGTAACCAAAGGAAATGTAAAAATAGCCATTTCAACCAACGGTAAATCACCGACAACTGCCAAAAGATTACGGGAGTTTTTCGAAGAAATAATTCCGGATGACATCAATAAAATGGTCGAAAACCTGAATGAATACCGCAAGACGCTGAAAGGAAATTTTGAAGAAAAAGTACAAAAAATGAATGAAATCACCGAGGCGTTAAAAAACAAAGAATAAAAGCATTACAAATTAACGAATGATATTTATCATTTAAAGTTGTAAAAATCAATCGTTAATTTGTACTAAATAGTTTATTATAATTACATTACATAAAGAATAAAAAAATGATTAAAACAGACATACTTATAATAGGAGCCGGACCAACTGGTTTATTTGCCGTTTTTGAAGCAGGATTATTGAAATTAAAATGCCATATTCTGGATGCTTTGCCACAAGCGGGCGGACAGCTTTCAGAATTATATCCTAAAAAACCAATCTATGATATTCCAGGGTTTCCAGAAGTATTAGCGGGGGATTTAGTGGATAATTTAATGGAACAAATCAAGCAGTTCGAGCCAGGATTCACCCTTGGCGAGCGTGCAGAAACTATTGAAAAACAAGAAGACGGAAGTTTTATTGTCACCTCAAATAAAGGAAAAAAATTCCATGCACCAGTTGTAGCAATTGCTGGTGGATTAGGAAGTTTTGAACCCAGAAAACCATTGATTGAAGACATCGAATTTTACGAAGATAAAGGAATCAAGTATTTCATTAAAAATCCGGAAAAATTCAGAGACAAAAGAGTAGTAATTGCAGGAGGTGGTGATTCCGCTTTAGATTGGAGTATTTTCTTGTCGAATATTGCTTCCGAAGTGACTTTAATTCACCGTAGAAATGAATTCAGAGGAGCCTTGGATTCGGTCGAAAAAGTGCAGGAGTTAAAAGATTCCGGAAAAATAAAAATGATCACGCCGGCAGAAGTAGTTGGTTTAAATGGAGCCGAACATTTAGAATCAATTGATATTGAAGAAAATGGTGCCCACAGAACCATTCCTACAGATTATTTTATTCCGCTTTTTGGATTAACTCCAAAGTTAGGTCCTATCGGAGACTGGGGATTAGACATTGAAAAAAATGCCATAAAAGTAAATAATGCTTTGGATTATCAAACGAATATTCCCGGAATTTTTGCCATTGGTGACGTAAACACTTATCCAGGAAAACTGAAATTGATTCTTTGTGGATTCCACGAAGCAACTATGATGTGTCAGGCAGCCTACCAAATAATCAATCCGGGTAAGAAATATGTGCTGAAATATACTACAGTTTCTGGTGTTGACGGATTTGACGGAACTCGTAAAGAAGCTCCAAAAGCCGTGGTTAAAGCCATAGTTTAACAACTTAATACAAACTAGTTAAAAAATATAGCGCTAATACTTGCAAGTATAGGCGCTATGTCTTTACTTTGCACTGTTCCTATATTTATTGAAAGTTATCACGAAAGGCGGAGGGAAAGACCCAATGAAACCTTAGCAACCCTTTATCTTTAAAGAAGGTGCTACATTCTACTTTATACAGAACCAGTTTCAGTATTTAAGATAGATAACACACGAATACTCACTCAGTATTTCTCAAACCTTTTCTTGATAACATATATTTTTAGCCTTCTGAATTAATTTCGGTATCAGGAGCGAACAATTGGTGTTTTTTTGCCAATACTGTTCCCGCTTTCCGCTATATCTTTTTTTCTGAACGCCAGAAAAATAGGATATCGCTTCAATCGGGGCTAAAGAGTTCATATAGTGAACTTTTGTAATTAATAATCAAAAGTGTAAATCCCGAAATGGATCGTGATTTACAAGAAATAACAAGATATGTCAAGCATTCAAGAAGCCATTAAAAAAAACATACTCATACTCGATGGAGCTATGGGAACCATGTTGCAACGCTACAATTTCTCTGAAGAAGACTTTCGAGGAGAACGTTTCAAAGATTTTCCACATTCCTTAAAAGGGAACAATGATTTATTGTCACTTACGCAACCACAAGCGATTCGTGCGGTACACGCCGCCTATTTTGAAGCAGGAGCAGATATCGTTGAAACCAATACTTTTTCTGGAACCACCATCGGAATGGCAGATTACCATCTCGAAGATATTGTTTACGAACTTAACTACGAATCGGCACGAATTGCCCGTGAAGTAGCCGATGAATTTACAGCCAAAAATCCAGATAAACCTCGTTTTGTAGCCGGTTCAGTTGGACCAACAAACAGAACAGCGAGTATGTCACCAGATGTAAATGATCCAGGTTACAGAGCGGTAACTTTTGATGATTTGCGCATTGCTTACAAACAACAAGTAGAAGCATTGATAGACGGAGGAAGTGATTTACTGTTGGTGGAAACTATTTTCGATACGTTAAACGCCAAAGCGGCTCTTTTCGCTATTGAAGAAGTCAAAGACGAACGTAATATTGATATTCCAATCATGGTTTCCGGGACAATTACCGATGCATCAGGAAGAACACTTTCAGGTCAAACCGTGGAAGCTTTCTTAGTTTCGGTTTCACACATTCCGTTGTTGAGTGTAGGATTCAATTGCGCCTTGGGTGCCGATTTGCTTAAACCGTATCTCCAAACCTTAGCGCATAATACTTCGTTCAATGTTTCGGCACATCCTAATGCAGGATTACCCAACGCTTTTGGAGAGTACGATGAAACGCCAGAACAGATGCAAGCCTTTATCAAAGAATATTTAGACGATAATTTAGTAAATATCATAGGTGGCTGTTGCGGAACAACCCCAGAACACATTAAGTTGATTGCTGATATCGCAAAGGAGTATAAACCTAGAGTTTCAACAGCAACGATGTAATTAAATTTCCTGCATGGTTTTTTTAAACTGTGTAGTGATGTTTGAAAATGGATTTTTTTAGTTGAATCCAAGTTAGTGCCAGCGCCGGAACTGATAACACTAGATAGCGCGGATTTGTAATCCGTGCCCACAAAGAGAATAAAAACATAAAGTGTGATTTTGTCATTCGGACGAAGGAGGAATCACATTACGGATATAGTTTGATGAGATTCCTCCTTCGTCGGAATGACAAACTGGGTGGCTAGGTTCCCCCGCTAGCGCGAGCTTCTAGCTCGTGCCCATTAACAAAGGCAGGATAAATAGATTTTGAAATATAGAATTATAATTTAGAATAGGCACGAGCGGGACGCTCGCGATAGCGAAGTACGAGTTCCGTAGGAACGATATATTTTGTAGCAACGGAATTTATTCCGTTGAATGAAATAAAAATTAGGATTACGAGCATATTCTGTTGATAATAGATGATTTAGTACCAATATCCGCGTGAGGGATAGCAGTGAAAAGCCCACAGACAAATGAAGTCCCGATAGCTATCGGGACGGAATTAGTCGAGGACTTGTAACGAATAGCCCGACCCTTGTGGTCACGCCCAAAATAATAAGAAACAAAACGAACTACACGTTAAAAAAAAGTAGAAATAAACAACAAAAGCATAAACTTGTACCGTTTCTAAAACCGTGCAGGACAAATAAAGATAAAAAATGGCACAAGCAGAAACTAGAAGAAACTTGGTATTATCAGGATTAGAGCCTTTAATCATTACGCCTAACAGCGTATTTGTAAATATTGGTGAACGAACGAATGTTACCGGTTCTAGAAAGTTCCTTCGATTAATCAAGGAAGAAAAATACGAGGAAGCACTCAGTATTGCCAAAGAGCAAGTGGAAGGTGGCGCGCAAATCATCGATATAAATATGGATGAAGGAATGCTTGATGGCGAATATGCCATGACGAAATTCCTGAATTTGATTGCTGCTGAACCGGATATTTCCAGAGTTCCAATCATGATTGATAGCTCGAAATGGGATATCATTGAGGCTGGACTAAAAGTGGTGCAAGGTAAGAGTGTGGTAAATTCGATTTCCTTGAAAGAAGGCGAAGAACAATTTATTCATCACGCTAAATTGATTAAGCGTTACGGTGCTGCGGCAATTATTATGGCTTTTGATGAAACTGGACAAGCAGATAATTACGAGCGCCGGGTAGAAATATGCCAACGTTCATATGATATTTTGGTGAATAAAGTTGGTTTTCCTCCGCAGGATATTATTTTCGATTTGAATATATTTCCAGTAGCGACAGGAATGGAAGAACACCGCTTGAATGCTTTGGATTTCTTTAGAGGAACAAAATGGGTTAGAGAAAATTTACCTCACGCACACATTAGTGGAGGTGTAAGTAATGTTTCGTTCTCTTTTAGAGGAAATGATACGGTTCGGGAGGCGATGCACTCCGTGTTTTTGTACCACGCCATCCAACATGGAATGACGATGGGAATCGTGAATCCTGAAATGTTGTCTATTTATGACGAAATTCCAAAAGATCTTTTAGAACGCGTTGAAGACGTAATTCTGAACAGGCGAGAGGATGCCACAGAGCGATTACTGGATTTTGCCGAAAATGTAAAAGGAGATGTAAAGAGCAATGAAAAAGCGATTCAGGAATGGCGCTCTGGAACGATTCAGGAACGATTGACACATTCCTTAGTGAAGGGAGTGGATGAATTTATTCTTTTGGATATTGAAGAAGCTCGACTGGCAGCAAAAAAACCAATTGAAGTTATTGAAATTAACTTAATGACAGGAATGAATGTGGTTGGGGATTTATTTGGTTCGGGTAAAATGTTTTTGCCGCAAGTGGTAAAATCGGCTCGGGTAATGAAAAAAGCAGTGGCTTATTTGTTGCCGTTTATTGAAGCCAGCAAACAAGCCGGAGACAAACAAGGGAATGGAAAAATCCTGATGGCAACCGTAAAAGGCGATGTACACGATATTGGTAAAAACATTGTAAGCGTGGTGCTGGCGTGTAATAATTATGAGATTGTAGATTTAGGCGTAATGGTGCCTCCCGAAAAAATTATCGCAGCGGCCATTGAGCATAACGTAGATATTATTGGATTGAGCGGATTGATCACGCCGTCACTGGACGAAATGGTTTTTCTTGCTAAAGAATTAGACAAAAGAGGACTTAAAATTCCAATAATGATTGGTGGGGCAACAACTTCGCGAGCACATACAGCCGTGAAAATTGCACCACAATACAGAGAAACGGTTATTCATGTGAATGATGCTTCGAGAGCCGTAACGGTGGCGGGAAGTTTATTGAACAAGGATAAAAAAATATATGCAAGCGACATTAGAGCGGAGTATGATGCCTTTAGAGAGACGTTTTTGAATCGTTCACGCGACAAGAATTTCTTAACTATTGAGCAAGCGCGCAAGAATAAATTGCAGTTGGATTGGGAGAATTTTACTCCTGTAAAGCCAAAAATCATAGGCGAACAAGTGATCGAAGTGGATTTGGATGTTTTGGTTCCGTATATTGACTGGACACCGTTTTTTAGAACATGGGAATTGTTCGGGAAATATCCGGCAATTTTAACGGATGCGGTAGTGGGCGAACAAGCCACTTCGGTTTTTGCAGATGCGCAGGAAATGTTAGAAGTTATTTTGAGAGAAAAGAAACTGACTGCTAAAGGAATTTATGGAATTTTCCCTGCCAATCAAGTGAACGATGATGACATTGAGATAAGTGATGAAAACGGAAAACCATTGCAGACATTCTTGACGTTACGTCAGCAATCACAAAAAACAAAAGGTGCTCCAAACATTGCTTTGTCTGATTTTATTGCTCCAAAAGATAGCGGTAAAACGGATTATATGGGCGCATTTTGTGTCACGACTGGTTTTGGTGTTGATGAGTGGGCGGCTGAATTCGAAAGAGATTTAGACGATTACAATTCGATTATGGTCAAAGCATTAGCAGATCGTTTTGCGGAAGCTTTTGCGGAATATTTACACGAAAAAATCCGTAAAGAAATTTGGGGCTATTCATCAGATGAAGCTTTAAGTACAGAGGCTATGATCGCTGAAGATTACAAAGGAATCCGTCCAGCTCCAGGATATCCGGCTTGTCCCGACCATTTAGAAAAACCAACAATTTGGAAATTACTAAATGTTGCAGAAGAAATTGGAGTGACCTTGACCGAAAGTATGGCAATGTGGCCGGCTTCATCCGTTTCTGGGTATTATTTTGGAAATCCGGAAAGCAAGTATTTCGGACTTGGAAAAATAAAAGAAGACCAAGTCATTGATTATGCCAAACGCAGAAGCATTCCAACCGATGTAGCAATGAAATGGTTGAACCCGAATGTAGCAGATTAAAATCCCCACCCAGCCTCCCCGAAGGGGAGGAGTCGAAAAGAAAGAAAAAAATATTGTTCAATTAAAATTACCCGAGTTCTCCCCTCCTTTGGAGGGGTCGGGGGAGGATCATGAAAGTAACACAACATATAGAAGCAGCCAAAGGAGAAACGTTATTCTCCTTTGAAATTATTCCGCCTCAAAAAGGCAAAAGTATTCAGGAATTATACAATAATATTGATCCGTTGATGGAGTTCAAACCGCCATTCATAGACGTAACCACCTCTCGCGAAGAATTTATCTATATGGATAAAGGAAATGGTTTATTGGAAAAAAAACTAACCAGAATGCGTCCAGGAACACTTGGGATTTGCGCTTCGATCAAGCATAAATACAATGTAGATACCGTTCCTCATGTGCTTTGTGGTGGTTTTACCAAAGAAGAAACGGAATATCTATTAGTTGATTGTCATTATCTGGGAATTGATAATGTGATGGCTTTGCGTGGCGATGCCATGAAAGACGAGCAGTCTTTTGTTCCTAAATTAGGAGGAAATGATTTTGCAGTTGATTTGGTCAAACAAATTAACCAATTAAATTGCGGGAAGTACTTGCATGACCTCATGGATGTTGATGATAAAGCCAATTTTTGTATTGGAGTTGCGGGATATCCGGAGAAACATTTAGAATCACCGTCTTTAATTTCAGATTTGAAAAGACTCAAAGAAAAAGTAGATGCCGGTGCGGATTATGTGGTGACGCAAATGTTTTTTGATAATGCTAAATACTTCGAATTTGTTGCCAAAGCCAGAGAAATTGGGATCACCGTTCCTATTATTCCGGGAATTAAGCCTATTGCCGTGCAAAGACACTTACAAGTTTTGCCACAAATTTTCCGAATCGATCTGCCGGAAGATTTAATTCATGCGGTTGATCAGTGCAAAAACAACGCAGATATCAGACAAGTAGGAATCGAATGGGCTATCCAACAATCATTGGAGTTGAAAGCAGCCGGTGTTCCCGTGTTGCACTATTATTCTATGGGAAAATCAGAAAATATTCGACAAATAGCGAGTAAGGTTTTTTAGGAGCTATTTCCAGCTATTCGTTACAATCTTTTCTTGTCTAAAAAAACGAGACAAGAAAAGGATTTTTACTGCTATCTGGGCTAGGGATTTAACGGTTATAAATGTCGTTATTCATTCCAAATTCTCATAATTTTGTCATTCCGACGAAGGAGGAATTTCACCGCATGGGATTCCTCCTTCGTCGGAATGACAAATCAAACGGTATAAGTATTATGAATGGCTAGTATTTTTCATCTGCAAACTGCGACTGAACACTGATTACTATTTTTTCGTAATCTCTCTAAAAACAGCCTCTAAATTTTTATTTTTCTGATTCAGTTGCAATGTTTTCAAACCATTGGCATTGGCAAAATCAAAAACTGCCGGACGCATGTCTTTATCCGCTTTGAAAGTCAACTCCCAAATCATGTCGTGCGTATTTTTATAAGAAACAAGATTTTCGATTTTAGCAATGGCTTGTTCTTCGATTTTATAGTCAAATTCTACTTCAATCACTTGTTCCTTATCTTCAGAAATTAAGTTGTCCAGTTTTTTATCGGCAACAATTTTTCCATTATTGATGATAATAACACGGTCACAAATCGCTTCTACTTCCTGCATAATGTGCGTCGAAAGGAAAACAGTTTTGTCTTTTCCCACATTTTTAATCATATTACGAATTTCGATTAATTGGTTTGGATCTAAACCAGTGGTTGGTTCATCCAAAATCAAAACATCGGGATTGTGCAATAACGCATTGGCAAGGCCCACACGTTGCCGATATCCTTTAGACAATTGGCCTATTTTTTTATGACTTTCGGTAGTTAAACCAGTAAGTTGAATTACTTCGTCGATACGGGATTTAGCTACTTTATACACATCAGCGTTAAAGGCTAAATATTCGCGTACATACAAATCCAAATACAGCGGATTGTGTTCCGGTAAATAACCAATTGAAAGTTGTACTGCCTTTTGGTTGGTGTTTACATCATTTCCGTTTACTATTGCGGATCCTTCATCAGCATTGATGTAAGTGGTCAATATTTTCATCAAAGTTGATTTTCCGGCTCCATTTGGACCTAAGAAACCAACTATTTCTCCTTTTTTGACAGAAAATGTAATGTTGTCTAAGGCTTTTTGAGTACCGTAACTTTTGGATATGTTATTTACTTCTATTGACATGGAATTTTATTTGTTGCAAAAGTAAACAGAAAAAGTATTGATTTATTGTTTTTGTAACTCAATAAATAAAAGACCTTAGTCAAAGTTTATTGAGCAAGAGGATATTCTCTTTTAGATTTATATATTTACCATAAACTATATGAACATGAATTTGAAAAACACACAATCAGGGAGTTTCTTGAAAAACTACAAAAGTATTTTATTGCTGCTTGGCGGAATTTTGGCAGGAAGTATATTGGGTTTAGTTTTTGGAAAGGAAGTAGAAGTGATTAAACCATTGGGCGATATATTTCTGAATTTATTGTTTACCGCCATTATCCCTTTGGTGTTTTTTACGATTGCATCTTCGATTGCCAATTTAGAAAAATCAGAGAAACTGGGAAGATTATTTGTAATTGTTATGGGAGTGTTTTTAAGCACCGTATTAATTTCTGCCATTTTGATGCTGGTTGGTGTCCTGTTATTTCCCATTCATCAAGACATCATTATTTCAAAAATACCGTTAGAAAGTATACAAAGTACAAATACAGGTTCACAAATTACCCAATTGCTTACAGCGGGGGATTTTTATGAGCTGCTTTCTCGAAAAAGCATGTTGGCCTTAATCATTTTTTCCTTTCTAATAGGGTTTGCCGCCCTGCGTTCCGGAGAAAAAGGAAAAGATTTCAGCAGGTTTTTGAATTCAGGCAATGAAGTGATGAAACAATTGTTACACATCATCATGAAAACGGCTCCAATAGGTTTGGGGGCTTATTTCGCGTATCAGGTTGGAATTTTTGGACCGCAATTATTTGGAGCTTATGCAAAACCTTTGGGGCTTTATTATGCGGTTTGTGCTTTCTACTTTATTGTGTTTTTTAGTTTGTATGCTTTTATCGCTGGAGGGAAATTAGGATTTAAAGTATTTTGGAAAAATAATATTACGCCTTCCTTAACCGCATTGGGAACTTGCAGCAGCATTGCCACTATTCCTGCCAATCTGGAAGGTGCCGAAAAAATGAATATTCCGGCTCACATCAGAAATGTAGTTATTCCACTGGGTGCGCCTTTGCATAAAGACGGATCTAGTATGTCATCTATTGTGAAAATTGCGGTAATTTTCGCCATGTTCGGAAAAGATTTAACGGATCCAAATACCTTATTAGTGGCGTTAGGAATTACAGTAATTGTTTCGGTAGTTGAAGGTGGAATTCCTAATGGAGGTTATATAGGAGAAATTTTGGCGATTACCGTTTATGGTTTCCCAATGGAACAAGCTCTTCCAGCTGCAATGATTGTGGGGACTTTAGTAGATCCAATGGCGACATTGCTAAATGCGAATGGTGATTTAGTGTCGGCGATGATGGTTGCCCGAATTTCGGAAGGAAAAAAATGGCTTGCTGAAAAAGTAGTTGTATAAAACCACTTTTTTTAGCCGGTTTCAATGGTATAGTTTTAAAAACAGTAAAATAGCAACGACTTATTGGTGTTTTAAAGACCTTTTTTTAATTATTACATAATTAATAACCAGTTTTTTAGCGAATTCTTTTTTTGTTCAATAAAATCAGCCTTTTTTTTTGGATAGCTGGAAATTATGTATACATTCGCAGAGTAATTAATACAAAAAACAACAGCATGTTGAATAACCGATTTTATTTTAGCAACTCTTATTATTTCTTCTGGAAGGTCGAAAGGGATTGTTGTATGGTTATTTGATTATAAAATTAAATTGATACTATAAATATACAATCCCGATGTAAATCGGGATTTTTTTTTGCTTAAAAAGGTGTGAAATGAATGAAATAATTGGAATACAAGGCATAACGGGTTCTTTTCACCATCAGGTGGCGCAAGAATATTTTCATCAGGCGGTTGCTTTAGATGAATGTTTGTCCTTTGAAGAGTTAGTGGATAACCTGCTCTCCGGTAAATCAGATCAGGCAGTTATGGCTATAGAAAATTCTATTGCGGGCCCAATTATTCCGAATTACGCATTGATTGACAAGAATAATTTACACATTATTGGGGAGCATTATTTAATAATTCATCAAAATTTAATGGCCTTAAAAGGGCAGAAAATAGAAGATATTTTGGAAGTACATTCGCATCCTATGGCCATTTTGCAATGTATGGAATTCCTTAAAAAATATCCAAATATAAAATTAGTCGAAGATAAAGATACTGCCGAAACGGCACGTAGAATTCAGGGAAATCAGTTGAAAGGGATTGCTGCAATTGCCAGTATTACGGCGTCGAGAATGTATGATTTAGAAATTTTGGCTCCGGAGATTCAAACGATTAAAAATAATATGACACGTTTTGTGATTATCAAAAAGGAAAATTCATTTATTCCGGAAAACGAAATTAACAGAGCGTCCATCAAATTTGAATTGGATCACAAACGGGGAAGTTTAGCGGCAGTTTTGAATGTGATGAGCGATTGCAAATTGAATTTAACAAAAATACAATCGTTACCAAAAATAGAAACGCCTTGGAAATATTCGTTTTTTGTCGATGTCACTTTTGAAAAATACGAAGATTATGCGAAAGCAAAGTCGCTATTGATCATTATGGCAGAATATTTCAAAGTGTTAGGCGAATATAAAAACACAAAATTATAAAGCCCTTAACCCCAACCCAACCCCCGAAGTGGGAATTAGATTAAGATCGATTTACAAGAAATTTAAAATAGAAGAATGATTACTATAGCGAAACGTCTCGAAATAATTGAAGAATACTATTTCTCCTCAAAGTTGAGAGAAGTAAGGCAACTGGCTTCTGAAGGGAAACCCATTATCAATATGGGAATTGGAAGTCCGGATTTACAGCCGTCACAGGCGGTAATTGATGCAGTGGTTCTGGCAATGCAAGAGGAGAATGCACATCAATACCAAAGTTATCAGGGGTTGCCAGAGTTGCGGCAAGGTATGGCTGATTTTTACAAAAACAATTACGGAGTTGCGTTGAATCCGGCTAACGAAATTTTGCCTTTGATGGGTTCCAAAGAGGGAATTATGCATATTTCACTGGCTTTTTTGAATGAAGGCGATCAGGTACTGATCCCAAATCCAGGATATCCAACCTATACTTCGGTGACAAATTTAGTGGGAGCAGTTCCGGTTTATTATGACTTAAAAGAAAACAATAACTGGGAGCCGGATTTTGAAGCTTTGGAAAAACTAGATTTGTCGAAAGTGAAAATCATGTGGATTGGGTATCCGCACATGCCAACTGGAGCCAGAGGAAGTCTGGCATTGTTTGAAAAATTAGTGACTTTTGCCAAAAAGCATAACATTTTATTAGTCAACGACAATCCGTATAGTTTTGTTTTGAACGACAATCCGATGAGTTTGTTGCAAGTAGCAGGTGCAAAAGACGTGGTTTTAGAATTGAATTCTTTGAGTAAGACTTTTAACATGGCGGGCTGGAGAGTGGGAATGCTTCTGGGAAATGCAGCTTGCATTGATGCCGTTTTGAAAGTGAAAAGCAACATGGATAGCGGTATGTTTTACGGGATTCAAAAAGGAGCAATTGAAGCTTTAAAAAGTGACAAAACTTGGTTTGATTCGATGAATGCGATTTATAGAAAACGCAGAATTCTTACCGAACAACTGGCTGAGAAATTAGGCTGTAAAGTTTATAAAGAAGGAGTTGGATTATTTGTTTGGGCAAAATTGCCGGACGGAATCACATCGGCGGAGAAATTCATAGATGAAATTTTATATGACAAATCTATTTTTATTACACCGGGAACCATTTTTGGTTCTAATGGAGAAGGTTACATCCGATTTGCATTGTGTGTAAAAGAAGAAAAAGTACAGGAAGCAATTGATAGATTTTAATACATGAATATACACGTAATAGGAATAGGATTGATAGGCGGTTCAATGGTATTGGACATTAAAGCACTGCATCCGGAAGCCAAAATTTATGGAATCGATACTGATGAAAATCATTTGCAGGAAGCAATAACTTTGGGAGTTGTTGATGCTGGTGCGACATTTGATGATTTAGTTGATGCAGATTTTGTAATCGTTTCTGTTCCGGTTGACGTTGCATTAAGTGTTTTACCAAAAGTACTGGATGTTATTGGTGAAAATACGATTGTTTTTGAAGTAGGTTCGACAAAAACGCCTATTTGTGAAGCGGTTGCTAATCATCCTAAGAGAAGGAATTTTATTGCAACGCATCCTATTGCAGGAACGGAGTTTTCAGGACCATCGGCAGCGATAAAAGGATTGTTTCAAGGGAAAACGAATATCATTTGTGAGGTCGAAAAAACAACGTTTAAATTGCAGGAAAAAGCGTTGGATTTGTTTAAGGCAATGGGAATGCGGATTCGGTATATGGATCCAAAATCACATGACAAACATATTGCTTATGTGTCGCATTTATCCCATATCAGTGCATTTATGCTTGGAAAAACGGTAATTGACAAAGAGAAAGACGAGCAGGATATTTTTGATATGGCGGGTTCTGGTTTTGAAAGTACGGTTCGTTTGGCCAAGAGTTCACCGGCAATGTGGACACCAATTTTTAAACAGAACAGGAAGCAGGTTGTGAAAACATTAGAGGAGTATATTTCTAATTTGTCAAAGTTTAAGGAATTATTAGAGAAGGAAGATTATGATGCGATTTACCATGAAATGCAAAGTGTGAATAAAATAAAAGAAATATTAAACGGAATAAATATAAAAAAGTAACCAGCATTTTTTCAGAAGCTTCAGGAGCAGGTTACAGTTAAAGTAAACAACACAGAATAAAATAAAAAAACTAAAATTAGAAAAGATGGAAAACAAGAAAGAAATGAGAAATTGGTTGAATGAATTCAATTTGACTCATCCATTTGTGATCGCAGGACCTTGTAGTGCTGAAACAGAAGAGCAAGTATTGAAAATTGCACATGAATTGAAAGACTCTGACGTAAGTGTTTTTAGAGCAGGAATTTGGAAACCAAGAACGCGTCCGGGAGGATTTGAAGGAGTAGGAGCAATAGGACTTAAATGGTTGCAAAAAGCAAAGGCAGAAACCGGCTTGCTTATGGGAACCGAAGTAGCGACTGCAGCGCATTGTAAATTGGCTTTAGAGCATGATATTGATGTATTATGGGTTGGAGCCCGTACAACTGCAAATCCGTTTGCGGTGCAAGAAATTGCTGATACATTAAAAGGAACCGATAAAATTGTATTGGTCAAGAATCCGGTAAATCCAGATATGGCTTTGTGGCTGGGTGGTGTGGAACGTTTGCATGCGGCAGGAATTAAGAATTTAGGCGTTATTCACAGAGGTTTTTCTACGTATGAAAAAACGAAATACAGAAACATTCCTGAATGGCAGATAGCTATTGAATTGCAAAATAAATTCCCTGATTTGCCTTTGATCATTGATCCCTCCCATATTACAGGAAACCGTGAGATGATTCTTGAAGTGACTCAAGAAGCATTAGATCTGAATTACGACGGTATGATTATCGAGACGCATACTGATCCGGATAATGCCTGGAGTGATGCAGCGCAACAAGTGACACCAGATGCTTTGAAGCAAATTTTCAAAGATTTGAAAGTGAGAAAAGTAAGTGGTGATACGGATGAGTTTGCTAATAAAATGACAAAATTGAGAGCGAATATTGATGTTCTGGATTCGAATTTATTGGAATTGTTAGGCAAAAGAATGAAAGTGGCTGACGAAATTGGTCAAGTGAAAAAAGACGCTAACGTTGCTGTATTGCAAAACAATCGTTGGAACGAAATTTTAGGAAAAATGATTTTGGAAGGCGAGAAAAAAGGGTTGACAGAAGAGTTTGTACTAAAAATGTTCAAAGCGATTCACCAGGAAAGTATTGGTCACCAAGAAAAAGTACTAAACGCTTAGTCCGTATTTTTTAAATATAAATCCCTGCAGCTTTTGTCAAAAGTTGTGGGGATTTTCTATTTTTAATTGTATGTAAAGTTGCTCAAAGTGAAAAACTTTAAACTTTTAAACTTTAAACCTAAAACAAAGAATTATCTTTGCAAAGTCTTAGATTTTAAATCAGAAATCTAAAATAGTTAATCTTCAATCAAATAATCCTTTATGACAGGACTCGTTTACAAATCTACAGGAAGTTGGTACACCGTAAAATCCGAACAAGGGGATTTTATCGAATGCCGTATGAAAGGGAAATTCCGAATTAAAGGAATCAAAAGCACCAATCCTATTGCTGTAGGTGATATTGTGGATTATGAACTAGAAGAATCATCCGATACTGTTACGGGAACCATTCATAACATTCATGACAGAAAGAATTATATCGTTCGGAAATCAGTGAATTTATCCCATCAGATGCATATTATTGCGTCTAATATTGACAGGGTTTTCTTGCTGGTAACCATCAATAATCCGCCAACGACTTTTAACTTTATTGACCGTTTTCTGGTTACTGCCGAAGCGTATGGAATTGAAACTATACTGGTTTTTAATAAAATAGATACGCTAGACGATGCCACGCTGTATGAACAATTGTACATGCAGCATGTGTATCAGGAAATTGGATATAAATGTTTGCGCGTTTCTTCGACTGAAATGAAAGGAATAGAGGAATTGAAAGAAATGATGATTGGGAAAGTGAGCATGTTCTCTGGACATTCCGGAGTTGGGAAATCGACTTTGGTAAATGCGATGGAGTCTTCTTTACATTTAAAAACAAAGACAATTTCTGAAGCAAGTAAACAAGGGCAACACACGACGACTTTTGCCGAAATGTATGATTTGTCTTTTGATGCCAGAATCATCGATACGCCCGGGATCAAAGGTTTTGGAATCGTAGACATGGATGCAGCAGAAATCAGTGGTTATTTTCCTGAATTTTTTAAGTTGAAAGAGCAATGTAAATTCAATAATTGCTTGCATAAAGATGAGCCGCATTGCGCTATTAAAGGGGCTTTAGAAAAAGATGAAATCGCTTGGTCCCGTTATAGAAGTTACCTTAAAATTCTCGAAGGTGACGATGAAAATTACCGTACGGATATTCATAATGAGGATCGAATAATCAGTGACAAAACCAGGGAATAGTAGAGACGCGATTTATCGCGTCTATTTTACATAGAATATAAAAGAATGAAAATCGTCCTCCAAAGAGTTTCCCAAGCCTCCGTAACCATCGATACTAAAGTCGTAGCCGATATCCAGAAAGGATTGTTGGTTTTGGTTGGGATTGAAGATTTAGACAATCAAGAAGATATCAATTGGTTAGCTTCAAAAACAGTCAATATTCGTATTTTTGGAGATGAAAATGCAGTGATGAATCTATCTGTCAAGGATACAGATGGCGATGTTATTGTGGTAAGTCAATTTACTTTGCACGCCGCTACTAAAAAAGGCAATCGTCCTTCCTATATCAAAGCTTCAAAACCAGAAATAGCTATTCCATTATACGAGAATTTTGTGCTTCAGCTGGAGAAAGAATTGGGTAAAAAAGTACAAACTGGCGTTTTTGGTGCAGATATGAAAGTACTTTTGCTGAATGATGGTCCTGTAACGATAGTAATTGACAGTAAAAATAGAGAGTAGGTTTCCGTAGAGTTAAAAGAATTATTTGTATATTTACTTAGTTATCAAAATAAATCACATTATCTTTGCACCCCGATTAAAATTTATGTTTCTGAAAATGAATACATTAATTAATCATTTTAATTATGACAATCAACGATAAATATTCTCACGATCAGATCGATAAATTAGGCAATGCTTTAATTTATTTGATAGATAAAATGGGGTCTCTTGGTAAAACTAGTTTATTAAAATTAGTTTACATTATTGAAGAGAAATCCATAGAGGAACGTGGTATGCCTTTTTTTAACCTTGATTTCGAGGTTTGGAAATTTGGTCCTGTTTGTCAAAATCTATATGTAGAATTTTCTGAAGAACCAATTCTTCTCAAAAATTTCATAAAAAAGAGAAATATTAAAAACGGTTTTGTTTTTGATAAAAACGCATGTTTTAATGATGATGAATTTTCTGATTCAGATATTTTTTTAATTGATGAAATTATCAACGAGTTTTCTGGTGCAAATTGCAATGATTTAATAGCTTATACACATCGTGAAAATTCATTATGGTATAATACTGCTAAAGAAAACGGAGTTTTAGAATTACTTTTAAATGAAGAAATTCCAACAACTAATCTTAAAATTGATTTCACCGAATTAATTAAGAATGAACCTTCAAAGTTGGAATTTTACTATGAACACAAAGAGTTTTTAAATTTTGTATCTTCATTAAAGCAGTAATATGTTTGAAGAAAGGAATTTATTATACTTTGAAGAATATTATTTTGAAAACGGTGACCCCGCCAAGCCTAAATATTTTCTAGTTTTAAAAAGATATGAAAATGGTATAATGATAATTTCTTTACCAAGTTCTGTGCAAAACGCCTCCATTCCTAAAAATAAAAAGCACGGTTGCATAAATCTTCCAGTGGTAAATTTTGGATGTTATTTTTTCGAAAATCAAGTTGCAATTACGGAATGTGGTTTTGGTTTTCCATTTGATACTTTTGTGTATGCGTATTGGATAACTGATAAAACTATTGAAACGATTGATTATATTTATAAACCAAAGGATTATGGTTTAATAGGAAGGCTAACTATTCAAGAATATCAAAATGTTCTTACTTGTTTAAAAAACTCTCCAAACATAAAAAGTAAATACCGGAAATTGTTATAAGAAACACCTCACTGAAGGTGTTTTTTTAGGTTCCAATTCTTTACATTTGTTCAAATACAACTGAGATGACTTTAGAACAATACATTCAAAATATAAATTCCGCCTACAAAAGAGGTAATGCAACAGAACACACCTATCGTGGCGATTTGAAGCAACTTATCGAAAGTATTGTTCCGGATGTTGCCGCAACCAATGAACCCAATATTTCGACAACGTTCCTGAAGTGGCTTGGAATTTCTACATTGGTGGTTATCAACCCGCTCAAAAATGGCTCAAAGACCGTAAGGAACGCAAACTGGAATTTGACGATATTGCCCATTATCAAAAAATCATTGTAGCACTAAGTGAAACGGATAGATTAATGAAAGTAATTGATACAATAGCAATAGAATAGTTATGGAAGAAAACGTAAAAAAATTTATTTTATACACCGCACCAAGCGGAGAAATACGTGTTGATGTTTTACTGCAAAACGAATCGGTATGGCTTTCGCAAAAAGCAATGGCGTTATTGTTTGACTGCAGTGCAGACAATGTTTCATTACACTTAAAAAATATTTTTGAAAGTAAGGAATTAGAAGAAAATGCAGTTACCGAGGTTTTCTCGGCAACTGCATCAGATGGCAAAACCTACAAAGTAAAACATTACAGTCTTGACGCAATAATTTCTGTTGGTTACAGAGTAAACTCTACCAAAGCTACACAATTCAGGATTTGGGCAACCCAGACTTTAAAAGAATATATTATAAAAGGGTTTGTGCTTGACGACAATCGTTTAAAACAGGGTCAAGCAATTTTTGGAAAGGATTATTTTAAAGAATTACTGCAAAGAGTTCGTTCGATTCGCGCAAGTGAAAGAAGGATTTACCAGCAAGTAACGGATATTTTTGCTGAGTGCAGTATTGACTATGACAGCAATGCCGATATCACAAAAAATTTCTATGCCACAGTTCAAAATAAATTTCATTTTGCTATAACCGGTAATACTGCTGCCGAAATAATAGCCAAAACTGCCGACGCCAAAAAGGAAAATATGGGATTAACGACTTGGAAAAACAGTCCAAGTGGAAGGGTTTTGAAATCGGATGTGGTAGTTGCCAAAAATTATTTACAAGAAAAAGAAATTAAACAATTGGAGCGCACCGTAACGGGTTACTTTGATTACATAGAAGGATTGATAGAGCGGGAGAATACTTTTACGATGAGTCAATTGGCAACAAGTGTGAATAAATTTCTAAACTTTAATGATTATAAGGTTTTGGATGGTAAAGGGAAAATTTCTAAAATACAAGCTGATAAAAAAGCAATCGCTGCTTATGAAGTATTTAATAAAACACAAAAAATAATTTCTGATTTTGATAAAGAAATAAAAAAACTAAACCCATGAACCTAAAAAATTCCCAACTAGACGTTGACACTTGGATCAAAGAACACGGAGTTCGCTACTTTAACGAATTGACCAATATGGCGCAGCTTACCGAAGAAGTAGGGGAAGTGGCCCGAATCATCGCCCGTCGTTACGGCGAACAATCCGAAAAAGAAAGCGATAAAGACAAAGACCTTGGCGAGGAATTAGCCGATGTAGTTTTTGTGGTATTGTGTTTAGCCAACCAAACCGGAATTGATTTACAAGCCGCTTTTGATAAAAAAATGGATCTAAAATCCATTCGAGACAAAGACCGTCACAAAAACAATGAAAAACTCAAATAATTTGTGAAGTATAAATTATGAATTATAAATGCGGAGTGGTAAATTGCGACTCAAAAATTATTTGAGTTAAAAATGAAAGTATAATTCATATCTCATAACTCACAACCCATAATTACAAAAATGAATTTACTGTTACAAACTTCCCAATCCAATTTACAAGCTCAAATTGCAGTTACTGGCTCAAAAAGCGAAACAAACCGCTTGTTATTGTTACAGGCCTTATTCCCAAACATTACTTTGGCCAATACTTCGAACTCTGATGATAGTGAAGTCATGCAAAAAGCATTGCTAGGAAACGAGGAAATAGTTGATATTCATCATGCAGGAACAGCCATGCGTTTCCTGACCGCTTATTTTGCTGTGAACGAAAGCCGCGAAGTAGTTTTGACTGGTTCTCAAAGAATGACGGAGCGCCCTATAAAAGTTTTGGTGGAAGCCTTGGAACAATTAGGTGCGAAAATAACGTACGAGAAAGAACCAGGATATCCGCCCATTCGTATCAAAGGACAAAAAATAACAGCTTCTAAAGTGAACATTCCTGCCAATGTGAGCAGTCAATACATATCGGCCTTATTATTAGTGGCGCCAAAACTGGAAAACGGTATTGAAATCACTTTGGTTGGTGAAATCACTTCAGTTCCTTATATCAAAATGACCCTGGCTTTGTTGAATGATTTGGACATTAAAACCAGTTTTGAAGGGAATGTAATTACTATTTATCCAAAACAAGCAGTAGCATCAAAAGTAATGACTGTTGAATCCGATTGGAGTTCGGCTTCCTACTTTTTTAGTTTGGTTGCTTTGGCTGAAAATGCTACTGTTTCATTGACCAGTTATACAGAAACCAGTTTACAAGGCGATTCGGCTTTGGTAGAAATCTATAAGCTAATGGGAGTTGAAACGCATTTTGAAGGAAATAAAATGACGCTTACCAAACAAGGGAATTTTATTCCTCAAACTCTAAATCTTGAACTAAATAATACGCCGGATATTGCCCAAACGATCGTAGTTACCTGCCTTGGATTAGGAATTGGTTGCCATCTAACAGGCTTACATACCTTGAAAATTAAAGAAACAGACCGACTGGAAGCACTACGAATTGAGCTAACAAAACTCGGAGCGAGCATATCCGTTACCAATGATAGCTTGACGCTTTTGGCTTCAAGTGAAATCAATCACAACATTAAAATTGCAACCTACAACGACCACAGAATGGCAATGGCATTTGCACCATTAGCGTTGAAAGTACCCATAATCATCGAAAATGCCGAAGTCGTTTCAAAATCATATCCGGATTTTTGGGAAGATTTAAAAAGTTTAGGTTTCGAAATTTCGTAAAAAACCCTCAATTCATTGGGCGAAAAGATGTTTCCCTTTTCCCTCTCCTTTGGAGAGGGCTGGTGTGAGGAAAAATAAATTGCAAAACACTTGACAACGCCTATCTCACAATCGTATATTTGCACACTCGAATTAAGATTGTCATCCTGAGCGCAGACGAAGGACATAACTCATAATTCATAACTTATAACTTTTTAAGATGAAACTATCACATTTTCAATTCGATTTGCCAAAAGAACTTCTTGCTGAATATCCAGCTGAAAACAGAGACGAAGCACGTCTAATGGTTATAGATCGTAAGAAAGGGACTATAGAGCATAAAATGTTCAAAGATGTTATTGATTATTTTGACGAAGGCGATGTTTTAATTCTCAATAATACTAAAGTTTTTCCGGCACGTTTGTATGGTAACAAGGAAAAAACAGGCGCAAGAATCGAAGTTTTTTTACTTAGAGAATTAAATGCAGAGCAAAGACTTTGGGACGTTTTAGTAGATCCGGCCCGAAAAATCAGAATTGGTAACAAATTGTATTTTGGAGATGATGATTCATTAGTCGCTGAGGTGATAGATAATACTACGTCTCGTGGAAGAACATTGCGTTTTCTTTACGACGGTTCTTATGAAGAATTCAGAAATAAATTAACGGAACTTGGAGAAACTCCAATCCCAAAATACATTTCTAGAGACGTAACTCCGGAAGATGCGGAACGTTACCAAACTATTTATGCCAAAGAAGAAGGATCTGTTGCAGCGCCAACTGCAGGATTGCATTTCTCTAAACATTTAATGAAAAAACTGGAAATCAAAGGAATCAAATTTGCCGAAGTAACCCTTCACGTAGGTTTGGGAACTTTTAATCCGGTTGAGGTTGAGGATTTATCAAAACACAAAATGGATTCCGAGGAATTAAAAATCACTCAAGAAGCATGTGATATTGTAAATAACGCAAAAGTTCATAAAAAAAGAATCTGTACCGTAGGAACAACATCTATGCGTGCCGTAGAAAGTTCAGTTTCGTCACATAATACACTGAATCCTTTTGACGGATGGACAAATAAATTTGTGTTTCCACCTCATGAATTTACGATTCCCACCTGTATGATTACTAATTTTCACACGCCAAAATCAACTTTATTAATGATGGTTTCCGCTTTTTGTGGCCACGATTTAATGAAAAAAGCATACGCAGAAGCAATCGAAAAAGAATACAAATTCTATTCTTACGGTGATGCAATGATGATCATCTAATCTGAATTCATTTCAGTCTAAATAACAAGATCTCGTCAGCAATGGCGAGATTTTTTGGTTTATTCCGAGCACAGTTTTATAAGAGTGTGCCCCAAGGGTCGCGCTGTACGCTGTATCTTTATTTTCTTAAAGAAAGAAAATAAAGGATGCCGCTTCCATCCCTCACACAAAACGTTTGGAATATGTGAGGACTTTTTGTGTAAAAAGAAATTTAAAACGGCATCTCAATTTTGTGTCTGAATAAATTTGTTACAGCTATTTTTTTGTCAAGTCGAGCGCAGTCGAGATACCGCGTTGAGTTTTGACTGCGCTCGACTTAATATATATTCTGAAGCCTTAAATTGTAATTTGAAAACACCGATACCTGCTTTTTTTTAGATTTCGTAAGTCAGAGTCTGCATTCTCAGCAATACTCGTGGCTCGTATACTTGCATCTTTAGTTGCCTGAGCAATCATTTATTTTTAGTTCGGCCAGTTTGATGTACTAATATTCCACGTCAGAATTAATCAATTCACGGGATTGTCACGATAATTTTTCAATTTTGTTTACTTCCTTAGATTGGATACTCACACTTTGAGTTAACGTGAATCCAGTAAAAATTTGCTGTCTCGTAGTTCCGTTTTTGTTATAAGTAGTTTCAAAATCTTTATTGAAATTTCCCGCAGAGAATATCATTTCATAGGCAATAACTCTTTTGCCGGATAAATAGTTTTTTTCTTTTCTCTCTGTCCTCATCCAATGCGACGTTGGCCTTTTTCAAAGTGGTGCTTTTTCACTACTTTTACAAAACAAAATACAAATCATGATTTTCGAAAACACCCTTGAATTTGCAAAACACCTCGATTTACAAGATCCTTTACACAAATACCAAGACGAATTTATTTTCCCGAAGGTACAAGGAAAAAAAGTAATTTATTTTACTGGAAATTCTTTAGGATTGCAGCCGAAACGCACCAAAGCGTATGTAGATGAAGTCATGAATGATTGGGCAAATCTAGCTGTTGAAGGACATTTTTACAGTGAAAAACCATGGTGGGATTACCACGAACGATTCGCAGATCCGTTGAGTAAAATTGTTGGTGCTTTACCAAGCGAAGTTACCGTGATGAATACATTAACGGTAAATCTTCATTTACTGATGGTTTCCTTTTACCAACCTACACAAACCAGATATAAAATTATTTGCGAAGAAAAAGCATTTCCTTCGGATCAATATATGTTTCAAAGTCAGGTCGATTTTCACTCCCAAAACCTGGGGATACAACTCGAGGATGCAATTGTTGAGATTAAGCGTCGCGATGGCGAACACAACATTCGCTTAGAAGATGTGTTGGCAAAAATTGAGGAAGTAGGTGATGAGTTAGCTTTGGTCTTAATTGGGGGAGTCAATTATTACACAGGACAGGTATTTGATATGAAAACTATTACCGCTGCAGGTCATAAAGTGGGAGCCTACGTAGGCTGGGATTTAGCGCACGCCGCAGGAAATATTAAGCTGGAATTGCACGATTGGAATGCGGATTTTGCCGCTTGGTGCAGTTATAAATACATGAATTCAGGGCCAGGAAATGCTTCTGGATGTTTTATTCATAAAAAGCACCACAACAATGCAGCGTTACCCAGATTTGCCGGATGGTGGGGACATAATAAAGAACGTCGTTTCAAGATGGAACAAACCTTTGATCCTATTCAAGGCGCTGATGGCTGGCAAATTAGTAATCTTCCAATACTTTCTCTGGCGCCTTATTTAGCATCTGTAGACATGTTTGATGAAATTGGGATGGATGCTTTGATCCAAAAAAGAGATGCGATCACTTCTTATTTAGAATTCATTCTGCATGAAATAGACAAAGAAGTGGATAGTAGTTTCGAAATTATAACACCGTCAAATCCCACAGAAAGAGCGTCACAATTGTCCGTATTGCTTCATGGGGAAGGCCGCAGTTTGTTTGATTATTTAATGCAAAATGGAGTAATCACGGATTGGCGTGAACCTAATGTTATCCGCTTAGCGCCAGTGCCTCTGTATACTTCTTTTGAGGATATATATCAATTTGGGCAAATTTTGAAAGCAGGAATTCAGTCTTAAAACGGGCATTAAATAACACAAAAAATAGTTTTAATTTTATAAACTTAATTAACAGGGTTAAGCCTTTCTTTGTATTCGTACTAATTATGAAAATTAAAATTATGAAAGCATTATATTTTATACTAATAGCTGCAGGTATTGTTTCTTGTCAAAATCAAGGAAAAATGGACATTCAAAAAGCCAAACAGGCTACTGTAGACTCCATGAAAGTTGAAATCGAAAAACAAAGAGTGATCGACTCCATGCAGGTAGAAATGGTTAAAATCCATGAAGCTAAAGTAGAAACTCAAAAAGAAGTAGTTGTTGTGGATCAACAAGCAGCGGGGACTACTACAAAAAATAAAGGTTGGAGTGGTGCTGCTAAAGGAGCCGTAATTGGTGCCGGCGTTGGTGCTGCCACAGGGGCAATCATCAGTAAGAAAAAAGGACAAGGTGCTATAATAGGTGGTTTAGCTGGTGCGGGAGTAGGGGCAGGTACAGGCGCTATTTTAGATAGTAAAAAACAGTAAATAGATTTTTCAATATAGCTTGGAGTGTTTAAGTTCAAAAAGAATTTAAACACCCCTTTTTATTTAGCGCTATCTAGTTTAATAGGAATCCATATTAGTGATAATTTCGTTCGCCTTAACTTTGATTTTATACATTTCTTCCGGATTCATTTTGTTCAATAAATTCATCATCATTGCCATGCGCTGGTTCCCTTTGAAATACTCTTTTTTCTCATCTAGGAAATTCCAATACAGCGTATTGAAGGGACAGGCTTTGTCGCCAAATTTCTCTTTGACATTGTAGTGGCATTTAGAGCAATTATTACTCATTTTGTTGATGTAACTTCCAGAGGAAACATAGGGTTTTGTGGCAATTATTCCGCCATCGGCATATTGTGACATCCCGCGTGTGTTGGGCATTTCAACCCATTCAATCGCATCAATATACACGCCCAGATACCAAGCGTCTACTTCGTCAGGATGAATTTGTGTCAATAGTGTAAAATTCCCAATAATCATAAGTCTCTGGATGTGGTGCGCGTAGGCTTCATCTAAACTTTGATTAATCGCGTGGCTCATGCAATTCATTTTGGTTTTACCTGTCCAGAAAAAATCAGGAAGCTTGTTTTTGTTTTGCAAGACATTCATCTTAGCATAATCAGGCATTTCTTTCCAGTATATTCCTCTTATATATTCGCGCCAGCCTAAAATTTGACGCACAAAACCTTCTACTTGTGAGATAGTTATTTCTATTTCATTGTCATGATAAAAAGCAATCACGGTCTCGAGGACTTCCTTTGGAGAAAGCATTTTGCTATTCATGGCAAAAGACAAACGAGAATGGAAAAGGAATTTTTCATCGGTATGCATTGCATCTTCGTAATCACCGAAATGTTTTAACAGATTTTTACAGAAATAATCTAAAACCTCGAACGATTGCTCGCGCGAAGTAGGCCAACTGAAATTATCTAAATCGATGTTTCCAAAAGTGATGATCCCAGCTTCTTTAATTTGGGCAACAACTTTAGAAACATTGGTGTGAAAATTCTTTTCAGAAGGCACAGGAACTTCTCCTTTGTATTTTTTGCGATTATCGGCATCAAAATTCCATTGATTTCCCACAGGAGTTGACCCATTCATTAACAAATGATGTTTTTTACGCATGCTGCGATAAAAATTTTCCATCAGCAA
Organism: Flavobacterium sp. ZB4P23; assembly: GCF_003970375.1. Lineage (NCBI taxonomy): Bacteria > Pseudomonadati > Bacteroidota > Flavobacteriia > Flavobacteriales > Flavobacteriaceae > Flavobacterium > Flavobacterium sp. ZB4P23. The sequence goes on from NZ_RYDK01000004.1 coordinate 371,176, forward strand.
CAGCTTTTTACCCTCAAAAAAATCGGAAAGGTCATGACGCGTAGTGTAAAAATGCTCGGAGTCAAAAGCTTCTGATTCTATTTTTAGATTGGAACAAATTGTTTTTAGTTGTTGGTCCAATCGGTATTCATCAGGGAATTGATATTCAAATTTTTCGATTTTATATTTTTCGATACAGAAAGCAATAATTTTTTCTAGATCCTGAGGATTATCGCCATCATTAATTTGAAAATATAAGGCTTGATGTTCCTGTGATTGTAGGGCTGTGTAAAAATTTCTCATCGCCATAAAAAAGGCCACCACTTTTTGAATGTGATGTTTTACATACGCTGTTTCCTGACGCATTTCGGCCAGCACATAAATAGTGTTATGATCTTTCTCCACCAACCAGGAGTGTTTTAAATTGAGTTGATCTCCAAGGATTAATCGTAGTTTTTTCATTTTTATTTTTTGTAAAAGGAAACAGTAGAAACTTCTTTTCGGGCATATTCAAAACGGTCGATAAGTTTGGGTAAACAATAGCCATCAAGGCCGTTTAGCGCCACAACATTGCCTTTATCAATTTGTAACCACCCATCTTTATGTATTAATTTCTCCTCAAAAAATAAATTTTCGATAGCTGCAATTACATGAATTGTATTGTTTTCCTGGATGTAATATTCATTTAGATATTTACAATGCAACTGCACAGGGCTTCCTTTTACAAAAGGAGTTTCAATATTGGTCTTGTATTCTTCTTCTAGGCTTGTTTTATCAAATTCAGAAACGCCTAAATCATAATTTGCGGAGGTATGATGCGCATCGGCAATCATGTCAGCAGTGATGTGATTTACCGTAAAATAACCAGTCTCTTTTATATTTTTGTAGGTGTCTCTGGGAACGGTTGTGGGTCGCATAATGAATCCAATTATGGCAGGATTACTACCTAAATGTGTGATACTGCTAAAAATTGCTACGTTAGTGTTTCCGTCCAATGATTTTGTAGCAAGAAGATTCGCTGATTTATAACCCGTGCACGAATTGATTAAATTCAGTCTTTCAATTTTTTCCATTTTGGAAATAGCTTCTTTAGAAATATGTTTCATCTTTTTACTTTTGAACAAATATACTTTTTGTTTAATTAAAATGTAAATAAATCAAACAAAATAACAAATAGGGCTCAATTATTTATTTTGAATTAGTTTTGAACAAACACATTATAAGTAAATTGTTCTAATTGACTTATAAATCTTATATATTTGTTGCCAATTTATGTAAAGATGCAAACACTTAAAAAGGTCCTTCTGGTTTTACTTTCTTTATTGTTTCTTTCAGCAATAGTTGTGTTGATTTATGGGTTTTATTTAAAGCCAACCTATGAAGGGGAACTAAAACTTAAAAATATTGGAAAGGAAACCACAGTTTATTTTGATGAATTTGGAGTGCCTCATATTTATGCGGCAAGTTCAAGGGACGCTATGGTTGTGTTGGGTTACGTACATGCGCAAGAACGATTGTGGCAAATGGAATTGATGCGGCGTATTGCTCCGGGACGATTGTCAGAAATTTTTGGACCAGTTGCATTGAAAAGTGATCTGTTTTTTGCCGGATTAGGAATCGAAGAAGCTTCCGCAAAAGCAATCGCAACTTTAGATAAGAAAAGTTCCAGTTATCTATTGACAATGGACTATCTAGAGGGGATAAACCAATATATGGCAGAGGGAACTACGCCAATAGAATTCAGTTTAGTTGGTGTCAAAAAAGAAAAGTTTACCATAAAAGACGTCTACAATATTTTTGGATACATGTCTTTTAGTTTTGCTATGGCCCATAAGTCAGATCCTTTGTTGACGGATATTCGGAACAAGTACGGAATGGACTATCTCAAGGATTTTGGCATTGACGGTTCATTTAATACCACAAAAATAAAAAATGCAAAACATAAGCCACAGGAATATGCTGCTATTTCAAAATCAGTAGCCTCACTTTTAGACCAATCCCCTATCCCACCCTTTATAGGAAGCAACAGCTGGGTTCTTTCTCCAAAGAAAACTAAAAAAGGAAAAGTGATTTTTGCCAATGATCCACATATTGGGTTTTCGCAACCCGGAACTTGGTATGAAGCGCACTTAGTAACTCCGGATTTTGAATTGTACGGTTGCTATTTAGCAGGTACTCCATTCCCATTATTGGGACATAACCGTAACTATGCGTACGGATTAACCATGTTTGAAAATGATGATATTGATTTGTACCAAGAAGAAAATAGTCCTGGAAATGCGACCGCTTACAAAACACCAACGGGGTATAGGAATTATGAAATTCGCCGAAAAATTATAAAAATAAAAGATTTTACTGATGTGGTTTTGAATGTAAAAGTGAGTCGTCACGGGCCTATCATGAATGACTTAATTGTAGGGCTGGATAAGGACAAACCAGTGGCAATGTCTTGGATTTATACCCAACAACCCATACGAATTCTGGACGCAGTGTATAGGCTTTCGCACGCTGAAAGCAAGGAAGATTTTCTAAAAGGAGTGGCTCTGATAGCCGCACCGGGACTGAATGTTATGTATGGTGACTCCAAAGGAAATATTGCATGGTGGGCAACAGGAAAATTATACAAGCATAATGAAGGCGTGAATCCGAATTTTATTTTGGATGGGGCGAGCGGGAAAGACGATATCAAGGAATATTTGGATTTCTCCAAAAATCCTTCAGCGGTGAATCCAAAATGGAATTACGTGTATTCAGCCAATAATCAACCAGAGGCAATAGACGGATTTTTGTATCCGGGCTATTACCTTCCTGAAGACAGAGCCAAACGAATCACGCAATTATTGAATAAAAAAACAAAATGGAATAAGGCAACTGTGGGCAGCATGATTTTTGATAATACATCACCAGTTGCGCCTGACGTTGTAGCACGTTTAATTTCGAATCTGGATTACACTACGCTTTCAAATAATGAAAAAGAAGCCTTTGCTGTTTTGAAAAAATGGAAAGGTTCTAATAATCTGGATGATGTAGCACCCACAATCTATAATAAATGGATTTTTAATTATTTAAAAAATACTTTTGAGGACGAACTGGGAGCTGCTAATTTCAAGCAGTTTTTAGGCACGCATATCATGAAGCAAATGATCGCCAGACAACTTGAAAACAAAAACTCACTGTGGTGGGATAATATCAATACAAAAAACCATTCGGAAACAAGGCGAGAAATCGTGTCGCTATCGTTCAAGGAATCGATTGCTGCTTTAGAAAAACAATTGGGAAATTCCGTATCAGCTTGGACCTGGAACAAAGTACATACTCTGGAACATCAGCATCCGTTGGGTAAAATTGCAGCTTTAAGAACTATATTTAATGTTGGTCCATTTGAAGTTTCAGGTTCAACGGAAGTGATTAATAATTTGTTTTTTGATTATACCGAAACGGGTCAGTATCAAGTAAAAGGCGGGCCTTCAACACGAAGAATTATTGATTTCTCAGACATTGAAAATAGCTGGGCCATTTTGCCAACGGGACAATCCGGAAATCCATTCAGTGCACATTATAACGATCAGGCGGAATTGTATAATTCAGGAAAATTCAGAAGAATGAAACTGAACGAAAAGGAGATTGTTAGGACTTCTACAAAATTGGTGTTTATTCCCTATAAAAAATGATTGTTTTTTAAAGTTATTAAAACATTAAATCAGTAATTTTGCCTAACTTTTTATAAAAAATTAATGCAAACTCCCCGAAAAATAGCAGTTGTAGGCTCTGGACTAGTCGGATCTTTACTAGCTATTTACCTTCGTAAAGCAGGTCATACTGTTCATATTTACGATAGAAGTCCAGATATCAGGAAGATACAATTTTCAGGACGTTCTATCAACTTAGCGATGTCTAATCGCGGCTGGAAAGCCTTAGATGGAGTTGGAGTAGGTGATGCTGTTCGAGCGATCGCAATCCCCATGAAAAAACGGGCAATTCATTTAGTGGATAAGCTTAATTTTCAAAATTATGGTCAGGAAGGCGAATCCATTGATTCAATTTCGAGAGGAATTTTAAACCGAAAAATGATCGATTTGGCGGAAGCCGCAGGAGCAGAGTTCTTTTTTGAGCACAAAATTTGGGATGTAACTCTAGAAAATGCCACGCTTCATATAGGCGAAACCGAAAGAGGCGCATGGGAAGATAAAAAATACGATATGGTTTTTGGCGCTGATGGTGCTTTTTCAAGAATTCGTCACCGCATGCAGCGCCAGAGTATGTTCGATTATTCGCAAGAATTTCTACCTATTGGATATAAAGAATTAAATATTCCGGCAAACGGGGATGGATCACATAAATTGGATAAAAATTCGTTTCATATCTGGCCACGAGGAGAATATATGTTGATTGCCTTGCCCAATTTAGACGGAAGCTTTACCTGTACTTTATTTATGCCCTTTGAAGGAGAAAATTCCTTTGATTCCTTAAAGGACAGGAAGTCAGTAGAAGCTTTTTTTGAAAAAAATTTACCGGATACGGTTGATGTTATTCCAAAATTAGCGGAAGATTTTTTCCGGAACCCAACCAGTACATTAGTAACCATGAAGTGTTTTCCTTGGACGTATGAGGATAAGGTTGCCTTGATTGGGGATGCGAGTCATGCCATTGTCCCTTTTTACGGACAAGGAATGAATGCCGGTTTTGAAGATATTTCAGTGCTGTATGAAATGATTGAAAAGTACGGGGATGATTGGAAATCTATTTTTTCCGAATATCAAAAATCCCGTAAACAAAATGCCGATGCTATTGCAGAGCTTTCCTATCGAAATTTTTTAGAAATGAGTTCTAAGACTGCAGATGAAAACTTCCTTTTGCAAAAGAAAATTGAAAAATCATTTTCAGACAAGCACCCTGAAAAATGGATTCCGCTATACAGTCGTGTAACATTTAGTGATCGGCCTTATACAGAAGCGTTGGCTATAGGTGATTATCAAAATGCAATTATGGAAGAAATTTTAAAAATGGAAAATATCAAAGAAATCTGGGATTCAGAAGTAGTTGAAAAGACCATTTTAGAATTGTTAAAATAAAAAAAGGACTCTATTCAAAGTCCTTTTTGGTGTTATTTATCTTTTGTTGCCGGTTTCAGTAGGACTCGTAAGGTGCTGTCATTATTGAAATAGCTGAACGTCCAATTGATAAAAATAGAAAGTTTGTTTTTGACGCTCAAAATCAACATAAGGTGGATAAACATCCAGGTAAACCAAGCCAATCTTCCTTGGAAACTAAATTTTGGCAAATCGACCACCGCTTTTCGTTTCCCTACTGTAGCCATAGAACCCTTATCATGATACTCGTATTCGATTTGAGGTTTGTTTTTTAGACTTAGTTTGAAGTTTGTGGCTAATACTTTTCCTTGTTCTATAGCAACACTGGCTACTTGCGGATGACCATTGGGATATTTAGGAGTAGCCATGAATGAAATATCACCAAGGGCATACACGTCTTCGAGGTTTTCTATTTTATTAAATCGGTCAACAAGATAGCGATTTCCTCTGGTAATACTTTCTTTGGGAATGCCTTCCAGGGTGTTTCCTGTAATTCCTGCTGCCCAGATCACATTTCTGGATGCAATCCTGTCTCCGTTTTGCAGGCTTACGGTTTTACCGTTGTAATGGCTTACAATAGTATCCGTTTTTACAATGACACCTAGTTCCTCCAGATATTTACGAGACGTTTTTTGGGAATCTTCACTCATTGGGTTCAATACGTTCGGAGATCCTTCAAGAATATAAATGGTGAGTTTCGAAAAATCTTTATCCGGATAATCTTTTGGCAAAATATTTTTTTTCATTTCTGCCAAAGCTCCTGCAAGTTCTACTCCGGTAGGGCCTCCGCCAACAATCACAAAGTTCATTAGCGATTGTAGCTCTTCTGGTGAAGCAATTAAGGCATCTTCAAAAGTTTGTAGAATTTGGTTGCGAAGTTGGATCGCTTCCGGCACCGATTTCATGGGAAATGCAAATTTTTCTATTTCAGCATTTCCAAAATAATTAGTCGTGCATCCAAAGGCAATTATCAAATGGTCGTACTCAAAATCAGCAATAGAGGTTTGTACTATTTTGTGCTCCGGATCAATACGAAGTACATCAGCTATTCGAATGCGGACATTTTTCGAATGCTGAAATACTTTTCGTAACGGAAATGAGATACTGGCAGGTTCAAGCCTTGCTGTGGCTACCTGGTACATCAAGGGTTGAAATTGATGGTAGTTGTTTTTGTCAATCAGTAAAACATCAAAATCTGTATTTTCTAAATCTTGAGCCAAACGCAATCCAGCAAAGCCAGCGCCAACTATTATAATTTTTTTTTGAACTTTCATACTTTTTTTATGGAAAGTATAAAGATACAAATTATATAAGGGTTAGTCTGCTCTATTAACTTTTTCTAAAGAAAATGAAGGTTTGCAAATAGCTAAATATTCACAGACTTCATTAAAAGGATCGGAATAGTGCACACGGGTATTCTTCTCTATTTTTATGGACTGTCCTGCTGTAAGAACCACGGTCTCGCCTTCAATTATAAATTGTTTTTATTTCCCTTCTTTAGCAATACCACTAAAATCGCCTTTTATGTCCATCATTAAAACAGGAATCCCAAAAGAGGATAGTTGTTATGAAAGAACTTGGATCGTTTTGGTTTTCCCCGTTCCAGTAGCTCCGGCAATTAACCCATGACGGTTTAAGGTTTTTAAGGGAATTTTTATGGGTGCATTTGCTAGAGCTTCTCCGCCTAATAGTACTCCTCCAAAGTCATACTCTCTCCTTTTGAAAGGTACCCACGCGTTATGTCTTGTATAAAATCTTCTTTTCTGGTCATGATAAGTTTGAATTAAAAGGATTTGTAAGCTGCTATTAGTATCCTAAAATAGGAAATTATGGGGTATAATGCAGTTTTCCTGCTTTTTTACTCTTAATAATAAAAAAATATATTTTTGACTGCTTTTAAACGGTTATTGAAAATTTATGTTAATATTTCTTAAAAATGTATTTTTTTTTTTGTAAAACGAATGATTTCCTTATAGATTTTGATATATATGCAATGAGTAAATTGCTAAATGTTTGTTTGAAATAAAATTAATGACAATAAAATTAAAAAAAGTTTTTTTATTTGAACTAAAAATATAAATTTGCTCCACTACAAGTTTATTATAACTAAAATAAATTATTTAAAACTATTAAAATTAAAAAAAATGGCAAACGTTAAAAAAGAAAAGAGTTCAAACGGAGGAGGAATGATTTCAGGAATCATTATTGTGGCATGTGTATTTGTAGGATGGTTGATTTGGAATTTTATAATGGGAGATGGTGCCAATTTTGAAGGCGGAGTAAATACAGGACACCCAATACCGGGTAATTATTTGGCAATGGTATACAAAGGAGGTCCAATTGTACCAGTTTTGATGGGTTTATTGTTGATGACTGTTGTTTTTTCTTTTGAAAGATATTTTGTGATTTCAAAAGCAGCTGGATCAGGAAACTTAGATCAGTTTATGAAAAAAGTACAAGATGATATTAAAGAAGGGAATATTGATGGAGCTATCGCTTTGTGTGATAAACAGAAAGGATCTGTTGCAAATGCAATAAAATCAGCTTTGATCAAATACCAAGATGTTAAAAAAGAAGGATTCAATAGCGAAGAAGCTGCTGAAACAATTCACAAGGAAATCGAAGAGGCTACTTCATTAGAAATGCCAATGTTAGAGAAAAATATGACTATTATTTCATCTTTGGTTTCTTTAGGAACTCTTGCAGGATTATTAGGTACGGTAACAGGGATGATTAAAGCGTTTGGAGCATTAGCTAGTGCAGGTACTCCTGATCAAGCGGCTCTTGCAAATGGTATTTCTGAAGCACTTATCAACACTGCAACTGGAATTTCGACTTCAGTATTAGCAATCGTTTCGTATAACTTCTTTACTTCTAAAATTGATGATTTAACCTATTCTATTGATGAAGCAGGTACTACAATTGTAAATACTTACAGAAGATTTAGAGGAAGCTTAAAACAATAATAATTTTTTTGACGTCATGTGCGTCAAAATAAAATATAAAAAAGATAATGGCTAAACTAAAAATGTCAAAAAAGTCAACGTCAATTGACATGACTGCGATGTGTGATGTTGCGTTTCTTTTGCTTACGTTCTTTATCTTGACCGCTACAGCTAAAGTACCAGAAGCATTGCCGGTAGACACGCCTTCTTCTACAGTTCAGACAAAATTGCCTGAGACAGATTTGGCTACAATTACTATTGGAAAAGGAAAAGTATTCTTTGATCTAAAAGGAAGAGAAGTTCGTAAAAAAACGTTAGAATTAATGGGTCAAAAATATGGTGTTGAATTCTCAGCTGATGATGCTGATAAATTTGCACTGATGGATGGTTTTGGTGTGCCAATTCAAAGTTTGAAGCAAATCATAGAGATGAAAGCTGCAGACAGAGGAAAAGCAAACCAACCAGGTATTCCAAAAGATTCACTTGATAATCAATTAGCGGATTGGATACAAAATGCTCGTATTGCCAATATTGAAATTGCTGATAAAGAATTGCAAATAGCCATAAAAGGGGATGCAAAAGAAGAATATCAGGCAATTAAAAAGGTGATGGATATTTTACAAGATCAAAAAATCAATAGCTTTAATTTAGTTACTGGTTTAAGAGGAGAAGATTTTTAATTAAAAAACATACACTACAATGGCTGAATTAAATACCGGCGACGGTGGAGGCGGAAAAGGTGGTAAAGTAAGAAGTAAAAAACAAAATTCAAAAGTAGATTTAACTGCTATGGTGGATTTGGCATTCTTATTGATCACATTTTTCATGCTGACTACTACGTTGTCAAAACCCCAATCAATGGATTTGGGGTTGCCGGATAAAGAAGACGATCCTAAAATAAATAAGGATATTAAAGTAGATGAAAATCGTACTTTAACAATTATGCTTGGTGAGAACAATAAGGTGGTATATTACATGGGTTTATTGGCTACGCCAATTGCAGGTCCAAAAGATATTGCCTATGGAAAAAACGGAATTCGTAAAGAATTATTGGCTAGAAAAAAATCAGTAGTGGAGCATACTGGAAACAAAGACAAAGGAGTTATTGTGATCATCAAGCCAAGTAAGAAATCTAATTATCGTAACTTAGTTGATATACTTGATGAAATGGCAATTGTTGGCGTTCCAACTTATGCAATTGTAAATGATTTTTCACCTGAGGAAACAAAATTGTTAGAAGGTAAATAAGATTTTAATCTAATAGCCTAATAACCTAATAATTAAGAAAAATGAAATTAGATATATTTAAAAACCAATGGCTGGATATCGTTTTTGAAGGGCGAAATAAAAGTTATGGAGCGTATGAACTAAGAAAAGAAAATAATAAGACCTCAGTGAGAGCGCTTATTGTTGGAAGTATTCTTTTTAGTTTGGCCGTTAGTGCCCCTCTTATTGCTAGTCTGCTTCCGGATACATCTGATGTAGAGGAAAATAGAGATATTAAAATTACAGCAGTAAAGTTGCCGCCAAAGCAAGAAAAGCCTAAAGAAAACATCCCGCCACCACCACCTCCACCTCCAAAAGTGGATCAGGTTAAATTTGTGAAACCTGTTGTAGCAAAAGCGGAAGAAGTTACAGAAGAACCACCCAAAATTGTTGAAATTAAAGACAAAAAATTAGGTGCAGTGACCATAAAAGGTGATCCAGATGCAGTATTGACTGTAGAGCCTGTAGGTACAGGTACTGCCGCGGTAGTAGAAGAAGTAGATAACCAAATTTACAACACTGCTGGGATTGAGGTTAAACCTGATTTTCCAGGTGGGATAGAGAAATTTTACAAGTATGTGGGTAATAATTATCAAACTCCTGAAGAAGACGGGTTGAATGGTAAAGTATATGTTACTTTCGTAGTAGAGAAAGATGGTTCTTTAACCGATATTAAAGTAATTAGAGATATTGGTTATGGTACAGGGAAAGAGGCGATTCGTGTTTTGAAAAAGTCTCCTAGATGGACTCCGGGTGAACAAAATGGTAAAAAAGTCAGAGTGCTGTATTCTTTACCAATTACAATTCAAACGGCAAATTAATGTTAAAGAGCATACGTATTAATATTCAGAAGAAATCGCTCAAAGAGCGATTTCTTCTCGTTTTAGGAATTATGTTTTTTTTAGTTTATCTGGTTTTGGGTTTATTTATTATCTTTATGAAAGAATTTCCCATAGTAATGGATACTGGATATAGAATAGCATTTGGTTTGCTTCTTATTGTATATTCTTTTTTTAGATTCATCCGACTTATTAATAATACCAACTAGATCATGAAAAAAACAGCTATAATTCCGTATTTTATTTTTCTTTCTTTGTTTGCATTTCTTTTTGCATGTAAAAAAACGGAAGGATCTAAGGAAAATAAAGAAACTATTTTAAAAGGTTCTACAACGATACTAGTTGATGAAACATTACAACCTGTGATTGAGGATCAGATAGCGGTTTTTGAAAGTGTGTATCCTGCAAAAATAACGTTGAATGCTAAATCTGAAAAAGAAGTGCTCCGATCATTGCTAAATGATTCATTAAGTATTGCCATTTTATCCAGAAAATTAAATGCTGAGGAAAATAAGATTTTTGAGGGTAAAAAAATTATTCCAAAAGTGACTCCTTTCGCTACTGATGGGATTGCTTTAATCGCAAATGAGAAAATTAAGGATACCTTAGTCGCTTTAAATGACATTATAGCCTTTCTGCAAGGGAAGTCTCAAACGGCAATAAAGGGATTGGTTTTTGATAATCCAAATTCCAGTACTGTTCGTTATATGAATGAATTAGCGGGTGTGTCAGAACTTCCGAAAAAGGGGATTTTTTCTTTTAAAACCAATGAAGAGGTAATAAAGTATGTGTCTGAAAATGAAGGAATGATTGGAATAGTGGGGCTAAACTGGCTTTATCAACCTTCTGGAATTATGAAAGATATTGTAAAAAAAATTAAGGTGCTTAGCGTTAAAAGTACTACTGGAAATCAATATTATCCGCCATCGCAAAATAATATTGCAGAGGGAACCTATCCTTTGGCACGTGATTTGTATATAATAAATTGTCAGGGTTCTTCTGGATTAGGAATGGGTTTTGCCTCTTTTGTAGCAGGTGAAAGAGGACAGCGGATAATACTTAAATCTGGTTTACTGCCGGTACGAACACCGAGTAGATTAATTCAGGTTAGAAAAAAAATATACAATGATAAAAATTAAATTAACTACAATGAAAATGAATAAATTAAAAACGTTTAGTGTTGCATTATTAGCATCGGCATTTGCAAGTCAAGCGCAAGATATTGATCAAGCAAAAAAAGCGATCGATGCAGAACAGTTCGAAAGTGCGAAGGCAATTTTAAAATCAATTATTAAGGAGAATCCATCTAATGGAGCTGCTTTTTTTACTTTAGGGAATGTATATCTTACTCAAAATGTAGAAGATTCCGCCAAAATTTATTTCCAAAAAGGATTAACAGCTTCTGATGAAGCTAATTTGAATTACATTGGCTTAGGTCAAATGGATTTAGATAACAATGATGTTGCGGCAGCTCAAGCAAAATTTGTATTGGCCACCAAAGACATGAAAAGAAAGGATTTTGCAGAGTACGTTTACCAAGCAAGAGCCTATATGAATGCTGAAAAGCCCGATTATAAAAATGCAATCGCTATTTTGAATCGCGCTGCCATAAAAAATGCAGATGATGCACAGTTACAGCTTGCCCTTGGTGATGCTTACTATGGTGATAGCAAACAAAATGAAGCTTATGTAGCTTATAGAAGTGCTTTTCAAGCAGATAATTCTTTGCTAAGAGCAAAAATGCAACTGGGTGTTTTGCTTAAAGGAGCAAAATCGTATGACGAAGCTTTAAAAGCTTATGAAGAGGTTATTGCTATTAATCCTAACTATGGACCAGTGTATAGAGAATTAGCGGAGACTTATTATAAAATTGCACGTAATAAACCTTCTCAAGCGGCTGTGAATTATAAAAAAGCAATTGGCTATTACGATAAATATATGGCTTTAACCGATTACTCGATTAACTCTAGAATGCGTCGAGCTGATTTTCTAATCTTGATAGAGGATTATGTTGCACTGGAAGCGGAAGCTAACAAAATGATCGAATTGGACAAAGTTAATCCAAGAATCTATCGTTATTTAGGATATGCGGCTTATGAAAATGGAAATGTTGATTTAGCATTGAAATCATTGGAAAGTTTTATCGCTTCCCCAACTAATAAAGTAATCGCTAAAGATTATTTGTATTTAGGTTTGACTAAAATAAAAAAAGGGACTAGCGAAGATGGATTAGCTATAGACTCCGTTGCTTTTGATTCAGGAATGAAAGGTCTTAAAAAAGCAATCGAAATGGAGCCATTAGCGGTTCAAGATTTGAGTGATATTGGTAAAAAATTATTTTCTCAAAAACTATACAAAGAATCTGCAGCTGTATTTGAATCTGGAGCCAGTTCTCCTGAGTCTACTAATTATCTGGATGACAACGTCTATTTTGGTCTAGCGAATTACTATGCCAATATTAACAAAAAGGAAGGCGAAAAAGTAGATGCAATTGCTTTATCAAAAGCAGATGCTGCTTTTGATAAAGTATTAGTTGCTTCTCCTACTTATTTAGAAGCATACTTGTATAAAGCAAGAACCAATAGATTACTTGAAAAAGATGACTTGATGGTGAAAAATTATGAAGATTATCTTTTAAAAACAATGGAATTAGGTGCTGAGGAAATAGCAAAACCTGCAGTAAAAACTAAGTTTATTGAATGTTACAATAATATGGCAGCCAGTTTTGCTAATACAGACAAGCCTAAAGCTATTGAATATTTCAAAAAAACATTAGCATTAGACCCTGCTAATAATTATGCAACAGAATCAATAAAAATTTTGAAACAATAAAAATTTGTCTCAATATCAAAAACCGATAGTCTTTGGCTATCGGTTTTTTTGTGCTCCTATTTTAGGATCGTTGTCTTCAGAGTTGGATTAATTATTTTAAAACGGTTTAATACACGCCTTTTTTGGCTTATTGAAAGTTTATCATTTTAGTCTGTGTTTGCAAATGGACTCCTTTTCTAATTAACTATCTTTGCACTTTAAAATTAAAGAATGTTATCAAAAGAAATACAGTTAGAAGTTAATAAAGGTGCAATGCTTCCTTTAATGGAAGAATTTTACACCATTCAAGGGGAAGGATACCATACCGGAACAGCTGCGTACTTTATTAGAATTGGCGGATGTGATGTAGGTTGTCATTGGTGTGATGTTAAAGAAAGCTGGAATGCGGCGCTACACCCGCCAACTAATATTGATCAAATTGTTGCCAATGCAAGTAAATATTCAGAAACTGTTGTGGTTACTGGTGGTGAACCATTGATGTGGGACATGAGCTTGCTAACACAAAAGCTAAAAGATAGTGATAGAAAAGTGCACATAGAAACTTCTGGGGCTTATCCGCTTACAGGAACTTGGGATTGGATTTGTTTGTCGCCAAAGAAAAACAAATTACCAACTCAAACGGTGTATGATAACGCACAGGAATTAAAAGTGATTATTTACAATAAACATGATTTTATTTTTGCCGAAGAGCAAGCTGATAAGGTAAATGAGAATGCTATTTTATTTCTTCAACCGGAATGGAGTAAAAAAGAAGAAATGACTCCGTTAATTGTTGATTATGTAATGAACAACCCAAAATGGCGTGTTTCGTTGCAAACACATAAATATTTGAATATTCCTTAATACTTAAAAACCTCAAACAACAAGTGCTGTTTGGGGTTTTGAATTAAAACAGATACTGATTAATTTTCGGAAGGCTTACTTCTTGTTAGCAGATTTCCTAGCCCAGATAGTAGCGACATCCTTTTTTTCTCATTTTTTTAATGAGAAAAAAAGATATAGCGAATAGCTGGAAATAGCTCCTTATACTACCGGCCTTTTTCTTTTTTCAATTCGGTAATATGCGCTAAGTGGTGGTTTCCATGCCAAGCATAGGTTCCAATTATTTCCTTCAATTGAATAACGGTATTATGTTCGGGATGTATAAAAGATTTTTCAAGATCTGCTTCAGAAAGACTGTTCATTATATATGCCAAACGAAAATGCAATCCGTCAAGAAATGAAAGTGTGGGTTGAATGGGCATCGTTAAATTATCATGTAATTCTGCCCAACAATCTTCGTGATACGCTTTTATTAGCGGTTTATTTTCAGTTAATGTCCATTTAATTCTAACGAAACAATTCATGTGACTGTCGGCGCAATGGTGAATGACTTGACGAATCGTCCAGCCATCCTGACGGTATGGTGTCTCGAGTTGTTCCTCTGTCAAATGAATGACTTCGTTTTTCAATCGTTCTGGAAAACTTGCGATTTCTTTTATTTTATTATGGAGATATTCACTTGAATAGATCTCGGGTCTGATAAATTTCCCAATAGGATAACGTAATTTTTCCACCGCTGAATTTCTCATACTAAGTAGCTTTATGTGTTTTCTAAATGGAAAGTTTTGCTAAATAGTCGAAATGTTCGCCTTCAAGAATTAACTCACAATGTAATCCGTGATCTAATGCTGCATTTTGTAAAGTATTGTAATCAATAAACATCCAGTCAAATGGTTTTTCCTTCTCGCCTTTGTAGGAGATATTAAAAACGATTTCTCCATAATATTCCTTTTGGGAAGGAATCCACTTTCCGCCATCTTCATCGTCATCAAACATATAAATTATATCAGAACTGTCTAATAGAATTTGTCCGCCAGGATTCAATAATGATTTTAGTTTTAAAAGGAAATTCGGGATGTTTTTAAGTTTACCGCACATTCCCGCACCATTCATCAATAGGAGTATGGTGTCGTATTTCTCGTTTTCTAATGTCAGCACATCCTGAACTTTCGCTTTTTTAAGTCCGCGAAGGGTACACGCTTGAATAGCATTTGCTGAAATATCAATAGAGGTTACGTCTAGATTGCGTTCGTTTTGCAAAGATAAACTATGGCTTCCTGCGCCACAGCCAACATCCAGGATTTTACCTTTGGCAAGTTGTAACGCTTTTTGTTCCATTTGGGGCATTTCATCATAAGAACGAAACAAGTAGGCAACGCTCATTTCATCTTCTTCAGATATTGTAGTTTCCGTAATTAAATCTTCGGGTGAATTATTGGTTTGAAAATCAAGTATGGCTTTGCCAAAAAGGTCTTTCATCTTTTTTTGTTTAAAGTTTAAGGTTAAAGGATTCAAGTTTGTTACTTTTGTGGTTCCAACTTTAAACTTTAAATTTGAAACATATTTTAAACAATCTCCCTAAGGAAGCCAAAGATAAGCATATCGAAAACAAAAAGTATTTTGATAAGCTGAAAAAAAAGACACCAAAGAATTTGGATTACGTGATGCAAGATTTGCATGATGCTGAATTCAAGAAAACGGATTGTTTAAAGTGTGCTAATTGTTGTAAAACTACGGGACCTTTATTTACGGATGCCGACATTGAGCGTGTTTCAAAATACCTACGCCAAAAGCCACAACAGTTTATCCAGCAATACCTTCAAATCGATGAAGACCGAGATTATGTTTTGCAAAGTGTACCCTGTACTTTTCTCGACAATGAAAATGCGTGCATGATATATGACGTACGTCCAAAAGCGTGTAGAGAATTCCCGCATACGGATCGAAAAAAATTCCAGCAAATTACAGACTTAACCCTGAAAAACGTAGCGATATGCCCGGCAGCGTTTAATATTGTAGAGGAAATGAAAAAGAAAATGCCGCTTTAAAAATTTTCTATTTTGTCTCCCTCTGCTTTGTAGAGTCCCGTCCCGAAACTTCGGGATCGGAAGGGGGGTGAGAATTAGTATATCAAATATTTCATTCTCATTGCTTTAAACTCAATAAGTCCTTTCTGCCAGCTTTTTCTGATTTCATTTTCGGAAATTCCATTTTCTATTTGCTGTTGCAGTTTTTTAGTTCCTGCAAGTTTGGTAAAAAAAGGATTGAAGAATTTCGATTTTTCCGTTGTGCTTTGATAGGCTTGAATCAACCATTTTAATTCTAGTTTACTGACCTTTGTATGTGTTGATAAATCTTCCCCATAACATTTCACGCCATTGTAAACTGGATTTTGTGCGCCAAAATTTGGTTTGGGTATAAAACTAAAATCACTTTTTGGTAGATACGGAGAACCATAAATCTGAAATTGTTTTTCAGTTCCACGACCCACACTTACATTTGTGCCTTCAAACAGACACAAACTTGCATAAAGATTCACGGCTTGATCATTTGGAAGATTCGGTGACGGTTTTACAGGTAAACTATAATTCATTTTTCGGTTGTAATTAATACACGGAATAACGGTCAATTTGCATTGAATGCCATTTTTCAGCCATTTCTCTCCATTTATCATTTTAGCATACTCGCCAATTGTCATTCCATGTAGCAAAGGAATTGGATGCATGCCTACAAAACTGGTAAATTCTGGTTCAAGAATTGGACCGTCGACTATACTTCCATTCGGATTTGGTCTGTCAAGAACTAAAAGCGGAATGTTGTTTTCAGCGCAAGCTTCCATGATGTAATGTAACGAGGAGATGTAAGTATAAAATCGTGCGCCTACATCTTGCAAGTCGAAAATCATGATATCGATTCCAGCGAGGTGTTCTTGTTTTGGTTTTTTATTATCACCGTATAGAGAAATAATTGGCAGCCCGGTTTTAGAATCTTTTCCATCAACCACATGTTCTCCCGCATCAGCAGTGCCACGAAAACCATGTTCTGGAGCAAAAATAGTTTGCACATTGATATTTTTGGAAAGTAAAAAATCAACAAAATGGGTTTTGTCAGATAGAATTCCCGTTTGATTGGTTACAATTCCTGTTGTTTTATTTTCTAACAGAGAAATATATTTTTCGTAATTATCGGCTCCCGTTTTAAATATTGGTATTTGATGTGGTCTAAAAAATGGTTGGAAATGGATTTTTGGCAAGCTATCTGTACTGCTGCTATACTGATTGTTTTTTGTAGAACTTCCACAAGAGGATTGTACAACTAATGTCAATAATAAGAGGTAAGTATAGCTAAAATATTTCATAGTACTATTTTTGATCTGTTTAAATCTGTTTAATCTGTGGCAAAAAACTTTATGTATCTTTGTTGCAAACTATAAATTTTGAATTTAGAATATTTCATAGCCAAAAGACTCATAACTGCTAAAGATTATAAAAGTAGCATATCTGCTCCAATTATAAAAATTGCTATTTCAGCAATTGCAATTGGTATGATTATGATGATTATTTCGGTAGCGACAGGAATTGGACTGCAACAAAAAATCCGAGAGAAGGTTGCGGCTTTCAACGGACACATCGTTATTTCCAATTATGACAACAATCAATCCGAAGTCACGGTAGTTCCAATTTCTAAAAAACAAGATTTTTATCCAAAATTTACTGCTGTTCCTGAAGTGGAGCATATTCAAGCCATTGCCAGTAAAGCAGGAATTATTAGAACCGAAACCGCTTTCGAAGGAATTATTTTCAAGGGAGTGGGGAATGATTACAAATGGGATAATATAAAAGAGTATCTGGTTTCAGGCAAATTACCTGATTATTCAAAAAATGTGAATCAAGAAGTGTTATTGTCTCAATTCCTTGCCAATAGGTTGAATTTGAAAGTAGGAGATCTGTTCAATACATTCTTCATCAAAGAAAATCAAAATCAGTTGCCCAATATTCGGAGATTTAAAATTACAGGAATCTTCAATTCCGGTTTTCAGGAATTCGATGCAACCTATATAATAGGAGATATTCGTCACATGCAGCGTATCAATAAATGGACTCCAGATCAAATTGGTGCTTTCGAAGTTTTTGTTGACGATTTTAATACTATCGAAGCTACCGGAGAACAAGTCTATGCACAAACAGCTTCTACATTAGATAGTAAAACCATACTAGAAAAATACAGCTATATATTTGAATGGCTTCAGCTATTCGATTTTAATATCATCGTTATATTAGTTGTCATGATTCTTGTGGCCACAATCAACATGGTGGTTGCACTATTAGTATTAATTCTCGAACGAACCCAAATGATAGGAATCCTAAAAGCGTTAGGAGCCAATAATTGGTCCGTCCGGAAAATATTTCTATATAATGCCTTCTATCTTATCGTAAGAGGGCTTTTCTGGGGAAACTTAATCGGAATAGCACTATTGTTACTCCAGCAACAATTTGGCGTGATCCAGTTGAATCCAGAAAACTATTATGTAAACCAAGCACCAGTTTATTTAAATTGGGGATATATCCTAGTGCTAAACCTACTTACTGTGACCGTTTGTTTTTTTGTATTATTAATTCCGTCCTATATAATAACTAAAATTTCTCCAGTCAAAGCCATACGTTTCGATTAGATTATCATTAGTGCGTTCCCATTTATAAAAAAGAGAGACTATTATCAATATCGATAGTAGCCTCTCTTTTTTATAAACGGTCGGGCTATCCGCTACAAGTCCTCATAAAGTTGTGTTTCACTCCACTTTCTTGCGGGCTTTCCACTACTATCCCTAACGCGAAGATTTGGAAACCAGAATATTTAGTTGTTTCTCATGACACCTTATATATAGGATATAAAAGCAATAGTAGAATTTAGACCTTACACTATATAGGAGAAAACCTTTTAATCTGTTGTGCTCTTTTGTTAGGATAGGGTATGTTGGCGTTAATTTTCAGTAAATGAAAAAGAAGGAAGCGCATAAAAAGTGTAATAAAGCGTGATTTGGATAGGTTTCAAAAAAAGGGAATGGAGATTAAAGCTTTGTGAGGATAGATAAAAAGGTGATTTAGGATTGAAACGGATTAAAAGGGGAGTTAAGAATTAGGATTATTTAAAAAACTTTGATCTTCAAAAAACGAGATATCAGCTAGTTAAAGAAAAAGTTAAGAAAAGTTTAAAAAAAAGGGATT